>CAJXOS010000097.1 GCA_913057725.1 uncultured Lewinella sp.
TGACTCATGTTTTTAAAGGTATGATCTATACTACCCTCAACTGACTACACCTGTGAGTAAGCAAGAATAGTTGTGGAATAGAATAAGAACCCTTTCATTTATTTGGTTGCAATATGCCGGTAATCCGGCGCATTTCAGTGGCAAAAATGAACTAAGCCTCTTCTACTTCCTTAACTTAGAGATTCAGAACATGTCTGGCTACTACTCGCAGTGTCAGAAGTTATATGACAAGTTCTAAGTTCAATATAACCCCTCCAGACCAGCACAAGGCTTAAAAGACTTTTCAAAACTAGTAAACGAGAAAATGCTGAAACAACTATCCTTTCTCCTAACAGTATTGTGTTTGGGGATGCTGACACCACAATTTTCCAGTGCCCAAACTATTGACGAAACCCATTTCAGTAGCCTAGAGTGGCGTTCCATTGGCCCCTTTAGGGGTGGACGATCTGCCGCTGTAACTGGTGTTCCTGGCAAACCCAATCTGTATTACTTCGGTGCTACAGGTGGCGGTGTCTGGCGCACTACAGATGGCGGCCAAACCTGGGCTAATATCTCCGATGGTCATTTCGGAGGCTCAGTGGGAGCTGTAGCAGTCAGCGAAGCAGATCCAAACGTTATTTATGTAGGCGGTGGTGAAGTAACCGTTCGGGGCAATGTATCCTACGGTTACGGAATGTACAAGACAGTAGATGCCGGTAAGAACTGGCAACACATGGGCTTACCAGAATCACGCCACATTCCTCGAATTCGCATTCATCCTGACAACCCGGACTTGGTGTATGTTGCCGTTTTGGGCGATCTGTTCAAGAGCAGCGAAGAAAGAGGTGTTTACCGCTCTAATGATGGCGGCAAGAATTGGGAAAAGATCTTGTTTGTAAACGAAGATGCTGGAGCGGTAGACCTGTTACTCGATCCTAACAACCCAAGAATCATTTACGCTTCTACCTGGCGTGTTCGCCGTACACCATATAGCCTGGATAGTGGTGGCGAAGGTTCTGGATTATGGAAGAGTATCGATGGTGGTGATACCTGGACTAACATTTCCTCGAACAAGGGACTGCCAGGTGGTACCTGGGGTATTAGTGGTGTTGCCGTTTCTCCAGTGAATAGCAATCGAGTATGGGCAATTATTGAAAACGCCAAAGGTGGCGTGTATCGTTCTGACGACGGTGGCGAGAACTGGAAGAAAATCAACGATAGCCGTGCCCTTCGCCAAAGAGCTTGGTACTATTCTCGCATCTATGCAGATACGCAAGACGAGAATATCTGCTACGTAATGAACGTACGCTATCACAAGAGTACTGATGGAGGGGCAACCTTCAAAGCTTTCAATGCACCACACGGTGACCACCATGATTTGTGGATCGCACCAGAAGACAACCAACGCATGGCTATCGCCGACGATGGTGGTGCACAGGTGAGTTTTGATGCTGGTGAAAACTGGAGTACTTACTACAATCAGCCGACGGCGCAGTTTTATCGCGTAACTACAGATAACCACTTCCCGTACCGCATTTACGGAGCCCAGCAAGACAATAGTACGGTTCGCGTGTCACACCGTTCAGATGGTCGCTATATCGGCGAACGGGATTGGGAACCTACTGCTGGTGGTGAAAGTGCTCATATTGCCATTGATCCTACAGACAACGACATTGTATACGGTGGTAGCTATGGCGGTTATCTGACTCGCGTCAATCACCGTACCAAACAAGAACAGGCGATCAACGTTTGGCCAGATAACCCGATGGGGTATGGGGCAGAGGGTATGAAGTACCGCTTCCAATGGAACTTCCCGATCTTCTTCTCTCCTCATAACCCTAAGCGACTGTACACCGCTTCTAATCATTTACACGTAAGTGAGGATGGTGGTACCAGTTGGGAAATCATCAGTCCAGACCTAACTCGGAATGATCCATCAAAATTAGAATCCTCTGGTGGTCCTATCACACAGGACAATACAGGCGTGGAGTATTACTGTACCGTTTTCGCTGCCGTTGAGTCTAAGCACGAAGAAGGAGTAATCTGGGCTGGATCAGACGATGGTCTGCTGCACGTTACTCGCGATGGCGGAAAGAACTGGAGCAATGTAACGCCTAAAGGAATGCCAGAGTGGACGATGATCAATAGCGTTGATGTTGACCCTCACAACCCAGGTGGTGTGTACGTTGCCGGTACCCGCTACAAGTTGGGCGACTATACCCCATATCTATACTACAGTAGTGATTACGGTGCTAGTTGGAAGACCATCACCAACGGAATTGACAAGCTACACTTCACCAGGGTGCTACGCGCTGACCCTGAGCGTAAAGGGCTTCTCTATGCTGGAACGGAGTCAGGAATGTACATCAGTTTCGACAATGGAGACAATTGGCAGCCATTCCAAATGAATTTGCCAATCGTACCGATCACAGATTTAGCCATTAAGAACAATAACCTGATTGCTGCTACCCAAGGCCGTAGCTTCTGGATGATTGATGATCTGACGGTGCTTCACCAACTCAGCGATGAAGTGACTTCCGCAGACCATTATCTCTTCGAGCCAATGGCGCCTTACCGTATGGGAGGATCACAAGGGCGTCCAAGCAAAACGCAAGGCACTAACCACCCTGGTGGTGTAACCGTCCACTTCAACATTAATGAAGTACCTGCTGATAGTATTGAGGTAGCACTATCATTCTATGAGGCCAATGGTGATCTCATTCGCACGTATTCAAGCACCTCTAAAGAACGTGGCGAAAAGCTAGAGTTTGAGAAAGGTGGTAATACCTTCAACTGGAATATGCGCTACCCTGACGGTGTAGGCTTTGACGGTATGATCATGTGGTGGGCTGGCGTCGGTGGCCCAAAGGCCATTCCTGGTCAATATGAAGTACGTCTAAAAGTTGGTGAAGAAGAACAAAGCCAGCAGTTTGAGATCAAAGGTGATCCTCGTTCGGAGGCTTCACAAGAAGACCTTGCCGCCCAGTTCGACTTTATGATCTCTGTCCAAGACAAAGTGAGTGAAGCTCACCAGGCGATCATCGACTTGCGTGATGTGCGCAAGCAGATCAATGACTTCGTTGGCCGTCTTCCAGAAGGAGATGCGCACGCTGCGCTACGCGAACAGGCGAAGACGGTAACGGAAGCCCTAACTGAAGTAGAAGAAAGCCTTTACCAGACCAAGAATAGAAGTCGTCAGGATCCGCTTAACTTCCCGATTAGATTGACCAACAAGCTGGCTCACTTGAATAGTCTAGCTGGCATTGGTGATTTCCATCCAACCGCGCAATTACTCGGTGTTAAGGAGGAGATTTCACAACTCATCGACGAGGAACTGATTGACTATCGCCGAATCATGAATCAGGAAATACCAAAACTGAATCAGTTGATTCGCGAAAGTCAGATTGACTTGATCAGCGGCCCTAAGGCTAAGCCATAGCGCTTGCTAAAAGAGCTTCAAAATCCCGGGCAACCCAGTGTTGTCCGGGATTTTCTATTCCTGGAAGAGCCGTTCTACGAGGTTCTTCTTGGTAATTGCAGAAGCAGTAAGCAGACCGGAAAACAGGGCCGCTCCTACGCCGGCCGTGACAATATCCTGTCCCGTCAAGAAGAAGTTCTTTATCGGAGTGGCCGGCCGCAGAAATTTATGCTGGAAGCGATCAGGGCTGTGATCAAGACCATAGATCTCTCCTCTTTCATAATTGACGA
This sequence comes from uncultured Lewinella sp., assembly GCA_913057725.1. Taxonomy (GTDB): domain Bacteria; phylum Bacteroidota; class Bacteroidia; order Chitinophagales; family Saprospiraceae; genus Lewinella. Next base: position 3,688 of record CAJXOS010000097.1, read on the forward strand.
AGTGCTTAGTCGTGAGGGGTGTAGACAATTCGTAGTAGTCCACTTTCCCTCTTAGCTGTGGCTCCAGGCGAAAGAGGGCTTCCATCAATCGTTGGGCCATTGCCTCTTTGAAATCATCGTAAGTCTCACCTCGCTTTTTCCACTTTGTACTTTCCCATTTTGCCACCTCTTCATACGGGAGTAAGGTGATGATATCAATTGTGCTTTTGCCCGGATAGCGGTTGCTCCAATCAGGATCCTTGGCTGCAGGGAAGGAAACGTAAACAACCGGTAAAGGAGCATTGATATCATCCAAAAATCGATTTACGATGTCATCGTGTTCTCCTTCTTCAGGATAAATCCAGTAGTTAGCTTTCGGAAGTTGAAGCTCTTCTGGAGTACCATTTAACCCCATATACAAGCAAGCATGGGAAACAGAAGGCTGGACCTTAGTGAGCTGATCATTGAGCTTATGTTTTTGCACGCTCGCCGCTGGAAGCAATTTTTGATAGGTCGTAAAAATACCCGCTCCACTGATAACCCGGTCTGCGAAAAACTTGGTGCCATCCTTCATTTCAACACCAATCGCCTTATTCTTCTCAACAAGTACTTCTCGGACTTCTGCACTAATCAATATCGTGCTATCTGTTTTGGAAAGAACTGGTGCAATGGTCTCCACTATTTGCGATGAACCTCCGATTGGGAAGCTACCTCCAGAAAAGTAGTGTCGAGCCACTGCGGCGTGCATAACGAAGCTGCTCTGCCTTGGTGGCAAGCCGTAATCGCCATACTGAGCAGTAAGTACTTTTATGAGTTCTTTATTGCTAGTTAAACCCCCAAGAACTTCTTGGGTAGTCTGTTGAGCAAACTTCAGGTACGGTTTCCGCAAGTAGTTTCCAGCTAAAGCCCTTGCTAACGTCGGCATCGCCTTTTCCATGTAGAAGTTGCGGGCGGTTCGATTGGCCGCAAAGACCAAATTCACATACTCTTCAATGGCTTCTTCCTCCTCAGGGAAATGAGCCACCAGGCTTTTTTTGAATTCTTCAACGCCTTTGACGAAATCATAAATCTTATCACCGACCACGACTCGATCATACACATCACCCATATCTGCCCATTTCAGCTCACCATCGGTGACATAATCGAATAGTCGTCGGATAACGCTATTGGGGCGTTGAACCTCGCCGATGTAATGGATACCTACATCCCATTCGTAACCTCTACGTTTGAAGATATGCGTGAAGCCACCTGCTGTGTAGTGCCGTTCTAGCACGAGCACTTGTTGTCCTTCCTTGGCCAACATAGCAGCGGCAGTAAGACTTCCCATTCCACTACCAATTAAAATGGCATCGTAGTGGTCGGCTGTTGTATAGTTCTTCTTGAAGGATTGAATGGATGGCGTCATAGCAGCGTACTTCCCTGATTTGTAAGATCAAAAGGTAAGTATTCCTCTGCAGAAATCAACAGAGAGAACTGCACATAGGCAGATAATGGACCAATACATTCGAGGAAATATCCCTAGCGCTTATTTCGGCAGGGACAAAAAGAAACCAAAGTTGGCATGCGGCATCACGCGCTGACCAAAGTCGTGGATTTGCGTGCGTGGGTTCTCTAGGTCATACAGGCCGGCGCGATACGGGATATTTGCTCCCAATTCACCACGGAGCCCTACCCATGGGGTAATCTGCCGCTCAAAACCAAATACTGCGCGTACGTCTAGTCTGCGGTAGGTGGTATTGCTGTAGAGATCGCTCACCACAGCATTATCACCAACAAGATAGGTAGCAGAGCTTCCTCTTATTCCAGCAAACAAACGAGAACTGTTGTTCAACTTACGATTAATCAAAATTCTAGCCGGAAGAAGAACGTCTAAATTCCATTTGCCCGCGAGAGGGCCTTCATATCGCAAGACGGGTAAGAAGCTGAAACGATTCTGATAGGACAAGGCCAAACCTACTCCCCACTTACGACGATCATTCCGCTTCTCTAACAAGGTAACCTGACTGAAGCTGTGAGCGCCAACTCTGAAATCGAGGGCTTGACTAGATCCTGTCCCTGCACGAAAGGTGCTGTACAAGCGGGTCTCCTTATTGAAATCGTGCATCAAGATGAAGGAGAGCTGGTTCTGATACAAGTGAATGTCTTCCACCTCACTCTCTGCTGCCTCCCAAAAGCCAAACATGCTCTCCTGCTCCACATCAATCTGGCCAAACAACCTAGTCTGTCCGTGCAGTTTGACCGGAAACCGTAAAGAAGCTTCAAATAGGTAATTGGGTTCAACGTAATTCTGAGCTATTACCGGATTGGCTCCAAAAACAGGTGTGGTGGTAGAAGAAAGGGATTGCAAGTTGAATTCAAAGAAACGGGGTGCATCAATATTCTGCGCAGACAGTTTAGCACAAGCACACTTCCCTACCAAAAGGGTGCACAGAACACGGAGAAAGAATGTCCATTTTTTTGATGCTTGCATATGGCCGTCAGTTTGAATCTGTTTGATTTAACTCCTATTTGGACGCACAAATTGCCCGCCTCGTCACAATTTGTCTTTCATTTAAAGAACTGTCGGACTATTGACGCTACACCACACTCATAGAAAGGGGTTCGAGCATGGACCTACTTCTCCTCCCCTTCCGACATTTTTACATGTCCTTCTCCCTTTTTTCTATGTATCAACATGAATTATTAGGCCATCTTTGTATCGTAATAACTAAAACGACATGAAGCGCAAAGACTTTCTACGAAATAGCCTACTGGGAGCCGCTGGATTAGGATTAAGCTCAAACCTTGGTGCGACACCAGCGAAAAAAGAAAAATCGACTTACGATAAACTTATGGAGCCAGTGGGGTTTAACCATTTACCAAATAAAGAAATCAAAACCATGAAAACTGTATTGCATAAAGCGGATAGTCGCGGTCATGCCAACCACGGTTGGTTGAATAGTCATCACACCTTTAGCTTTGCAAATTACTACAATCCTGATCGAGTACACTTCGGTGTGCTGCGGGTATTGAATGATGATGTAGTAGCTCCAGGACGTGGTTTCGGACGCCACCCACACGACAATATGGAAATTGTATCGATTCCTTTATCAGGGGCACTGGAACACAAAGACAGCATGGACAATACAGCAGTGATTAAAGCTGGTGATGTGCAGGTCATGAGTGCAGGTACTGGTGTCTTCCACAGCGAGTATAATCAGAGCAAAGATGAGGAAGTACGTTTCCTTCAGATCTGGATGTTCCCAAGAGCGAAAGGAGTAGAGCCTCGCTATGATCAAATCACCGTAAAGAACCAAGGGGCAAAGAACCAGCTTCAGCAAGTGCTTTCACCAAATCCAAATGACGACGGCGTTTGGGTACACCAGGATGCTTGGTTCCACATTGGAGACTTGGAAAGTGGCTTCTGCGATACCTACAGTCCTAAGAAACCTGGCAATGGTGTTTATGCTTTCGTTCTTGAAGGAGAAGTAAACATCGCTGGTCAGGACTTGAGTAAGCGCGATGGTTTCGGCATCTGGGATACCGATGAATTCGAAATCACTGCCAGCAAGAATGCCAAGGTGCTCTTGATGGACGTACCAATGAACTTGAATTAAGGAAAGGTCTAATTAGCCTTCAACTAGATTGAATAAACAGAAGAGAGTGGGCAACCGCTCTCTTCTTGTCTTTATAAGAGGGGAATATTAGCTGGCAATGACCTGGTCACCAACGCGGATTTTACCGGCCATGATGCCTTCCCAGCAAGCATTCATCCCAAACAAGACTTTCCGCTCTTGCTTATGGATTTCGGCCAGTGAGGCAAATACAGAAGGATCCTTGACCGCCGTATCAGGATCAATTGTAATCACAACACAACGAGCACACGGTTTCGGCAACCTAAACGGCTGATTCCCGATTGTTACATCTTTCCAATTATCCTCCACGAAAGCCTCTGACTGTTCTACCACAATGTTTGGGCGAAACCGTCGCATACTTAAGTCTTGACCATTCTCCACTTCCAACTCTCGTAGACTTCCCGTGGTGGCGATTAGATAAGGATAGCCATCAGCAAAACTTACCTCCTCCCCTTCTTTCGCGTATCTCGCATCTACTGGGCGGCTACTATCCGCTGCCATGTAGACCAAGCGACAAGGAAATCCAAAGGCAACTTTTAATACCTTTTCAGGAATAGTATTTACTAGACGCGCAGTGAAGTTATCTCCCCATACCTGAACGTTGATGGGCTCACCATCTTCGGCCTTAGCATTGGGTACTCGGATGACAGTATTCGTATCCAATTGGGTCAGCAATAAATCATCACCCTCAAGGCTCGCTTGCCAACGCGCTAAGTGAGCATGTTCTCGCTGAGACACAAATCGGCCGTTTTCGTCGACTAGCATCCAACGTCGATCATTTTCGAATCCTCGTAGTGCTAACTCAGCCTCAGGGACCGCTTGGCCAGCTAATGATTTAACGGGATATACCCATAGTTCAGTTACCGTCATTTTCTTCCCAATTCTATTATGAGATACAAAGATAATGCCTCAGCTTTGGCTTTGGTTGTCTTCTACTGATTGGGTGTCTCATCAACCAGAATTAAACTCCAATTTGTTTACTGCATACAACTATTGAGTAACTCCTTAGCAATGGCCTCCTTTAATTCTGATTCTTATCTCCATCTACTTGGGTTATCAGCACCAATCAGTGCAGATTTGACGTTTCTCGAACAGCTACAATTTGCCCACCTCCACAGCATTCCATTTGAGAATTTAGATATCCACCGGGGCGTTCCTATTGTGCTAGAGCTTGATCACTTATTTCAGAAGATTGTTGTACAGAAACGCGGTGGATTCTGCTACGAACTCAACGGTCTACTTTTCGGCCTACTGAAAGCTCTGGGATATGATTGCTGGTTAGTCTCTGCCAGAGTTTACGAAGGACCACGGAAGTACAGTCCTGTTTTAGACCACATGGCTATTGTGGTGCAGATTGATGGTGAGCTCTACCTTACGGACGTAGGCTTCGGCGATTTTTCTCGACGCCCCATTCTTATCCAACAGAACAGTCCCACCGTCGATCAGGAGCGCACCTATGAAGTCGATCGCTATTACCAATACTATCGCGTGAAATTGCTTCAGACTTCAGGCACGGTTCCTGAATACATCTTTAAACTCAAAGCTTATGACTGGCAAGACTTTCAAAACCGAAGCCTCTTCCATCAGACCAATTCCAAAAGTCATTTTCAAAAAGGGCCAGTTATCACGAAACTAACGGAGCAAGGCCGAGTTACCTTGACCAACCAGAAGTTGATCCTCCACGGAGAAACACAAGCCATCAAAGAACAGACAACCTTCGAGGCCCTACTCCAGAAACATTTTGGCTTAGCATGGCCACAACCTCGCTCGAACAAAGACTATTCAACCACTTGATTTTGAGCCTCTTCCAACCCTTTCCTTGCCCGCTCACTATTGGGCATATGGCCAAGCACACGCTCAAAGTCTTCTATTGCACGAGCATACTGTCCGGCTGCTAATTCACCTTCAGCTATTTCAAGTAAAGTCTCATATTCACCATCGGTGTGAATACTCTTCGCCTGCATTTGAACTTTGGCACTTGCTCTTGCCGGTTGGGCTATATGCTGGTAGACATGAACACCACCCCAGATCAGTAGAGCTGCGAATACTACCGCTAAGACACGAATCGACCATAGCCAGAAAGGAGGCAATTCTTTCTGGGGCTTCAAAGCTGAGCCAGTAATTTCCCCCTTGGTCCGTTGTGCCGAACGAACTCCGTATTGCCGTCTGGCAAAAGCCTTTCGGTGCTTAAATTGCGTTCCAGAATGCCCCGGAACACTAAATCCTCCCAGCCACCTCTACTCATAGCTTACGGCGTTTTATTAGCACTATCTTATCAAGGTGACCTGCCCACTAAACTCCTGGGCCGTACCTTGACAAGCAGGTACATCGACAACGATTCGGTAGATATATACATCTGAGGGTGCCGCCTTTCCATTATAGCGACCGTCCCAAATAGCATCTGCTCCACTGCCACTGAAGACTTTCTGTCCCCAACGATTATAGACGGAGAACTCCTCTACCTGAATCAAATCCGTTCGGGATAGATCAATCTGACTATAGATTCGGAATTCGTCATTTTGTCCATCTCCATTTGGAGAGAATATATTGGGTACGATGATGCTGTCTGATAATGATTCGACGAAGAAGGTATAGATATCGTCAAAACAACCATTGATATCACTGATCTGAACGGTAACATCGATATCATCTGTGCCGACAAATCGCGGTGGTTCTGCCGGAGACCAGCTTACCACAAAGTTGGAATCAGGGTCTGGACGATCGATCAGCAGTTGCTCACCGGGACAAGCAGTAGCTTCGATATCTTCCCAGGCATACGGCTGAATCACTACAATAGTTGCGGAATCCGTGACGGTACAACCTATCGTATCTGTGATAGTCACGAAATAAGTGCTGGTCATTTCTGGGATTACATCAACAGTCCGGAAGGTCGGAGGTGAAATGATATCTGGGGATGGATCCCAAAGGAAGCTCCAATTGTCTTCTACTCCATTAATCCGCAGCTGCGCTGTATCTCCAGGACAAATGGTTTCTCCTATCGCATCGATTCCGGTGGGTATTGAGAAAGTAAAGGTTTGTGTCAAGGTATCCGTACAACCGACCGTCTCATCCTCCACCGCTAAGGTGATGGAATACGTCCCGGGTTCAATGGTGAACATGGGCTCAAAGGCATCACTAGAACTGCCATCTGCAAGCACCCAACTAAAGGCATCTGCACCAACCGATTCATTATTCAAGGTATACTGCCCCGCACAAAGCAAGCTATCGGTATTATCACCTAGGCTAAAGTCAGCACGTACATTTCGAATCAGCAGATCTTGGGTAATAGCGATCTCACAGGCATCATCTGCTCCTCGCAAGGTCAGTACAACAGGACGGTTACCAAGCACAGGGACATTTTCGTAGACGTGGGTCAGTGGATTCACATCGCTAATAACTGTTCCATCCCCTAAATCCCAGCTAAAGGAAGAAACGTCCATCGTATCCAACAGCTCAAAGGTGACGGATTCACCCTGGCAGATCGCATCTGGTGCGAAAGTGAAATCTCCAACTGGTCCTACTAGTTCATATTCCTGACTGATGGTATCCCGGCAGCCAAAACTCGTGCTGGCAATCAACTGCACCGTGTAAACACCTCTTTGGAAGGTGGCTAGTGGATTGGGGGCATTGGAGAAAGACCCATTACCAAAGTCCCAACTGAAATTCAGGCTACCACCTGCCGTCGATTCATTCACAAAGGATATTTGGCTTGGTGCACAAATAATCTCATCGTCATCGACTGGGCTACTAAATGCCGCCACTGGAAAATCTTGGACATTCACTGTCGCTACTGTTGTTCCGGGGCAGCCCGTAGCTACCTCAAAGTAGCTTAATGTCAGCGGAAAGCTTCCTGCTACAGGATAAGTTTGACTAGTCGTTTGCCCTGTGACTACTTCATTTCCAAAGTCCCAGGAGAAGGTTAGTGATGACCCCCCCTCTGTGAATTGCGTAGCCGAGAAATTAATGGTTTCCCCTACACAAACATTCAGCGGCGTCACATCAGCTATAATGCTGGATTGTGGCACATAAGTCTGAAGTAGTAAGGTATCCACTGCCTGGCACCCAGCCGCATCTTCTACTGTTAGAATAACAGGGATGTCTGCATTTCCAGGGAGGTTATTGTAGGTATGGGTGGTTTGGAGTGGAGTATCGTCCGTAGCACCATCACCAAACTCCCAGGACCAGCTCACCAAGGTAGTATCTGATATCGTCAAATCGGTGAAGTTCACAGTAGCTGGCGAACAAATGAAAGTATCGTCTGCTTCAATATCAGGGGTGATACTGTATATATCTATCACATTGGAAATGGTATCCGTACACCCATTGATATCCTTTGCCACAAGGGTCACAATCTCCTGACCAGGCACTGTGAATGTAAACGGAAGGATGGTGTCATTCCCCATGATCGGCCTACTGCTGTTCTCAAAGAACCAGGTAAAACCATAAGCACAGAATTCACCATTGACATCGACGGTGGTGGAAGCATCCAAGTCAACCATCTGCCCTGAGCATACCCGTTCGGGCATATTGAAACTCGCACTCAAGTCGCGAATACATATCAACGTACTATCCACTTGCGGCGGACAAGAAGTACCAGAATTCAGGGCCGTAACTTTCACCCAAAAATCACCCGTTACACTGTATTCATGACTTGGGTTGAGATCGGTAGAAGTAGCACCATCACCAAATTCCCACATCACGCCAGTGGCATCAAATACTTCACTGGTAAAATTCACGCGGTAGGGGTCCTCACAATCAATTTCATAAGAAAGCTCCACATCGGGCCCTTCAATAATGATATCAGGGTTGACACTGAGGCTCAGACATCCATTATAGATTGCATAGAGCGTATCGGGTTCTTCAAATTGATACCAATCCACCTCAGGCGGGGGATCATTTACAGTATACCGAATCGTATCATCCACACAGAGAATAGACTCATCATAGGTAAAGGTAAAATCTAGGGGTTCCCCAACTTCGATTACTCGAGCATAGGAAGTATCTCGACAGCCAGCATCATTTTCAATGCGAAGCACTACTTCATAAGTCCCGGGATCACTGAAGGTATAGCTATGGTCATCATCATTGAAAAACGTTGCTGAGTTACCATCTCCATACTCGTAGGTATAACTCACAACTGGCTCAAAGCTAGCAGTAGAATCTGAGAAAGTTACGGTTAGCGGAGCGCAGCCATTTACCACATCTGGCATAAATAGGGCATTCGGTGCGTATATGGTATCCGCTCGAAAGAAGGTATCCATACAGCCACTGGGGTTGGTACCGATCAGGGTAGTGATGTACTGGTTTAGACCATTCATACTATACACCAGCGTATCGACATAAGTGTAGGTATGAGTAACCATTGGACCAGTATCACCTTCTCCATCCGCATATTCCCAACGGAAGGTAGCATTAGTTGCAGAGGTCGCTCCAAAATCAATAGTAATGTCGTTTTCGCAAGTGTAAGTAGGATCGGCGGTGATTTCGGCCAATACTTGATCAACATATATGGTAATCGTGGTATCCAAAACACATAAGATTGGTGTTTCGGTAAGGGTTCTAATACCTACTTGTTGTGGGCCTGGTTCGGTGAAGATGACAAAGGGTTGCATGGCAATATCTTCACCCACAATTGCGCTAGCTGGCCACGTCCACTCCACGGAGTCTGCAGTAACAAAGTCTTCGTAGAAGATAAACTCGTCCAGACAGACTGTATCCGGAACCGCAGAAGTAAGTTCAGTAGACAAGACCGTGATCGGTCGTGTTCGAGTTCGGGTGCATCCGAAATCGTCCATTGCCGTCAAAGTAACCTCGTACTGTCCGCTTTCGGTATAGACTTCTGGCGGTGGATTTGGGCCATCAAAGGTATTTCCATTATCGAAATCCCAACTGAATGTAATACCATCTACGGGCGTAAAGTTGGCAAAGAAGACCGTCAAGGGAGGATCGCAAACAATCGCTGGGTTAGGGTTCGTAATGAAATTTAGTCCCTGAATTCCACCAACGGAGATTACATCCTCAAATACTGCTGTCTGATTACAGCCTTCCTGATTGGTCACAATACTTAAGGACACATCATAGATTCCAGGATTGTTGTAGGTGTAATTTGGATTTGCACCACCGGCGGCGCCACCATCACCGAAGGCCCAGCTGTAGGAAGTAACCGTGATGCCTCCATCAATCGTAGATGCATCATTAAAGCTGAGCGAAAGCGGAGCACAACCAGCCGTAGTATCCACTTCAAAATTCAATTCTGGTCGAGCGAAGACGGTAATCGTGACGGTACCAATCAATGGACCACCATTACCTTCGCGAAGGCTCACTTCGTAAACGCCATTATCTGTGAAAATTGCAGATGGATTGGTTTCACCGGAATTGGCTCCATTTTGGAAGTCCCAGAAATAATCGGAAAGGCCGCCGGGGCCAGTAAAATCGACACTTAGCGGAGCACAACCACTAGTGATACTTGCGGTCTGTGCTTGCAGAAAAGAGTAAAAGGGGCAGCTACCAACTGCCAATAACAGTAAGGTGATAAGGAAAGTGCGCATTGGGGATTATTTTCACTTCAGTTAGAAGCTCAAATGCTAACTTGGATTTGGTCAGCCAAGAACCAGGAAAGCACTTTTTACTTCTGAGCAATTGCTTAAAATTACATTTTTTCGGCATATTTACATTTGTCATTTTCCCATTTGACGGTAACTTGTCGAAAGAAAACTTACCAATAGCTCTCAATTATGCACAAGCCCAAATCACTCCGACTAAGCCCTCCGGTGGCCTTTGCGTTTATATTAGCGCTGCTTTTTTGCACCATTCCTCAAAGTGCCGACGCTCAGCTGGCCTTACTCGACAAAAAGAAATCTACCACTTGCATCGATAAGGAATTCACAGTCATGGCACACATGGTACGCGATTCCTTTCAAGCAGTTGGGACCAATCCTCAAAATATTGAAGCGGGGCTGGAACTACTCAACACCTGGTTTGAGCCCATATGCGTTCGGTTTGTAATCGGACAGATAGATACCATCGATAATTTCCAGTACAGTATTCCCGCCAATTTCAACGAGCTGGAGCAAATGTGGACGAATCACAATGATGAGAATCGCATCAATCTGTACCTGGTTCAAGATGTAAGTTCCGTCAGCCCAAAACCAATTTTCGCCACAGAATTGGGCATACTTGAAGAGGAACGAGGCGGAATCCTAATCAACACCGCAACGCTCAATGACAGCCCAGTTTGGCTGGTTCACGCCATGGGAATATATAGCGGATTACTGGACACCAATACAGACTTTGCCAACCAGATTGTTACGGATCCTAACTGTGACAGTACCGGTGACAACATTTGTGACACACCTGCCGACCCACTTGATCCAGCGGCGCCTTTTGGTGGTTTTGGTATCTACTTTGATTTGGAGTGTCGCTTTATTTTCAATGGCCTTGATTTCAATGGCGAATACTACCTCACTCAAACGGGTAATGCTATGTCTCGCTACCCTTCAGGCTGTTGGTGTGGCCTTACCTTTGGACAATTTGAAAGAATGGCAGAGGTTATCGCTCGCTCTCCATTATGGTAGCAGAAAACGAATGATCTGATCACTTTGTAGCAAAGTGACCGGAACAGTGCTTCCTGCTCCAACAGCTTTAGGATTGGGAAAGCAAAACAGCGCTTGCCCCCAATGCTCCAGTTCCCCATTGGGTTTGCTCGAAACCATGGTGTCTTCGTCTAGATACAGATCAAACCAAAAAACGAGGGCCTGTACTGTACCTGATGTATTGATGGGAATTTCAAGTGGTATGTGCCGAGGCTGATCATCTGCATAAGCCGGAGGAAGCTGGTAGAAATCAATATCCAACAATGGCATGACAGGCGATAGTGCCTTGTATTTCTCTGCCTTGAGCACCACCTTCAGGTACTCATTAGGTATTCGGTACTGTTCGAAGGGAGATAGATCGAAACCCGATATCTCTTTCACTGGCGCAACCTTACTTCGTGCAGGAATTTCGATCAGTTGCCCCCAAAGTTTCACAGCCGATGGGATCAGCGTTGCATTAGGTTTAGCTAGTTGCTGAACGGCATGGCGAATAGAAGGAAGAGCTCCCTCACCCAATGCACCAACATCCAAAATCTCAGACACTACGATATCCGCCTTTTCAGGCAATTCTTCTCCTACTTTTAACAAGGTGGATTTCTTATGATAAACCTGAATCGAATTCGCAAAGCCATTCAAAGCCACAATCTCCTTGGCGGTTTGAGCTAAGCGTTCGTGCATCTCACAAGCCACTACCTGATTTGCTCCGGCACGCGCAGCCATCATCGATAGCAATCCTGAACCTGTACCAATATCAAGCACGGTATGCCCCGGTTTCACCGCTTTTCGCAAGGCCTTTTCATAGGCATCATTACGATGCGAATCTGCCAACATCTCAAAGTGCCAGTAAGGAATTTTCACACTCATCAGACGCCGTAGATTCATTGTAGCTCCTTGATGTGTAGGATCGATCTGTACGGCTCGCCGGTAGAATTGCTCCGCCTGATTAATGTTGCCTAAATCTCGGTGCACATTGCCAAGAAGGATATTGGTATTCAAATCATTCGGCTGCAAAGCTACCGCCTGCTCCAAGGATGATTTACCTTCAGATAGACTTCCAATGTCGATCAAGAACTTACCAAACACAGCATGAGGCAGGAAGTGCTGAGGATGAGCCGTCACCATATTCTTGTAGGCTCTAGTTGCACGTTCTACTTGGCCATTATCCGCTAAAGAATTAGCCAGTATCACCATTGTTTGGAGATCATTTGGAACCGCTTGCAGTGCCTGTTCGTAGATACTGTACATCTCCTCTAATTGGTTTTGAAAACCGTAAACCGCACCGAGGGTATGATAAGCCGGAAGAAAAGATGCGTCAGCTTGAACAAGTGACTGCAATTGACCAATCGCCTCGTCGTATTGCTGCAACTGTAGTTGAACATTGGCCAAATTGAAACGAATATCTAGCCTTTGCGGAGCTTGTTCTACCGCTAGCCGGAGATGTTGGAGTCCATCTTCGGTTCGACCAGAGCTCTGCAATGCTATACCAAGATTTACCCGAGCATCCACGTTGGCCGGATTCAAAGAAAGGGCCTTATCCAGTAGTGGCAAGCCAGACTGCATATCTCCGGTGGATAGCAAGATAGCTCCTAAGGTCGCTAACACGTTATCATTATCAGGCAACTGTTCTGAGAGCTGTTGCAAAAGGCGAATCGCCTCCTGCGATTGCCCAGATTGATGTGCCAGCATTGCCTGCTGAAAAATAGACTCAGGTGTAAGGTGTTGATCGCTCATAATATGGGTTTGCTGCCATCAATATAGCGAAGAAAACAAGCTTCATACACGATGTCTAGCAGAGTTTTTCTGAGACCAAGTATTATTCTTGATTTGTGACACTTTCTTCTTTCCACTTTCCGGTCGTGGTTCCCAAACTTAGTCGATAGGTTTGCTTGTCGGAGGTAATCTTGAAATCTCCATCTTGCTCAGGCGTTACGACCCAGTTTTTTTCTGTCCAGTGCTTCGTTTGCCACTCCTCTTCTTTTTTTGGAAAACTGCCATAAGTTGATGGGTTATCAGAAGTGAATAGCAATTCTCCGAGCAGGGCATTAGTGCGGTGTACTAACTGCCTTTCGGCGGTAGTCATGTGCATGTTTTCCTCTCTGAGTAGATAAACATCGGGATCGTTCCTCCACACCCGACCAGCCAGTGGCCAACGACCAAGTACAGAACGCATTGCCACCAATGTAGAAACCCTTTCACGATGGCGAAACCAACGTAAAAGACGATGCTCCCACCGCAAGTGGATATCAGCGCCGATGCGGCAATAATCAAATATTCCAAAGCCTGGAGCTAGTGGAGTGCCACAGCCTAAGAGATAAGCTTCTCCCGACCACGAACGTATTCGTTCTAGCATTCTCCGCATCAACTGAGCTCGAGTAAGTTCTGGAGTAGGATAGATACAAGCAGCATAGAGAAAATCAAGTTTCAGCATTCCGTAGCCCCAATCATCTACCACTGTTTCAAATACTTCCTGCATGTAGGTTAACCAACCTTCATGTTCCGTATTTAATGCGTAAAACCAACCCTTCCAAAGTGGGTTATAACCGGCCTTAAGCGGTTTTCCGTGTTTATCGCGCTGAACCCAATCGGGGTGCCTCTTTAGTAGGTCGCTTCTCCGGTCGGCAACCGCAGGAGCAAGCCACAATCCCGGAGTTGCCCCAGTAGCGTCAATGCGTTTCGCCATATTCGCCATCCCTGAAGGAAACTGGTTGCGAATGGATAACCAATCGCCTACCGCCGTCTGAAAGCCATCATCAATCTGGAAGAAGTCCAGTTGCTTTCCAAAAACTTGAAAAGCATCTAAGTTATCTTCTACTATAGATTCGGAAACCGATGTGTAATGTTGATACCAACTGGTCCAACCTCGTGCTAACTTTGCTCGAAGAGGAGGCAGTTCCAGATGTTCTACCCAAGAGTCATACACTTCATTAACATTGCCTTGTAGCACTAGGAAATCAGCCAAAATTACGGGTTCACCAACTTCCCATCCGGTACAGTCGATTTTCACCTCAAGCAGGTTCAAGTCATTTCTCCAGTGGAAGCACGTAAAAGCCGTGTTTTCATTTAGAGAAGCGAACAATTCAATATCACTTGTACTTTGCCGCCGCTCTGTCCAACTCCAGCTATGAATTATCCCTGGGCCCCGTGAGACTATATCTATATGGTAGTCGCCATAGTATCCCATCAGTGGGCGGGCGATCTTGCGTAACTGCGGTATTTCGGCAGTGGGGCGATGCCAATAACTTTCCGTCCACGATTGAAATCCATTTGCCAATAACCACTCCTCATTCGCTGTATTTGTAGGGGCATACAAGCGACAACTGCGGATAGTCTGTTTGCCTTTGGGATTAAACTGGAGTCGGATTCTATATCCCAAATCCAGTGGTTCTAGCGTACAGTAGATTTGCTCCTTTGTCTCTCCAACGTGGCCAATAAGTTGCTGCCCGTCTGCTAGCCATACTTCATATGACCATTTTTCGGCAGGAATCCGTGACTCCATGGGATTAGGGTTCTAGTTTCTGCCAACTGGATTCTCCCTCTGCTAAAACCTGGCCATCTCTTACTAAGCGGTGCCTATACAATTCAGCACTTATCTCCTTGGTTTCTGACACCAACTCATCCTCAAGTTGAGCTTCCAGCTTATAGTGAATGAGTAGTTTGGAGGGAAAGTGATCCCGAAGGAAACTAGCAGGTACGCTATCCAGGAGTAAGCCCAAATAATGGGTATTACTCAAATGCCAATTAAAATCCAGATCATACCACCCTACCCTATGGCTTTGCTGAAAATCTACGGAATCCATAGCTGACAAGGCAGAACCGGGCCGCTCTAAGCAATCGTCAGGTCTAGGCATCTCTGGCATGCGTACAGTAATCCAGTCCGGAATCCGAGTCGGTCGGCGTGTCTCGATGTTCATCAAAATCCACGTAGTAGATCCCTTGGCGAGTACATTACCATCTTCATCCAAGACATAATAGTCTCGATAGGTAAAGGCGCGCTCAAAGCCGGAAGGTGTGGTGCGAATTTGAATCCGTTCTCCTAAGACTGGCAGATGATTGATATGGATTTCTAGCTGCAACAGTACCCATCCAATCTGATGCGGCTCCAGGTCAAGCACCGAAAGTTTGAGCTTGAGGACATGCTGCATTGCAGCTTCATTAAGGATACGAAGAAGTGCCGGCGCAGTCATTCGCTTATGCGCATCGATATCGTAAGCACGAACCGTGTAATCTTCCTGATGACCTAAATTGGGTATGGGCATGAATGGAGGCGTAAGGTTAGGAAGGTAATGTACGGAATTCAGACTGATCGAACCAAGGTGCAACTTTTCTTCCTGGCTCTCGTTTTATCTTTAAATAGATGTAGCAACATGAAAAGACGAGAATTCATCAAAGGATCGGCCATTCTGGGTCTTACTGCGGCGGGATCAGTGGCACTCGTACGCAATTCTGGGATGTACCACGAACGCACCAACCGTAAAGTACTCCAAATCCTTAGTGCAGATCGCGTCAATGTCGGCACACTACCGGTGATGCGTGCTTTTGCGGGTAATCACCTGGACTACGTTTCCCCTTATGTGCTTTTTGATGAATTCGGACCAGTACGGCTTGAGGCAGGAAGTGATCCTCTTCGTGTTGATGCTCACCCACACGCTGGGGTAACTCCGACTACCTATTTTTTAGAAGGAACCGGCCACCACAAGGATAGTCTCAACTATGACTTCCAAATTGGCAAGGGTGACTTTATGCTATTCAGCTCTGGCCGTGGTGCTATTCATATGGAAGAATCAGGATTAAAACTGTACCAGGAAGGTGGTTTCTATCATGGCTTTCAGATATGGCTAAACACCCCTGCGAAATACAAATTTGCAGATCCTAGCACAACAGTTTTCCGGAAGGAAGACATGGCCAACATCCAGACCGACAAATATGACATACAAGTTGTGCTAGGTGCATTTGAGGAGGCACAGTCCAAGATCGAAACCCTTTCTCCGGCTTTCTACTACCATGTTAAAATGAAGGCGGACGCACGCTTAGATATTCCAACTGACCCTAACCACAATGCCTTCATTTACCTGGTAAAGGGAAAACTCGAACTAGAAGACGCCCGCCAACTCACTGATAATCAAGTAGTCTTATATCAACGTGGAGATGACCTTATCAACCTTTATTCCGAACAACCCTCTGAATTCCTGGTACTAGGAGGACAACCACTAAACGAAACCGTCTACTCCTACGGTCCGTTTGTGATGAATACAGAAGAACAAATCCGTCAATGCGTGCGTAATTATCAAACTGGAAAAATGGGTAATCCTGACTTAGTAAATTAATGGCCACCTCAAGACACTAAGCTTCTTAGCGGTCTTTCTGGAAACTGCTCAGTGGCTTTTAAGCATCAATCTTCTAATGGAATTGGTACGAACTCATCGGTAGACAATAGCCAGCGCTCGTTATAGGCTGATTTATAGATTAGCTCAGCGCGAAAATCTAAGCTACCAATGAGGCTGTAGAGGCGGTTGGCATCAACTAAGGAATTCTGCACCTTCAATACTTCAATCCGGCGTCCAGCGGGAATAAGTTGGCCTTCTACAATGTTAGCATGCACCACATTCTGAATGCTATCCATCTCAGGAACATCCTGATATAGGAAGGTGGGTAAGTCTTTGCGATAGGTGGAATCTTTGTACTGGATCTCCATCTTTTCAACAAAGGCTGGCCCGATACCATCATTACTCAGATAAACCGTAAAGTTGGGCCCTCCGGTATTGATATAGCCGAAGGACAAATGGGGCAGCACACTGAGCCGCTGCTGCTCAGCCATCAACTGAGTCTGATAAATGAAAACCATTAATGTGATCAAACTGATCATGATTGCAGAAAAGCTCACAATCCGATCCGTACTCCATCGCCGTTTTGCCATAATTATCCTACGGTTTTGTAAAATGCAGGCAAACTAGGCCATCGTTACCTAATCAGGGTTGTTTGCCCATTCAGAATCTGGGTGCTTCCATCTGGCATCAAAGCCTCTACCTGCCAAATGTAAACTCCTCCATTCATCGCTTGTTCACGGAAAGATCCATCCCAGCCACGAGTGGGTTCATTAACAGGAAATCCACTATCGGTATAGACAAGCTCTCCCCAGCGGTCCCATACTCGGAATTGAAGCACTTCAACACCAGGTAAGCCATGCACTAACAACAGATCATTAACCCCATCTCCGTTGGGCGTAAAGCCGGTAGGCACAGCAAGTGGAAAGTCCTTGCTGACGCGAATCTGAATCCAAGCTCTTGCTCTACAACCGAATTCATCCATAACCTCTAGGAATAGATCACGCTGAACATCGGTGAAGACCAAAAGGTCAGAACAGGTTTCGCAAGACATCCAGGTACTATCATACGGCGACCACAAATAATCGACAATCGGACGATCACTTACAATAGTAGGGAACACACGGATCGTATCACCAAACTTCACATCGCGGTTGCCGCCCAAGCTCAACTCGATTTCAGCTGGCTCTGTGATTTCAGTAATACCTAGTGATTGCTGACAGCCATTAGCATCTTCAATCCAAAGGTTATAGGCACCTGCCGCCAGGCCGATGTAGGAAGAGTTGGTCTGCCAATTACCGTTATTCATTCGATATCGGTAAGGTGGCGTCCCCCCTACCCCAGTTACCTGAATCACACCGTCACGATCACCAAAGCAGCTTACCATTTCTGAGATCACATCGGCTGAAAGCGCATCAGGTTCGGTGATGGTGTACAGCTCAATGATTTCGCAGCCGAATGCATCAGTAATAGTCACTTCATAATCACCTGCCGGAAGAGAGGATAAGGTACCAGTATCCGCGCCCGTACTCCAATCATAGGAATACGGTGGTTGACCGCCATTTACACTCATTGCGATATGACCGCTCGCGGCTCCAGCACATTGAATCTGATCCAAGTCAGCGGAGGCCACAAGTACAGTTGATTCCACAACTTCGCTGCTGGTAGTAGCAGTACAGCCATTGGCATCCGTGACGATCACGCTATAAGTGCCAGCTGGAATATTAGCAATATCCTCCGTATTGGCAGCTCCATTCCAATCATAGGTATAAGGAGCTGTACCTCCTGAGACCAGTAGGTCTATTGCTCCATTGGATTCTCCGGAGCAGCCAACTGGTGTCACGGTAGTACTCAGCAACAATGCAGGTGGATCCGTAACCGAAGTGGTTAGAATATCGGTACAACCCGCAGCGTCGGTAACGGTCAAACTATATTGTCCTGCCGTCAGGCCAGTAAGGGGGCCACTCCAGGTATACGGAGGCGTACCATTTTGTACATCCACTACAATCTCACCGTCCTGACCTCCAGCACAACTTGCGTTGGTCACTGTAAACGAGATAATCTCTACTTCATCAGCAGCCGGAACGTTGGCATCAATGATGGCTTGGCAGTTGTTCGCATCGGTAACCGTTACTTCGTAGTTTCCGGCTGTAAGTCCAGTAGCCGTTGCCGTAGTTTGACCATTACCCCAGTCGTAGGTATAAGGCATGGTTCCCCCCATCGCTGTACCCGAAGCCTCTCCATTTGGTGGGCCAACACATGCTTGCTCAACGGTAGAGACCATCAAGGTCAATTCAGCAGGCTCGGTTAGTTCAAGTTGAGCAGGGGTGGTACAACGATTGGCATCTGTTACCACTAGATCGTGCATACCGGCACCAAACCCGGTAGCAACATCTTGTTGTTGTCCATTACTCCACAGATAAGTGTATGGTGCAGTACCGCCAGTCACCGTAGCGGAAATTGTGCCATCCGTAGACATGAAACAGTTCGGATCCGTACCAGTAAGGTCTACACTTAATGCAGCTGGTTCTTCCACTGTAATTTGCGCATTGCTAATACACCCTAAGGCATCTTCCACCTCTACACTATAGATGCCAATAGTTAGGCCAGTGATAGTTGCGGTAGATTCTCCATTATCCCAGTCGTAAGTATAAGGCATGGTTCCACCTGCTGCGACCACAGTAGCTGTTCCATCAGAACCACCGAAACACTGAACGGAATCAGCACTCATGGTCAATGCTACTGCTTCAGGAGCAAGAATAGAAAATGGAATGGAGCCAGGGCAGTTGTTTCCATCGGTCACAATTGCAACATAGTTTCCGGCGCCTAGGCCTGTAAATAAGCCAGTGGCATTAGTGACACCATCTACCTCATAGGTAAATGGACCAGTGCCAGTCACTACAGATATTTGTACTTGTCCATCGGTATTTCCAGCACAACTGGCATCACTAGGAGCAGCTGTTAATTCTGCTGGAGTACAGTTTAAGGATGTACAACTGATCGTAGCTGGGAATGACGGACAGTTAGCGGTAGCACGTACCATGACTTCTACTGTTTCCAATAATCCAAGTCCTGTAACTACATGTTCCAGTGGGCCAGAGGCCGGCATCCAAGGTCCACCATTCACACTCACCTCATAGCCCGTAGCGCCTGGCAAATCAGGCCAGACTACTTGCACCGAACTGGTCGTGGTAACACCACATTGTAAACCAGTCATGGTTAGCGCAGGAAGAACCTCCATGTTTAGCGTATCCCGTTCTATACAGCCGTAAGAATCAGAGACCGTCAGGATATATTCTGTATCGGTATCTGGTGAGGCAGTTGGATCAGGACAATCTGTACAGCTTAAACCAGCTGCTGGACTCCATTCATAGGAAACCTGATAGACTGGATTAAAGCAAATACTCCAAGAGTGCAGCGTACCTACAGCGCTATTGGTGTCATCTGTAACGATTAGTTGCCAGGTTCCATTTGTGCTATAGGAGCCGTCCCATAAATCAGAAAATACGCCCTCTGGTTGCCAATTCCCGGTAAAGGGAACCGCACTAGCCGGCGCGAAAGGACCAGGATCGTTAATCGGTGTAACTGCATCGACCGTGAAACAGGTTCGGAGGTATAAGTCGGTGCCAAGTCCGTTGCCCCCATCGGAGCCATTATCTGTACTTAACTCCAGGAATTGCCCATCGGGACCAACCAGAAATAGATCTAAGTCATCAATCCATTCGTGTTCCAGACTATCAATACATATCATCTTTATGGCCTCTGGGCCCAGCTCAACGGGTAAGACTCCAAAGACATCAATATCAGAAGTGTAAGGAACATTGGTTTGACTAATATCAACCGAGCTAGTACTGAAAAACCGAGGTGGATCTGGCAAAACGATAGGAACTGTCCCATCTAGTGCTGTATCATCGGTTGGGCACACCGTTAAGTCTGGCCCAAGATCTGGCTTCACCAATCGATTATCCTTCACGACAATAGTAAAGGTGTCGCGATTACAAGGATCACGTTGTACACTCAATAGAATGGTTTCATCACCTTCCGCGATTCCATCTTCGTAAGCACTAATTGGAATGCGAAATGTGCTATCTCCAGCAGGAATTATTACTGTTGAAGGAAGAGCAGGATAGTCAACATCAGGAGTGGCAGTACCGCCAACGGCAAATTCTACGTCATAGTCAGACTCAACCGGTGCTGGTAAGTTGAATACAATTTCTCCATCCCCACAACCTTCAGCTAGTCCTCCATCAATTGCGAGTCCTTCAATCTCTACATCAAGAGATCCTGTGCCGAAACTCTTTGCTTCCAAGAATACACCAGAATCCAATAGGCCATCAAAAGCATCTGCGATAACAAGTTTGATCGTGTACACCTGGCAAGGTTCTACAACTGCTTCTGCCACAAATACATCTGTGAAACCATCATAGACTGGAAGGTTATTACCAAAGTTGGCGTTGTACAGATGACTGAAAGCCAAAGAGCCATCATCACCAGAACAGTTTGCCACTGTTCCTCCCATATTACCCGGTACGCCTGGGTTTACATTATTGATGGTTACTGGCCGATCTGTGCCAGGAATTAAAGCGATATTTTCTGCTCCATTCTGATAGATTCCGGAAATTCCAGGTCCACTGATAAAGAAGCCAAAAACATCATTGTATTGTGTACAAGCGTATTCTGGATATTCCTCGGAAGCGAAAGCATAGGTGAATCGCAAGGTGTCATTAACGGGAATGAACTGAATGGTGTATTTACAAACATTCTGAACGCCAATATTTGCACCAACGATAGACGTCAGATCAGTATCTGATGCTCCACTATTGTTGATCACCGATGCCTGTTGGCCGGCAGGGCTCGCGACTCCTAAATTGGCGCCAGCAGTTACGGCACGCCCGGTAGTCATTACGATACCACGTTCCATCCCCACTGCGTTAAGGCCTCCAGTAAAGAGACCAACGGCATCGGGATCGCCATCATAGGTGATACCAACCACTTCTACACCTTCACCAAGAAACACGTTGGAAATGAGATTCTCCGGTGTGATAGGTGGCGCATTATTTACTTCTAATTGTGCGCTTAAGGTGGTGGCTAAAATGCTGAATAATATCAGTAAGAATGACCGGTAGTTGTGCATTGTAACATAATTAAAAGTACAGAGCAGCGGGATTAGGTGTATGCCACAATGATAACCAATTCCAAAGTGGATTTGGCTTTTAGCATTTGTGGTGTCATTTGAATTGCCGAAATGGCTAATACTTAATCTATTGGATCGCTTTAATCAAGCCAAGGGTACTCCTTGTAAAAGGCAGAAATAATCGCCTGGAACTCTTCTGGAATGCGGCTCATCACCTCTTTCTCAATCTCCACTGGTACGCCACCATAAAAGGCTTCCGCAATTGCACCAGCAATACTTGCCATTGTGTCCGCATCGCCCCCTAGAGAGATTGCATTACGAACGGCACTTTCCCAATTCGTACTCTCCAAAAAGGCTAAAATAGACTGAGGCACCGATCCCTGACAGCTTACATCAAAAGCATAGGACGGTCTGATATCAGCCAATGTCATTTCCAGATCGTAGCCAAAAACACGTTGGATATGGTCCTTAATCAATGGTTTACCAAAGCCCGAGCGCGCTAAGTAAACAGCTGCCGCGACGGCTTTCGCACCTTTGATTCCCTCTGGGTGATTATGAGTAATTTCGGCAGAGGCCTCAGCTACCTGCATAACCTCTGGCAACTGCTCATAGGCAAAGCCGACTGGGCTCACCCGCATAGCAGAACCATTTCCCCAACTATTATAAGGGCCAGTAATAATTCGAGTCATCCATTTGATGAACGTACCACCATAGCCAGCAAATGGATATTTGCAAGCATAGTCTCGTACCGTATCCTCGAATGATCGATCGTTCAGTAAGGAATCAGCAATAGCTACTGTGAGTACTGTATCGTCGGTGAAGCGTGAGTTTTCCTGAAAGAGTGGAAAACTCACGCTTTTGTCTGGATTTTTCTCATAA
>CAJXOS010000098.1 GCA_913057725.1 uncultured Lewinella sp.
AAAAGAGCTTTGAGAGGCTATCTACATACCAAAAAACGAGACATCCATTGATGTCTCTAAGACTTCATGAGATTATAATTGTTCTTCTTTAAGACAAATAAGTCATGGGATTATAATTGTTATTAGCACCTCTTTTTCGAGGTTTGAATCTTGTACTTATTTGTTTGGGGCCACAATTCTTTAAAAGTGGCTGAGCAGTTTTTCAACTCCTCGTCAGCTTCATATCTCCTGCTGACAATACAAATATGCGGCGAGAATAGCCCGTCCTGAAGTACATTTAATTCCAATTCTGGAAAATTTATTTCAACCTAATTTTAACCAATAAACTGATTATCAGTTTTTTGCAATAAAAAATGCGCGTATTTTCTGGACAAATACGCGCATTTTCTGGTCAATTTCTGCTGGATTTTTCTTCAGTTTTTGATAAAAAACTTTTCAGAGAAGCCAGATTATTTCGTCAATCCCCGAAAATTTTCCCAGTCTTCAGGCCGATCTAGGTCAAAATCACCGGCTGTAAAGTCTACTTTCAGGACTTTTTCCTCATTAGAGCGAATTAATTTACGTGCACCTACCTTAGGTGGTAATGAAAGAAGTTGATCAAACCAGGCGGAACCGAATATAGCGGGCACCCCAAGCATACTATTTTTATACTGTGCTGCAACAATTGTCTCTGTAGATGACGGCGCCTGATCAAATTGTTCTAAGAGATCTTTTAGGACATCAACATTGAGAAAGGGTTGATCCACCACACATAGTAAGACGCCTTGTTTGTCCGTGTGTGTTCGTATCCCCGCTTGCATCGATCCGCCCATTCCGGATTCCCAAGCTGGATTCTCAACGATCTCAACATCTTGTCCCGTCAATACGGGCCGAATCATAGATGCTCTCGCCCCTAATACTACCGTGATGGGTAGCTCCAACTTTTTCAGATGCCCCAGCACATGAAGAATGAGTGGCTCCTTTTCATATACTAAAAGTTGTTTCGGCATTCCCATGCGACTGCCCTCTCCAGCGGCCAGCAGAACAATACCAATATCTTTTTTGTCGCTTTTTTTCATTTGACGAAGTTAAGATGGATCGATCAATTTCATCAATTACGTACTTCGAGTACCTTTGCGGCATAAGCTCAAAGAACATGCGCCTTCCTCTTATCCTACTATTTTTCCTGTCTTTTTGTTACAGGAGTCATGCCCAGGTAAATGATCGCTGGCAATGGATGGAGCCAGCCGACACGCTGAACAAAAAACGGTTCTGGGGAAGCCTCGGGACCGGCGCTGCCATCTACTCCGGTGCTGCTCTAGGACTATACCACGCATGGTATAAGGATTTCGAACTCACAAAGTTTAGGACTTTTGATGATTTAAGAGAGTGGCAGCAGATGGATAAGATGGGGCATTTGCTTACTACTTATACCGAGTCACGCCTGCTCTATGATGGAGCAAGATGGACCGGACTCGATAAAAAACGATCGTTATGGTTGGCCGGAGCTGCCGGCATGTTCTTACAAAGTACCGTGGAGATTATGGATGGCTTCTCTGCCGAGTGGGGATTCTCTTGGTCTGATATGGGATTTAATGCGTTGGGGATGGGAGCATTTGTGGCTCAAGAAGCATTTTGGGACGAACAACGTATCTCACTCAAGATCTCTACCAATCGGCGACTACCAAGCCCGGATGAATTTGTCCTCAGCACGGACGGTTCTGTTACCGCCAGTGTACGTGAACGGCACATAGCGCTGTACGGCCGATCCATACCAGAGCGCTTTTTGAAAGACTATAACACAATGACCATTTGGGCGAGTGCGAACATCTCGGCCTTCGCGCCAAAAACCAGGCTACCGCGTTGGCTAAATATTGCCGTGGGCTATGGCTCTGCTAATCTCTATGGCGGATTTGGGAACTCTTGGACCGATGATGAAGGCTACACCTTTAACTTACCGGCACAAGACTATGAGCGGTATCGGGAGTTTTACCTTTCTTTTGATGTAGATCTAAAACGGATTCCTACTCGTCGACGCTTTCTTCGATCTGTCCTCAGTATTCTCAACTTCATTAAGATATCGGCTCCAGCTCTTGAATACAATACCGCTGGAAAACTTCGGTTTCACCCAATCTTCTTCTAAGTAAGCCTTAAGCACTACGCTTCAAGGTTATAGGCAAGGTGAAATAAAGCATCTCCCATGCTCACCACTGGTGTATTGTTGTGTGCGATCATAAAAGCGTCCGCCCGTGCGTGAATAAATCGACTATCCTTGATTCCCTGTGGATCACTGATAAACCCAAGCGGCTCACCTCGTTTCACCCAACTTCCAGAAGACTTCATCCACTGAAAGAGGCCACCTCTTGGTGCACGCACCCAGCTACTATGGTCAAAGTATAGCCCCTTTTCAGCCTGGAACGGCTCGTCTAACATTTCGTGATGTTGTAGGACGCGTCGGATGCCCGCCAGGCCATGCTGAATACTGAGACCGTCATAACGTTGCGCCTCTCCCCCTTCAAATACAAGTAGCGGAACTTGATGCTTATCACGGGCTACTCTTCTCAACGACTTGCGTATGGACTTGTAGGAAATGCTTACCGGTGCACCAAATACACGAGCAAGCTCGGCTGCCGCTTCGTCTCCTTCGGTATATCGAATCTGCGGGTAGTTATAGTTATTCCTGCCTCCAGTGTGGAAGTCCAACCCGACATCAACAAGCGGCAAAATGTGCTTATGAATACCAAATGCTACACGGGCCGCCAAGGATCCCGTTTTGGTCCCCGGAAAAGATCGATTTACATCCTTGCCATCCGGAACCTCCCGTGAGAAATTGATAAAGCCATAGACATTAAGAACAGGAATGGCAATAACTGTACCTCTGACCAGTTGATTCAACATATCACTCTGAATAGCCTGGCGCACGATTTCCATACCATTGATCTCATCACCGTGCACGCCCCCCAATATTAATATGGTAGGGCCAGGTTCCGATGCCCGAAACACATGCGTGTATATGTTGATCAAATTTCCACTCGGTAATTGACCTACCGGAATTTTTATGGTCTGATTCTGTCCAAGAGCAATTTCTTCTGTGAGAATTTTCATGTACTGCTTCCTAATTGATCTTTTGCTGTTTGTTCTGTTCGGCCTTGTGTTTTCGAACTACGAAACCCACAATCGCGCCTGCTACATCTACTCCAGTAGTTGTTTCAATACCTTCAAGCCCAGGGCTTGCATTTACCTCCATTACCAAAGCGCCCTTCTTAGAAGGTAACAGGTCAACACCAGCCACCTGAATGTCGAGGGCCTCCACGACTTGAAGAACGAGTTGTTTTTCTTCCGGTTTCAAGTCTATCGTTAAGGAGGTTGCTCCGCGGTGTAGATTGGAGCGAAACTCACCTGGCTTAGCCTGACGACGCATTGATGCTACAATGCGATTTTCTACCACGATGACTCGCGTGTCTGCACCACGAGCCTCCGGAATAAATTCTTGTAGAATTACACGGTCATGAAACCGGAAATAGTTGGTCATTAAGCGCTGTAGTTCCCAGAAATTCCGCGCCAATTCAACGCCTTCTCCATGGGTACTCTCTAACAGCTTAACGACTACCGGAAAGCCTCCTAACTTGACTGCTACTTGATGAAGGTTTTCGTAGCGGCCAACCATTACCGTTCTAGGTACAGGAAGCCCATTGCCACTCAACACCTGTAGCGCGCGGAGTTTATCCCGTGCTAGCTGCAAAGATTGGGGCGTAGTTGGTGTAGTAACCCCCATCAATTGGAACTGACTAATGACCGCAGCACCAAGGGCAGTTACGCTGGCTCCAATACGAGGAATAATGGCATCTAGATGATGAAGTGGCTTAGATTGATAGAAAATATTAGGACGCTCTCCGTCGATCACTAAGCTGCAGCGCGTATGGTCGATCACGTACATATTGTGTCCCAGCCGTTTACCGGCCTGGTACAAGCTTCGTGTTGAGTATAACTCGGTGCTGCGGGAGAGAATACCAATATTCATAATCCCGTGAAAGGTAAGCCTTTTATGAATATTCTTGTATCTTGATCTCACTAAAAACCAGCTGTACTGCATGAGCCACCTGGACAACCCAAGCCTTTCGGCACCCGTTAAAAATGATCCCCGGACGCTGAATGGCTGGGCGATGTTTGACTGGGCCAATTCCGCCTTCGCCCTCGTAATTACTGTCGCTGTCTTTCCACCCTACTTCCTCCAAGTTACGGACGATGTCGTACAGATCGGATCACTTTCGATTAGTGATAGTACGTTGTGGTCATTCTGTATCTCGGCGGCTTATATCCTAATCGCAATCGTTTCGCCTTGGCTTTCTGGCATTGCGGATGCGGGTGGTCGAAAGATGTTCTTTCTAAAGTTCTTTACCACTTTCGGTGCTATCGGCTGTCTATCGCTGCTGTGGTTCAATGGCATGAGCACACTGTGGGTGGGAACCATTGGTTTTATTATGGCGATGATTGGCTTTGCAGGTGGTCTTGTGTTTTACAATAGCTATCTGCCTGATATTGCCACAGAAGATATGTACGATCGAGTAAGTGCTCGGGGATTCGCCTACGGCTATGTAGGTAGTGTACTACTACTCATTGTAAACCTCATCATGATCCTAAAGCCTGAGTTCTTTGGCCTACCAGCCGAAGACACGCTTCCAGCCAGAATTACCTTTGCCATGGTGGGAGTTTGGTGGATAGGATTCTCCCAAATTCCTTTTCGTCGTTTACCAAAAGATCAGGTCCGTGGTAGTGATAAGGTCAGTGTTATGGCGAAACAAGGCTGGCAAGAAATAAAAAAGGTTTGGCGAGACTTGCAAGATCAAGTTCAGGTCAAGCGGTTCTTGTATAGCTTTTTCTGCTATAGCATGGGCGTGCAAACAATCCTCTATGTAGCAGCCGTATTCGCAGAGAAAGAGCTAGCCTTTGCCACTGATGAGTTAATTTATGTCGTACTCATCTTACAAGTAGTGGCTATTGGTGGAGCTTATCTCTTTGCCCTGGTATCTGAACGAAAGGGTAATGTTTACAGCTTGGTGACTATGCTCATCATTTGGACCATCATCTGTGTACTGGCGTATCTCGTGGAGGCGAAGAAAGAATTCTATTACGTAGCAGCCTTAGTTGGCCTGGTAATGGGTGGTATCCAATCGCTCTCCCGGTCTACTTATTCAAAATTATTACCAGAGGACACATCAGATACCACCTCCTATTTTAGCTTCTATGATGTACTAGAGAAAGCGGCTATCGTGTTAGGTTCTTTTTCCTTTGGTTTAGCGGAACTCATTACAGGCGATATCCGCAATAGCGTACTGCTACTCGGATTGTTCTTTGTAATCAGCCTTATCCTGCTTCTTCGACTTAAGGTCAGACATGCCGATGTAGCGTAGCGCTACTTTACATGCGCATGAACCTCCAGTTAGTCCAAACTCCGTTTTCTTTAGTTCGGACTTTCCCGGCGGTCACTTCTTTGAAGAGTTGGTCGTTTTCATCGTAGAATCGCATGATGTTCTCCTCTTCATGCTCACAGCGAGTAACCGAAGAATTTCCTTCTGCTGGACTATACGTATAACTGATCACTCTTCGTTCACGAGGTTTTCCAGGTTGCTCAGTCGTTTCGGATTGCTCCATCAAAAGGCCTCTCGAATCAAAAGTCCGTTCGTAAGAAATAGCCTTGGAAACCTCTTTTTTCGACTTATCGAACAGTTCTCGATATTCAGCCACTACTCTTCCGCCTGCATCATAGGTATACTGATACGTCCAAAGGTAATCGGGGTTGTCCCGGCGACAACTAATCAGATTCCAACTACTGTCAAATTCATTCAAAACACTAGATGTAGTCTCGGTGATCTGGCCATTACCCATAGTTGTAGAAGTATTACGAATAACTGTACTACCTGCATCCTGTGTCAAGACATATACTTGATCTTTGTGCAACACTACACCGCGTTTTTCCTTCCGATAAGTTAACACTTGGAGTCGTGTGCCCAGCGCTCCATATTCTACTTGAATAGATTCTTCTGTGTACTCATAATCTTCCTTGAGATTAGACGAGTTCTTCGATGGCTTATAGACTTGAAGAACCTTGTCCGCACCATTAATCCTACCTTCGACGTCATAAGAGAGATTCATCTTAGTTTCACGATAAGATTTTTGGCGGCCACTTCGTCGATAAGATCTTCCTTCATCCATTGTCACTGGCTGACCAGCTTCATTGTAGCTCCAGATCACCCTACCAAAGCGCGTTGAAGTCGTTTTGAATGGCTTATCGCCATCCCATTCATTAATAGTCAGCCAGGCTTCTGCCTTACAATCATCAAAGAGCTGTATGACAGAATAATTGGGTTTATTGACATCCAGGACGTAATGATCATAGCGATCGCCGACCAATGGATCTGAAAGCCCGGGATTGCGAGCTGCCTGCACCCAAAGCGTTCCATTCTCCTGCCGCTTGTACACATAGATGTGGCGATCAAAGAACAGGGGGCCATGTTTATTACTCAAGAACAAACTGGCCTTTAGTAGTCTAAAAGCATGGACTTCTTTCGGTGTTAATTCTACAGATTGAGTAAACGACGGGAATGCTACCCCCAGCAGGAGGAGCAGGTTAAAGATTTGCTTCATTTTAATGTCAGAGTTAGCGCTCTAAATTTGTTTGGTCCAAAGATAAAAAACCAAGTCGCGCCATCACCAACATTTAAAAAGAATCATACTAGCTAACCACACACACGCTATCGTAGTTGATACCGCACTCCCACCTGCAGACCAAATAATTGGTACCCCTCTTTGAAGCCTTGATCTGGCTTAGAGAATGCCGCGGGTGTATACCGCATCGTTCCTCCAGCTCTCAATTGCAACTGCGGCGTAAGCTCATATCCAAGCTGAATACCAGCCTGCAAACTTAAACCGAGTTCCGTTCGGTACCATTCTTGATCTTCCAGACTCACCACTTCTCGCAGGTCTTGTCCTAGTACTTGTCCTTCCCAACTTCGACTTAGTCGGATACGAGCACCCGCTTCGGCAATGAAACTCAAGGATCCGAAACCGTTTTCGTAAGCCAGTAATATTGGCAGCTCCCATTGACGGAAGCTGTTGAAGATCTGACGCTCACGTTGGACGGTCTCGTACATGAGAATCGGTCCGGTAATGGAATCAACGGTATTATCAGGATTGAAGATAATGGTCTGAACACCATCCACAGTATCTGTTCTACTGCTAGTAGTCAAATAGTCAAACTGTGTATTGATTTGGGTGTATCCGAGGCCCGCTCGTACTTGCCAGTTCTTATGAAAGGCATATCCAACGCTCAAGTCCGTACTCCAAGCTTCCAGTAAAGACTCTGTAGCTCTTCGCTGTTCAACCCAAGTCGTTGGTAAAGAATCTCCTTCTACTTGCAAATCACGGTCAATGAGCATGTACGCAGCATCTAGCTGGACACTCCAGGGTGATAGTTTGCGTCGGTTTCTTCTATATTCAGGTAAGGTAATTTCCTGATCTAAGGTGTTTTGTCGCTCTGCCAAAAGGCCCCCACGACTTGCTAAACGATAATCAATTGACTCTACCAAACGTGAACGATTGACATCGGAAGTATTGAGTGTTTCCTCTGTAACACTTGATTGCTCAGTAAACGCTTCGGTCTGGCTTAACTCTTCTACAGCTAATGGAGAGATATCTTGTTGTTCATAGTCGATATTTCCTAGATCTGTAAGGCCAGGTAATTCTTCGAACTGTTCATTCGATGATGCTTCTGAGCCCTGTGCTGTTGTGGAGCCATCCACAAAATTTCCTTGTCCGAAGGTAGAAGTTTCAGAAGCAGCCTCCATCTCCTCAGAATCATCTAAGGCTACACGCTGCGAATCACCTACTACTCTTTCCACCGTCGCATCTGTATCGTCAAGCCGAGACTCGATTTGAGCATTCGGCGCTTCACTTTCTGTCGCCGAATTAGCATCTGGCTCTAGAACAGTAGAGGTAGAAGTGACAGATTCCTCCCTATTATCCGAGATCACTGATGTACTCGAAGACGGGCTATCACTTGATGCGAGCTGGCTATTCTCTCCTGTGGAAATGAACCACCAAGCCCCTCCGCTCAAGCTCACCAGACCGAAAACCAGTAGTAACCAAAACCATGGTCGCCGGCGTCGAGGTGGGCGGACAGCGGCCCAGATGGCCTCAGCATCTACTGCCGATTCGTACCGGTGCAGTTGCTCACTGATGTGCTTATCCAACTCGTTTGACATAATTCTCCTTTTCACGTTCCAAAATCATAGCTTGTAGCTTTTGTCGAGCGCGGGTCAGCTGAGAGCGGGAAGTTCCCGGTGCAATCTTTAGCATGTCCGCAATTTCATCGTGAGAGTAACCCTCCACTACATAGAGGTTAAAAACATCTCTAAATCCTTCAGGTAATTTTTGAATTAGGGCAATTAGATCTTCTGCATTAAGGTCAGTAATAGCCTGCGGGGAAACCATCGGATGTGCAATCTGGTCCAGGCCAGCTTGCTCTCGTTGGTAGGAGGCTTTGTCCTTGGTTTGGAGCGCCACATTGATAACAATGCGTCGCAGCCACGCAGAGAAGGAGCCCGTGGCCTGATAACGATCAATTGCTCGAAACACTCGAATGAATGCTTCTTGCAGGACGTCCTTAGCCGCGTGATCATCACGGCAATATCGACGAGCCACCGTCATCAAAAGGGGCGAGTAGCGAAGTACCAAAGCCTTTTGGTACTTCGCTCTACCCTTCTGACACCCACGAATGATTTCGCTTTCGGTCATGTATTTTCAAGTAGTGCTAAATGGTTGTTATTGGGATTGTCTATTGTGGCAATTGTACCCTGAAGGTACCACTTACCGGCGCATCCGTCAAAGGCATTTGCTGGAATGTCCATCCATCTGAAGTTCCTTCGTAGCTTCCTTCTAAGAAACCGCCTGGGCCACCATTTGCAGTAATGGTTACTTCAATGGTGTTACATGCTCGTGGACATTGCAAGAAGAAGCCCTCCGCGTTAGACTCAACATTGTAGTTGAACTCTATGTCGTCACCAGAATAAGTACCTGGCGCAATATCTAACATGTTTAGCCAGATGTTATGGCCTTCGTTAAGGTCTTCATCCCAAGCAAAACCAGTGAGTTGGTATGCAGGCTCAATCGACAGACTGTCAATCCAAACCGAATCTTGGCGAATGCTGACATCGATGAAGAATAGATCTACACCATTGGTGCTGGCATCAATGAATTCTGCAATCGGGTTATCGCAAGCAGAGAGTTGCCCTAGATCAATGTCATCGTCAACTGTTACAGTAACTTCTTCAGTGGTATTACCGCCGTCAATATCATAGGCGATTACCGACACTTCATTGCTACCACAGTTAGGTACAGTGTAAGTGAAATTACCATCAGCGTCAGCAATCGTGATTTCTTGGAAGCCACCGATTCCTAGAGACACAATAGCATCTTCAACGCCCGCGCCATCACAATCAACGATCTGACCAGACAATGTAACGATAGAAGAGCTCGGAATCTCGAAACACTCGTTGATATTGGTATCCTCAGAGAATGGTCCAACCTCAAAGCTGTACATCGTGCCGCACTCATCGAATAATTCGAAGGTCAGCAGGTCTCCAGCTGGTAGGTATCCACTAAAGTGGCCACTTTCATCGGTATCACCGTAGGCATAGGTATAGATGTTACTTGGTGCAATGATACGCAAGCGAGTATGAGCTACTGGCTCACCGTCAGAGGTTACTACACATCCGCTGATAAAGATCAGTTCAACGCCAGAAGGTACGTCCACATTCCAGAAGGTAAAGTGACTTACTTCTCCGACGTAAACACCGTCCTGAAGGGTCGCTAGACCGTCTTCAATCCAGACACCATCCGTTTCGTCGAAGTACCATAGCGGCACCTCAGCTGGTGCATTAGCCAATAGTTCGTTTGGAACTGGAACGCGCAGTTCTGCCTCGCGGCCTGGAGCCACTTGTAGCAGATTACCACTCTCGTCGTACAGTTCTACGGCAAGCATGCCCAATGAAGCCATCATTACTTCACGGCTATCAGCGTTTAGGCCGAAGAGGCCACCAGGCATGATGTCTTGAATGTTGTTAGCTACAGGATTGAGCCACTGAGCAGCAACACTTACCTGTCCTGTATACAAGCTACCAGTAGCATCTACTACCCCACCCTCTGGAAAAGTAACGCGAGCGTTCTCTACTTCAATCACACCACCTTCAGCTCCGCTGAAAGTACCAGCGATAGTCTTTGGTAGTAATTCAATGCGGCTAATGTTCTTAGAACCAGGAAGTGGATACAGGCGATCTGAGCCTAGAAAATATCCTTCCTTATTAGCAGTAACGTAAGTACCACGAGCATTCATTTCAATGCCGCGGAATTGATAAAAACCGTTTTCATCAGAGACAGTAGCTTTATTTCCTACGCGCACTACTGCGCCATCAACTCCACCACCGTCAGGTCCTAGAATTTGACCGGTAAGAGTAGCCGTCACGATGACAACTGGTGGTTGATATGTTGAATTTGTAACAGTAGTACTGTCGATATCTTTGCGGCAACTAAATACCATCAGTGGGAGCGCCAGCAAAAGGAAAAACCAATTCTTCATTGTTGATCGTTTGTGTTCGGTTTAATGACAACCAGACGAATTTTTAAAAGCCTTGACAAGGTCGTACAACAAGGGAATCGGTGCAGGAAGCAATGTGCTGCACGCAGAGTCATTTTTTTTCAAAAAAAGTTAATTCGCTGGTAATTACTGGCTTCTAAAGTTGCTTGAAGAGCGCCATTCCGCCCCGGACATCAGGACAATTGAAGTAGAAACGCCATTGTGTCTACACCGTCTGCATAATCGTCTAAGCCAGGCTGCTGAGCCTGCCCCAACGGAAAGACGGGCAGTCCTTCGAATTGAGCGCGACTTACTACCAATTGAACTTCATCTCTGATGGAAAGAAGTTGCTCTTGGAGTGCGTCTACCTGTTCGTAATATTCATAATGCAAACACGCAATTGGAGATTGAAGAGAAGAATTCTCGGTTAGAATTACACAGCCGTTAGCCTGGTACTGCACCTTATTAAGTACGTAGAGCGCGTAATTGTAATCGAAATTATTCTTGTACTTCGTATGGTTGACTATCTGGCGATATTCGTGTAAAGCCTCTAAGAGGGGCTCGAACTGGTAGTCTTTAGGTAGGTATAGCTTGGCTACGTTTCTACAACCTAAACCAAAGTAGTCGAAGATATCATGCCCGAGGGCTAGTAGCTCTTCGGAAGTTTCTTCACCCGTTAATACCGCAATACCATTACGGTTCCTGCGAATGATATGAGGATAAGAACCAAAGTAGGCTTCGAAGTACCGAGCGGAGTTATTGCTGCCAGTGGCAATGACCGCATCAAAGCCTTTCAATTTTTCTACCAACTCAAAGTAGCTTTCTGACTTGGCATTAATTTGGCGCATTGCGCGTAAGATGGCAGGAAGCAAGTAAGGGTCCTTATCAGATAGCTTGACAACCGCCTTATGTCCACTAGCAAAGACGCACAGTACATCGTGAAAGCCGACCAGCGGTAAATTTCCGGCAAGTACTAAGCCTACCTTCTGTTGCTGCACTGGCTCCGTGAGCGCATACTTATTCCACCAAGCCGACAGTTGCTCTGGCTGAAGCATTTGATCAACGATCGCAGCTATCGCCTGTCGCTGATTATCCTCCGTAAGCCAGGGGTTATGCAAAGCAGTACGCTTAACCGTTGCTGCAAGAAATCCATCAGCATCTGCCTTGAGGTGTTCCCCCAGGGCTACTAGCAATTCGTATCTTTCCTTAGTGTCCATGATGGCCATAAACTATCCGTTCTAAAGTAGCTTTACTTAAGCGCCGCAAATATAAGGCGTTGCGTTCTGGAATGGCACTTATATCTGGGTATTGTGCCACTGCTTCCGTAACACTTTCCTCGCGCAAAAGATGTAACAAAGGGTATGGGCAACGATTTACATAGTTGGCCTGGTCCTCAAACTCGCTTTCCGCAAAACGAAAAGCAGGATGGAAGCCAACTACCTGCAATAGACCGCTCACACCGCTCTCCTCCAGCAATTCTTGCACCCATTCGCAATAGGACCAAAAATCGTCAAAGCTTTCAAACTGATTCGGAATCACAACTAAGCTGGTTTCCAACTCCTTTCTCGGAGTACTGACCAATTCCTCTAAAGCCTGCAAAAGGTTTTTCGTCAGCTGTTCTTCCTCTTTGTCTTCTACCACAATTATCCTCAGGAGATTCCTAGACCAGGGCCGGCGAGCAAAGGGACAAATATCATGCTCAATAATAAAACCAGTCAGCCAATCTTCAATTTGCTGCTGAATCATCAAGGCATGTTCTTTTTGCCCGCCTTTCGTTGAGCTACGTAGGCACGCCACAATTCCAGCGCTTTTTCCATGTCTGGCGGAAGGTCAGATTCAAATAGCATTCTTTCGTCGCTGGAGGGATGCGTAAAGCCAATGGACTTAGCATGAAGACCTTGACGCGGAAGTGCTTTGAATATTTTCTCTACGTACTGCTTGTACTTGCTGTATACGGTGCCCTTGACGATTTTGTCACCACCATAAAGCTTGTCACTAAATAGCGGATGCCCCATATGCTGAAAATGGACGCGAATTTGATGTGTACGGCCAGTCTCCAGTTTACATTTCACTAAGGTCACGTAGTAAAGTCGCTCTATTACCTCATAGTGTGTGACCGCCCATTTTCCAGACTCACCCTCTTCATACACTCGGTTAATACGAGGCTGGCGATCATCTCGACCTACATAGTTGCTTATTGTCCCCTTATCCTGCTCCACATCACCCCAAACCAAGGCATAGTACGTTCGATCAATCGTATGGTCGAAAAACTGCTTCGCCAGGTGAGACATTGCTAATTCTGACTTTGCCACCACCATGAGTCCTGTAGTGTCTTTATCGATACGGTGAACCAGTCCAATGCGGTTATGCGAATTACCCTCTAACACCGGCAAATTCTCTCCAAAGTGATAAGACAAAGCATTGGCCAAGGTGCCAGTCCAGTTTCCTACTCCGGGATGCACTACGAAGTTATCTGGCTTGTGTAGCACAAGCAGGTCATCGTCTTCGTAGCGTATATCTAAAGGAATGTTTTCTGGCAGAAGCGGCTGCGTCTCATCGTAGTAGCGTGGCAGCACAATCTTAATCAGCTCTCCCGGTTTGACCTTATGATTAGCTTTAACTACTTTGTCATCAACCGTTACGTTACCTTGCTTGATGATCTCCTGGATTCGATTGCGCGTTAGCTGCAGGCGAATATTGAGGAACTTATCAATGCGTAATGGCGACTGTTTTCCATCAACTTTGATCTCCTGAAAGTCGGCATTATCATCGGTATGTTTATCCGTTTCCTGCATTTCAATAACACTTCTAACTTTTCGCAAAAGTACTAATTTTGCGGCTGACTGGAACCTTTCTCTTCTACAGTCATTTTACAAAAAGATAAAGCAATTCCTTCCTATGGCTACTCCACAACACGGTCCTTCTTCTATTAGTGCCCGCGATCCGCAATGGTCTGCGGGAAATCCTCCCCATCAGCTGCCGATTTACGCAGCATCCTCGTTCATTTTTGACAGTATTGAACAGGGCATGGCCATCTTTGATGGTGATGAACCAGGTAACATCTACTCTCGCTTTGGCAATCCAACGATAGATGCTGTCGCTCATAAAATTGCCCAACTAGAAGGTCGCGGCCTGGAAGGAGAAACCTTCGGTCTGTTGACCAGTTCCGGCATGTCGGCGATCAGTTTGCTAGGCCTGGGACTACTTTCTCCTGGAGACGTACTGCTAACTCATGCTGATCTCTACGGTGGAACGGTGGCTGTATTTCGCGATATTCTGACGCCACTAGGAATTGAAATGAAGGTCCATGACCTGCGTGACCAGACTGGACTTGTCGAAATTTTGGAGAAGCATCCAGAAATCAAATGCATCTACTGCGAGACGCCATCTAACCCAATACTGCGCTGTATCGATTTAGAACAAATTGCGGCGCTAGCAAAGGCTTACGATTGTTACAGCATCGTGGACAATACCTTTGCCACCCCAATGCTACAACAGCCCTTATCCTTCGGAATTGATTTCGTCATTCACTCGACCACGAAGTACCTCAACGGACACGGAACTGGAACAGCCGGAGTGGTAGTAAGCCAACATGAAGATTTGATGAAGGGTGAACTACTCAACAAGCTTAGGCTCCTTGGTGGTACTGCTAGCCCTTGGGAAGCGTGGTTGCTCCACAATGGCATGAAGACGCTCTCCTTACGTATGGAGCGGCACTGCCAGAATGCACAGTTGGTCGCAGAAATGCTTCAAGCACTGCCACAAGTAGTACAAGTCAATTATTTGGGCTTACCTGACCACACAGACTACGAGCTGGCCCAACGACAGATGCAAGGCCCTGGAGGTATGATTAGCTTTGAACTGGCTGGCGGCCTGGAGGCTGGCAAATCCTTTATGAACAAGCTCCAGTTCTGTACCCTCACTCCTACCCTAGGTGATGTTGACACCTTAGTATTGCATCCTGCTACTATGTCTCATCGGGCCCTGGATCCAGATATTCGGCGAGCGCATGGGATTAGCGATGGTCTGGTTAGAATCTCCGTTGGCGTTGAAGACATTGCTGATATTTTACATGATTTAGAACAAGCAATTGGCTAGGACTCCCCTTGGTTAGCTATCTTTGTTGGCGAACAAGCAAGCACCCATATGTCTAAATCAGGCTCCACCACTCCGGAGGAACAGGAAGCCCTTATTCGTGAATTGAAACAGCAGATTGAGGACTTGAAACAAAGCAATCAGGACCTCGAACACTTTGCCTATGTTGCAAGCCATGATTTGCAATCTCCACTAAGGACCGTTGAAGGATACCTAGGAATTATCCGGCAAGAATTGAATAAAGAAGGCGTGTCCGGTGATGTTGAAGGATACTTTGAGCACGTCACCCTGGGGGTCAAACGCCTGCAGCAACTAATCAAGGATCTTTTGGAGTATTCTCGAGCCGGACGGATGGTGGATCGGGCAACGATTCAAACACACGCCATGCTGGAGATCGTGAAGTACAATCTACGACACAACATTCAACAACGGACGGTTACCATTACTTTCGAAGACCTACCAGAACGTTTCCTTGGCCACCGAATGGGGATCACCCAGCTTTTTCAGAATCTCTTAGCAAACGCTATCGATTTTGGAAAAAAGGACAGTCCCAATCATATCAAAATCAGCTCCACGGAAGACGAAAAGTACTGGCGCTTTGCTGTCTCAGACGAAGGAATCGGTATTGCTGAAGAAAATCAACAGCGGATCTTTGAACTATTTACCCGCCTAAACCCACGGGAAATGGAAGACAAGGGCACTGGGATTGGATTGGCATTATGCAAACGAATTGTGGATAGCCATGGCGGGAAAATCTGGGTCGAAAGTGCATTAGATGCTGGTAGTACCTTCCATTTCACGATTAGGAAACCAACTTCAGAATAGCTCACTTATAACGTTACACTTTAATTACTACGGGACAAGTTCAGATTGAACTCAGTCGGGTGCATGGTGAAGCTGAACGCTTCCATAATCTCATCGGGATGTTCGCGCATTTCAAGATCAAAATGCTTGGCAATTACGGAGGTTACGAGTACCATCTCATGTAGCGCCAAATGCTTTCCAGGACAGTAACGAGGGCCGCCACCAAAGGCCCTAACTACATCGGGTTGATGGTTGGCATGAACAGGACAGCCCTTGGGCAGCCAACGCTCTGGCATGAACTTCTCGGCCTGGAAGAAGTGTGCATCTCGTACCTGAGCAATACGATTTTGAAGAATGATATTGGTGCCTGCTGGTATTACATAGTGTCCAATCTTCACCTCTCGTTGGGCTTGTAGTATTAGTTGTGGCGAGGTGGGCTTCAATCGGATTACTTCCTGGACGACAGCCTGGGCATAAGTAAGGTGCTGATGCTGAGCAATTGTATTCGGCACATCCAAATTTGGATACACCTCTTTGGCCTCCTTCCTCAGCCTACTCACAACCTCTGGGTAATTGGCAAGATAGAACATCACCCATGCCAGTGAATTAGCGGTGGTATCCTCTCCCGCCATCAACAAAGTAAAAACGGCACTGTAAACTTCCTCGCTGGTGAGGGCTTGTTCTTCCGAAAGCAGGGCCTCCAAGAAATTGGTTGGTTTATCTTTCAGCGAAGGATCAAGCGCAAGGCGCTCTCGTGCGTTTCCGATAAATTGTAATATTGTCCCACGAACTGTAGACAAGGATTCATCAAACTGTCTATCTCTTTTACTCCTAATAATACGCCACCAAGGCAATGGTGCAGACATTCGATCATTGACCATCGGAAATACCATCTCCATACATTGCTGCAGATGATCGTCCTTGCCCGAAAGGGTATCTAGTTCATAGCCAAAAGCGATAGCAGTTGTGACATCCGTGGTAAAGCGTCGCAATAGAGCACTAATGTCCAGAGCAGCTCCAGTTTCCTCAAACTCACCACACCGCTTCAAGAGCTGCGCTGCTTTACGAACGAGAATCGGATAGAAGGATTTCACCTTGCGAAGATTCAGCGCCTCCGCTGTTGGCTTTCGATATTTCCGCCACAGATCGTCTTCAGCATTAAAAACGGCCAAAACGCCCATCTCTTCTAAAATCTCACTGATCTTAGGGTGGCGACGGAAGTCTTCGGGGCGTCGCTTTAGAATTTCACCGTTTATGTGGGGATGGGCAGAAACCAGAAACTTACTTGGGCCCAATCGAATGCGAAACAGGTCTCCACATTCTTGTGCCCAGTTCTCTAGCACCAAATGCTTTGGGCCGCGTTGGAACGGGCGAAGATGCCCTAGCAGCCAATGACCACTAGGAGCAGGTAAATCCTCTAGCTTGTGAATAGAATTTGCGGATGAATTCACAGCATTAAACAAACAAACCAGCAATAGCACCGGTCAAGAAGCACGCTACCGTACCGCCAATTAAGGCTTTAATACCAAATTCGGTTAGCGTCTTTCTCTGCCCGGGAGCAAGAGACCCAATTCCGCCAATCTGAATTCCGATCGAGGCAAAGTTGGAGAATCCACACAGTGCATAAGTGGCGATGATAATCGACTTGTCGCTTTTCAGGAGCCCTTCGGCTAATATACCCTGAAACTGTTCGTAGGCCACAAACTCATTGATTACTGTCTTCATTCCCAGCAACTGCCCTACTACCGTAATGTCTTCAAATGGAACACCGAGAACCCAAGCAAAAGGAGCAAAAATCATGGCCAAGAAGTAAGTGAAGCTAAAGCCTTCAAAGCGGCCACCAGTGGTTAGCGCAATTTGCTCGTTCCAATCTCCTACACCTGGATTAACCATTGCAACAGCTCCATTGATCAGATCGGTTGCTCCGAGGAATATTTCGTTCATCATGAAGATGAGAGCCGTGAATACCAATAGCATTGCACCTACATTGACCGCCAACTTAAGACCGTCGGTAGTACCACGTGAAATAGCGTCAAGAAGGTTGTTCGCTTCCCCTTCCGCCATTTCCATCTGCTTATTGATGTCACCGTCTTTTTCTGTTTCCGGAAAGAGAATCTTAGCAGCAACAATTGCGGCTGGTGCAGAAATAATAGAAGCAGTAAGCAAGTGCTTAGCGAAATACAACTTTGATTCCTCGTCCGTACCGCCGAGGTAACCAACGTATGCCACGAACACACTACCAGCAATCGTAGCCATACCGCCCGTCATCAGACAAAGGATTTCTGACTTACTCATTTTCTCCAAGTAAGGCTTCACCACAAGTGGAGCTTCGGTCTGGCCAATGAATACATTTGCCGCAGCAGCCAAGCTCTCTGGCCCGGACAATCCCATGGTGCGGGTAAGGAGCCACGCTAAACCGTAGACGATTTTCTGCAGAATTCCTAAATAATAAAGGATAGCGGTCAGGGCACTAAAGAACACAATGGTTGGAAGTACCTGAAAGGCAAAAATGTAGCCAAAGGAACTCATGTCCTGGACAATGCTGCCAAAGAGGAACTGAGAACCTGCCGCTGTGAAGGCAATCACCTGCGTAAAGCCCTTCGAAATCCAATCAAATATGTTGCTTACTCCTGGCACAACCAGAATAAAGAATGCCAGTAGTAACTGTAATCCCATACCAATACTGACCAATCGCCAATTGATCGCACGCCGGTCACTGCTAAGCAGATAACAAATGGCTAATAAGATGAAGACACCAAGTCCGGCGCGAAAAATGTTGGTCAGTAATTCCATACGTGCATTTAGATAGAGAAACCGACCAAATGTAAGTAAAGTATTCGGAACACGAACGGATAGCAGCTATGAAATGGCACTAGGAAGAGTCTCGCAATTTGGATAAGCATCCATTCCTTGACATTCAAGCCAAGACTAACCCCCACTTTGACGAGTTTGTATTTCCTCCTCTACCATGAAAAGTTTACTTTTGCCCGAACCTACCAATAAACGATGCGACCGTTCATCATTGGGATTACCGGCGGCAGTGGATCCGGGAAAACTACATTCATTCGAACCTTACGTGAGCACTTCTCTGAAGAGCAACTTTGCGTCATTTCTCAGGATGACTACTACCGTCCAAAAGACGAACAAAAGAGTGACGATCAAGGAATCACCAATTTTGATCTTCCCCGCTCAATTGATAAGAAGGCTTTTATCCAAGATGTAGGTCGGCTCATTAAAGGTGAGATCGTCGAACGGGAGGAGTACACCTTCAACAATGAACGGGTCCAACCAAAGATGTTGGTCTTTCACCCCACTCCTATTATCATTGTAGAGGGATTGTTTGTGTTCCACTTCAAGAAGATGCGTCGGCAGTTAGATTTGAAAATTTACTTGCACGCCAAGGAGAATCTAAAGGTGATTCGCCGTATCAAACGTGATCGAGTAGAGCGAAACTATCCGCTTGAAGATGTCTTATACCGCTACGAGAACCATGTACTTCCTGCATTTGAGAAATACATCAAGCCATATCAAGACGAAGCTGACTTGATCATCAATAATAACACCCAATTACATATGGGGCTCCGTGTGGTACAGGGATTTCTAGAACACTATCTGGAAGACCAATCTAGTCTGCCACAATAGCAATCTTCATATCCGGGCTGATCGCAATACGAGAGATGTTCGTGATATTGTAATAACGCATATCAGCAATCTCAATCCAATCTTCATCGCGGAAGCGGTTAAATTTATAGAGCTTACTTCCCTTACCCATGATGTAGCTACCATCAGGCAGGACAGCAAAGTCCTCGGTGCCTGGCAGTGCGGTAATGATTGGTTGTGGTTGATAATTGCCACGGCGATACAAGGACAGCTCCATGATCTGCCATAGGCCAGCTTCATTGCGTTGTACGAACGAAAGGTTGCCGTTCGGTAATTTCTTGATGCACCGGCCCACATCAGTCGCCAATGGAATTAGATCATCAGAATCGACATTGGTCAAAGCCAAATAGCTAGGATTGTCAATCACGAAGACCGCTACCTCCTTACTATTGAGCCAACAGTAGTAGCCTATACCTTGCAGGTACTTAAAAACAGGCTTACCGTTTGTCAGGCGATCAAGTGGAAATTGCCATAATCGGATGACGGTATCACGATTGATATACTCCTGGCGAATGGCAGAGAAATTGTAGAAATCGGGCATCCGCATCGGTGAAAACTCTCCTTCCTGGGTTTCTGTCACACGAAGTTTAGTCTC
Source organism: uncultured Lewinella sp. (assembly GCA_913057725.1). GTDB lineage: Bacteria > Bacteroidota > Bacteroidia > Chitinophagales > Saprospiraceae > Lewinella. The sequence goes on from CAJXOS010000098.1 coordinate 19,764, forward strand.
ATCTTTCAGGTTCAATAGGTACAATTCCGGCTGCTGCATAGAAGGCAACTGCGAGGAGATGTACAACTCGTCATTATTGAAGAAGGACGGTTGGTTATTGTATCCGGTTGGATTGAAAGCGGTTAGGTAGCGCGGCTGCGTAAATTCAAACAGACTATCAGATACCTGCCGCATATTGAAGAGGTAGATATTGGACTGCGGAAGTTGTGCAAAAGCCGTTAGCGCACAGAATAAGGCTACGCAAGAAAAGAAAGGCTTCAACATATAATGATCTACTTTTAGCTCAAATGTAGCATATCCCTACCGAATACCGAAACAGGCCTCCCATTTAACGCATTTTTCTATCTTAGGCTCACCTAACAATCTGATTCATGAATACCCTTGATTACATCATCATAGCCGTCTACGGATTAGGAATGCTTAGCCTCGGCTACGTCTTTAAAGAGCAAAAGGACGGCAAGGATTATTTCTTAGGCGGCAAGAGCTTTGGTTGGTTTTCTTTAGGACTTTCAATAATGGCTACTCAGTTATCCGCCATTAGCTTTGTCTCCGCACCAGCCTTCGTCGGCATTAAGCCTGATGGCGGTATGCAGTGGCTTACCTATGAGTTTGCCGTGCCGCTAGCCATGATTTTCCTCTTTGTCGTTTTGGTTCCCCCACTCTACAAAGCAGGCGTGGTGAGTATTTACGCCTATCTAGAGAAGCGATTTGATAGATCTAGTCGCTTGCTCCTGAGTGGAGTCTTCCTCATTTCACGGGCTTTTGCTACCGGTATTATGGTGTACACCATTAGTATTATTCTTGAAAGTGTTATTGGTATTCCGTTTTTGACCAGTTTGGCCGTTATCGGTATAATCACGCTTATATATTCGCTCCAAGGTGGTATGAAAGCAGTGGTTTATGGGGACATGATCCAAATGATCATTCTCTTTGGTGGAATTCTCTTGTGTCTTTTCTATGGATTAGATGCCTTAGGTGGCTGGGATGCTTTCCTCGCCAAAGTGGACAGCAACCGCGTGGACGCCGTCAATTTTGCACCACTGGGTATCAATCACGATGGTGACTTTGGCTTTTGGCCCATGTTATTAGGAGGCTTCTTCCTATATGTCTCGTATTACGGCACCGATCAATCGCAGGCGCAGCGCATGCTATCTGCTAAGAACCTGGAAACTGTCAAGCAGACCTTACTCTTCAATGGTATTATTCGCTTCCCGGTCACCCTCGCCTATTGTCTGATGGGGCTTGTATTAGGCAGCCTTGTATTGGCAGCACCTGAATTCGGCAATGCCATTCCGAGCGACAAGGCCGATTATATGGTACCGGTGTTTATCACTCAGTATTTGCCGAATGGTATTATCGGTTTATTGATCGTAGCGATTTTATCCGCAGCAATGTCTTCCCTCAGTTCTGCCATTAATTCCTTAAGTGCTGTGACTGTTGAGGATTTCATCTTGCCTTTCACACAAAAGAATAATAGTGAGAAAACTTTGGATGAGGAAAATAATTCTATAGACAACTCATCTTACATGCGGTACTCCCGCTGGGTGAGCTTGTTCTGGGGATTAATTTGCTTGTTGCTTGCCACCTTTGCTGGCAGTATTGCTGATACGGTTATTGAAGCCATCAACAAAGTTGGATCGGTTTTCTACGGTCCAATTCTAGCGACCTTCTTATTAGCCATTGCAGCTAAGCGAACACATGCATTAGGTGCTAATATTGGTATCATAGTCGGTGTTGCCTTAAACATTTATTTGTGGCTCGTAGTAGGTGACAACCTATTCTGGTTTTGGTGGAATGTCACCGGATTTCTAGCTACCTTCGGCATCGGCTACCTGGTAAGCATTATTGTAAAAAGAGACGTAAAGTCTGTCCCAATTGATTTTTCAGTAGATTGGTCACAGCTTCGTTCCAAGGAGGCAATCATCTTATTCGTATGGTTTATTTTCATCGTACTAGTAAGTGTTAATCTTCCAGCCATCTTAAGCTAATTCTATGCCTGAAGAACAGGATTTACCCGTTGGTGTCATTGGTGGAGGCAGTTTTGGAACTGCCATTGCCAACTTATTAGCTCACAATCGTGACGTAATTCTCTATGCACGCAATCCTTCTGTCGCTGACCAAATCAATCAGCAGCAGGAACGGCACGGTGTAGTTTTACCTAAGCGCGTTGTAGCCACCAGCGATCCTGCTGAGGTAGCGGAAAAATGTAGACTGCTATTCCCGGTTGTCCCTTCTGGCTCCTTCCGATCTATGATGAGAGACATGGCTCCCTTCTTGTATCCCTATCATCTGATGATACATGCCACGAAAGGCTTTGATGTAGAGGGCCTGCGAGAAACAGAGATTGAAGATCAAGGAATCACCAGAAGTCACGTAAATACCATATCTGAAGTTATTCTGCAGGAAAGCGTCGTAGCGCGGATTGGATGCCTATCCGGGCCAAACTTAGCAAAGGAGATCCTGGAAGGACAACCTACCGCAACACTGATTGCTAGTAAATACGACGAGGTAATTAGCGCTGGCAAAGCTGCTTTAAGCAGTCCATTGTTCCATGTTTTTGGCTCTCACGACCTTCTTGGTGCAGAATTGGCTGGCGCCTTGAAAAATACGATTGCGCTCGGTTCTGGTTTATTGAAGGGTTATGGACTTGGCAAGAACATTCAAGCCATGCTGCTAACGCGCGGTCTGATGGAGATGGTCTATTTTGGCAAAGCCATGGGCTCCGAAGCAGAGGCCTTCTTCGGAACTGCCGGCATCGGTGATCTTATTGCCACCGCTACCAGTAAGAAAAGTAGAAATTACACCTTCGGGTTTCGAATTGGTCAGGGGGAATCCTTAGAGGAAGTTATGAACACCATGCCCGAATTAGCAGAAGGCGTTCGTACGCTTCGCATTACCAGACACTTAGCCCGTTTCTACAAACTCCGTGTCCCCATCACTGAAATGCTGTATCAGGTAGTCTTTAAAGGGTATCCCATTCAAAAAGCAATGGACTATCTGATGACTTTCCCGTACGATGTCGATGTGGATATATTGTAATCCTTCATTGCTGCGTTTTCTTACTTATCTTGTGCGCCGTTCCTAACAGTTGAGCAACCTATGCGTCTGAATATCCAATCTTTTTTGCCACATGTAGCGGCAATCGGCATTTTTATCGCTTCTGCTGCCTTTTATTTTTCGCCACAATTCTCTGGAAAGGTCCTTACCCAAAGTGACATCATCGGTTACATGGGAATGTCTCAAGAGCTGAGGGAGTACTACAGTGAGACGGGCGAGCAAGCGCTGTGGACAAATTCCATGTTTGCAGGAATGCCTTCTTACCAGATCAATACCGTCGGCAATGGCAACCTGATTAGGAAGCTGGAGCGTGGCGTTCGGATGTTCATCAAGCCACCAGCGGGTCAGTTTATCGCTGCGATGGTTTCCTTCTACCTACTCATGGTGCTCTTGGGGGTAAATTCCTGGCTAAGTATAGTTGGTGCCATAGCATTTGGTTTTGCCACTAACAACCTAGTTCTCTACGAAGCCGGTCACGAAACAAAGCTAAAGGCGATATCCTATCTACCACTGGTAGCTAGTGGAATGCTCTTGGCTTTTAAAAAGCGATATCTGCTGGGTGGGATCCTCTTTGGATTAGGGCTTGGCTTAGACCTGGCGTCGAACCACGTCCAGATGACCTATTACTTCTTTATGACGGTGATCATCTGGGGTATTGCCGAATTGATTAAGAACATTCGTGAAAAGACATTGCCGCATTTCAGCAAAGCAGCTGGTGCGTTAATCATTGGTGGCCTATTAGCTCTTGGATCAGCGGCTTCCAATCTGTGGATTACTTACGAGTATGCACAGGACACCATGCGGGGAACACCAATATTGGAACAAGAAACGAATACTGCTGGAACGGCTGTCACCAGTAGTGAAGTGGAAGGCCTGGAATGGAACTACGCCATGCAATGGAGTAATGGCGGAGTTGATTTGGCGGCTGCATTTATTCCAGGTGTAGCAGGTGGTGGTTCTTCAGAACCCACGAGTAGCGACTCGCCTTACGGCCGTACGCTTCGCCGTTTTGGCGCAGGCCAGGGAGATACTATAGATGCACCTTTGTATTGGGGAGCTTTACCATTCACGAGTGGTCCCATCTACTTTGGGGCTATAATGGTACTGTTCTTCATTGTGGGCTTATTCTTGGTAGATGGTCCGGTGAAATGGTGGTTAGGACTAGGCACATTGCTAACCTTGATGCTGTCAATGGGTAGCAACCTGGAATCCTTCAACCGATTCATTTTTGATGTATTCCCACTTTACAATAAGTTCCGGACGCCTAACTCAGTACTGAGTGTTACTTCACTGTTAGTGCCCGCTATGGCTATTCTCTGCCTACATGAGATATTTTCTGGAAATCAGGATAAAGATAAAATCGTCAAGAGCCTCGCTATCGGTACCGGTATAACCGCAGCAATAGCATTGTTCTTTGCCTTTGTTGGCCCTGGCATGTTCGACTTCAGCAATCCTCGTGATGCACGGGCATTCGGACAGGCTGATCCTCAGATCATAGCTGCACTGGTCAACAGCCTAGAGGACACGCGGGCTGAGCTTATGCAATCGGACTCGCTTAGGAGCCTTTTCCTTGTTTTGTTATCAGCTGCGGCTGTGTATTTCTTTTTGCAAGACAAGCTCAAGGCCACCATCGCGATTGCTGCCCTTACCATTTTGACGATGTACGATCTGATCGGGGTGGGCATGCGCTATATCAACAAGGATGACTTCCAGCGCCGACAAGCAGTTGACCAGATTTTCACACCAAGACCTGCGGACGAGCAAATCCTGCGGGATCCAGATCCACACTATCGGGTCTACGATGCTACGGTCAGTGCTTTCCAATCGGCTCAGCTATCCTATCACCACAAGAGTATTGGAGGATACCACGCTGCAAAATTACAACGCTACGACGATGTCATCAGACGTCATCTAACGCAGGGTAATCAGGCAGTGTATGACATGCTGAACACCAAATACTTCATTGTGCCCGGGCAGGAAGGACAAGCTGCTGTTCAGCAAAACCCTAATGCCTACGGAAACGCTTGGTTGGTAGATTCAATCGTCATTGTACCTAATGCTAACGTGGAGATTGACGCCCTTAACAATATTCCGCTTCAACGTGCCGCGGCAGTCCATCAGGAGTATGAGGACTATGTAACCACATTAAGCCCATCAGGAGCCGGAACGATTCAGTTGACAGAGTATCGTCCGAATAGGATCACCTACCAGGCTAGCGTAGATCAAGAGGAGTTAGCGATATTCTCCGAGGTATGGTATGGTCCTGGTAAAGGCTGGCATGCTTATATCGACGGTCAAAAAGTCGACCACATTCGTGCTAACTATATATTGAGAGCTTTGAAGATACCTCCTGGTCAGCACGAGATTGTATTCGAATTCGCACCGCGTAAGTTCTACCTAGGTAGATCCATTTCAGTGGCTTCATCGCTACTACTGATCCTGGCACTTTTAGCCTACATTGGTTGGACGGTAAAGAACCTCCCAGAAGCAGAGGCAACACCTGCGCCTGCGCCTTCGAAACCAGCTGCCAAAGCGAAGAAACCTGGTAAAAAGAAGAAAAAGTAAATCTCTAGCGTAGACTGAGCACTATGGGTCAACCCACCTTGGCTATCCTGGCCCCCTACCCTTTTGTACCTGCCAATAGTGGCGGACAAAAGGCGGTGAGTGCCTATGTGCGATATCTAAGTGCAGTATGGCCTACCATTTGTCTGTGCTCTCATGGCAATGATGAGCTCGAGGGCGTTGAGCTCATTCCACTTTTTGAGCATCACCCAAGCAAATACTTAAATCCACTGGTGGGCTTACGTATCAGAAAGGTGCTGAAAGAACGAAATGTCCAGTTCCTTGGCTTGCAACACCACTATCATGGACTCCTGTTGCGTCCGTTCCTGGCGGGGCTCGACATCAAGACGTTTGTGTTTAGCCATAATATTGAATACGAGCGCTGGCGAAGTATTGGAAAATGGTGGTGGCCGCTGATGAAGATGACCGAAAAGTGGGTCTATAATTGGGTTGATGCAGTCTTCTTCATTTCCTGTCATGAACAGGACCGAGCACCAGGCCTTTTTGGCCTCCCTACCAGCAAATGCTTGTACGCCCCCTACCCCATTGATCAAGCTGAAAGTCCGGCTCCATCCACTACACTAAAGGCTA
>CAJXOS010000099.1 GCA_913057725.1 uncultured Lewinella sp.
CACCCAACTAACCAACTAACACAACTAACCAACTAACTATCAAACACCCTAACCATCCAACCTAAAAGAAATGTTAAGAAAAAAGCTATAAACACGCTCCCAGTTAAATCCAGGTTAAAGGGCCGAAAATTTATATCAAGCTGCATCTTCAGCATCTATTTTCGAGAAAACCCTTTAGAAATGCGACTCACATTACTCTCTCTACTTTTCTTTTCTATTACTAGCCTTTTTGCCCAAGATCAAATTCAATTAGTCAACGGAGACTTCATATCTGGCTGGGTATTAGAAGTGGGACAGGAAATCAGGTATAGGCAGGCTGATTTTCCGGATGGCCCCGTTTATGTATTGCTTCGACAAGAAGTGGCGATGATCACCTATACCAATGGTCGTGAAGAGCTCTTCAACGTCAGTACTCCCACAACTACCTCGGCGGGAACCAACACATTTGCATTGCGCCAGCGCTACTTGCGTATGCAACCAGGAGGCCGCTTTTACGAAGGTCTCCTATTAATCAGTCAAGCTGATTTTGAAGCGAAGCTCCAAAGCGTTCCCGGTGTGTATGAAAAATACAAATCTGGTCGAGGCTTGGTGACAGGCGGCTACGTACTCGGTGGCGTAGGCCTACTTGCTACCGCAGTAGGCTTTGTATCCGGCGTATCCAGCACCAGCAGTAGTTCCTTTCGGACACCTGGCACCTCAAGTGACTTTGGTAGAGGTAGCGGTGGTGTAGCTGCTGGGCTCTTCTTAGTATTGGGAGGTGGCATCATGGCTGCAGTCGGAGTACAAAAGGCCAGACGTGCCGTCGACGAGCACAATGTCTCTGTAAGAGATGAGATCGGCTTTGCCCCCATCATTAACAACAACGGAATTGGAATGGCCATGCGGTTCTGATCACTACTCCCCGTCAACCTCCCGGTACATTTTGGGCAACACCCAATTGTAACGGACAGCAAGGATGCGTAAGATCACAACCAGGCCACTGGTAAGTATGTATATCCAGTCACTGGGTAGGGTCGTTTTTTGTAGGAGTAGGAATAGCGCCCCTCCCAGTAGACTAATGGAAGCATAAATTTCCTTGTGGAAGATCAGTGGTACTTCATTCGCTAAAATATCCCGGATAACCCCACCGAAGGAAGCACTCAAAGTGCCTAGCAAAATGCAAATGATCGGATGTAATTCGGCGGCCAGGCCAATCTCTACGCCAATGATTGTGAATAAGCCTAAGCCGATGGCATCGAATAGGAACATCGTCCGACGTACATAGACAAGATAGGTGCGAAACACCAGTGCAATTACAGTACCCGCCATGATGAGATAGGCGTAATTAATATCCTGCATCCACCCCACAGGGGTGCGCCCAATCACAACATCTCGCAGGCTTCCTCCGCCGACAGCTGTTACTGTTGCTAGAATGAGTACCCCAAAAGGGTCAAACCGGTGCCGCATGGCGGCTAAAGCACCAGAAATAGCAAACACCAATGTACCAATGTAGTCCAGTAGCGCAAATATGGTCATAGCTGCTGATCTCGATTTGGCTGCAAAACTGCGGAAAATAGTCGTATTTTTCGCTCATGAGCGACATTCGTACCAACAGTTTCTGGATGAACCTCCTTCAGAAGATCGTTAAGATCATCTTGAAGAACCTTGGGGTACGTACCAGCAAGCCTACCCACAACCAGCATGTAGTACCACATGACGAAGGCTGGGCCGTAAAAGGTGCCGGCAATGAACGCTACAGCGGTATCTACAAATACCAACGCGATGCCATCGACCGGGCTAAGGAAATTGCCCGTAACTACAGATCGACGGTAATCATCCACGGTGAAGATGGGAAAGTGCGGGATAGCATCAGCTATCGGGATAAATAGCTTCGAACCAGACTTCAAGTTAACCTAGACCGTCAACTCTTCCAGCGTGTATAAGCTTTCTGATTGGCGTTCGCCTAAACGTTTCGGCATGATGCGCATGAGACCATTGCGAAAACGAATCGCCAGTGGATTTTGCCAGTGTGCCATCTGTCCTACGCTCCAACTCGCTGTTACAACTTGCTTGACTTTATGCTGTCGAATAGCTTGAAACTGCTGAAAGGCTTCTTCGTGGATATCATTCTTTTCTAGGCAATGAGCCAACACCCAAGCATCTTCAATCGCCTGACAAGCTCCCTGGCCAAGATTGGGCGTGGTAGCATGGGCAGCATCACCAATTAAGCATACTGAATCCCGGTACCAGCAACTGGGTGCTACTAAGTCCCCTAATGGTGCCTCGTGGATCCCCTCTTCCGGAGTAGCACACAAAAGCTGAGTAACTAGATGATTAAAGTCTTGATATACGCTAATGAGAAATTGTTTATCCGTAGTCTCCGGTAAGGTAGACTTGCGCATAACGGCAAACCAATAAACGCGTTTAGCGTCAACTTGGACAAAGCCAAAGCGGCCAGCAGCCCCCCAGGCTTCTGTTAATTGATCGCCATAAGGTGCAGGCAATTCGAATTCAGCTACACCCCGCCAGCAGAGTTGATCACTGGAACGAATTTCGCCTTCTCCTAACCATTGGCGTCTAACCGTAGATCCGATACCATCGGCGCCTACGACACACTGACTTCCGTACTGAGTACCATCTGTGAAATGAAGTCGTGTGATATTCCCCCAATGCTCAATATGCTTGAGTTCTTTTCCGAGAAAGACCTCATCATCGCTCAAATACGAGCGTAGCGTTTTTTGTAGTGCGGCGCGATGAATGGCCACATTATGAACAGCAAAGCGTTTGGAGAACGGTGTTATGTCAATTTCTGACAATGACTGAAGGGTTTCGTCTGTTACCTGCATCTGATGACAAATGTGCCCTGCATCCTCAATTGCCTGACGAAGACCTAGCCCATCGTAAACTTGCATAGCATTACAGGCTAAATTGATACCAGCACCTACGGCTCGAAGCTCTGGAGCTTGCTCAAAAACGCGTACCGCAAATCCTTTCTGCTTTAAGGCAATTGCTAGGGTCAAGCCTCCTATTCCAGCACCGATAATATCAATTGTCTTCATAGATCATTGTCTTTAGATGGCCAAAAACAGGAGCCCTCCTATCACCAATAACAGGAGCCATTGCCCGAGCAAGAAAAATCGTCGGGAGAAGGTCGGAGAGATGAGAATAGTAACCATCCAAATCAATCCGTAAGCGGAAAAAACAATTGCTAACAACAAGGTAATTGCTCCTTCCTCTGGCAACAAATCTGAAAAATTGATTACTGCCATTAGTACACTTGCAATGAGTAAATCCAGCGACACCCAATGCCAACCACAGCGGGCCATTGTCCAGGTAGATCGGTACTGCCGGGTTGGCCCATCGTTCTGGTCAATAAGTAAGTGGATTTCTTGGTCACCGACAAAGGTGTGAGCCAGAAACGCTAGGAAAGTCAATAGATTGGCAATCAATAATGGGATACTCATGAGCAAGGAAGTTAGTCAGGTAAGAAGGCTTTAGGGTACTTAATGAAATCGTACTGCCGGATAATCTTCCGTTCATCGTTAAAGTGCAGCCAGATGGTGAAGAGGTCCGTCCATTCCTGAAGTTCGCCCTGCCAGTAAAAAGGCTCAAAGCGCCCTTTGATAATCGCAGTTTGGTCTGCTACTACCAGATCTTCCACCTCGAAAGTCAACTGATCAGCTGTCACCTTCTTGAACCCCGGATTTGGCCAATCGTAGAAAGCAGCGAAAGCTTCTCTATCATGATATTCCGCCTTCAAGTTGATGTCCAGAAAATACAGGCTGTCGCTGTAAAAGGAGAGAAACCCCTGCCAGTCATCCCGAGCTTGATAGGTCGCAATGTAATCATCTACGACTTGCTGCAACTGGTCACCTTCGGAAATAACAGTATTGTTTACCGACGTAGTGTCCTCGCAGCCTGCAATGGTTATGCTGGCCGCAAATACCAAGCTCATGGCTATACTGGAGAACGGGATCAATCTCATCTTAGGCAGCTTGAATCTGATGCCTAAGAATACGCAAGGCCTTGGCAATTTGATTTTCAACCGTTTTGGTTTTGATCTGCAGGCGATCCGCAATTTCGCGATAGCTAAGACCATCCTCGCGATTAAGTAGGAAGATTGTCTTACAGCGAGGAGGCAAATCCTCAACCACGTCATCGATCCGCTCGGCAACTTCCTCACGCACCATGTGATCATGCGGTGTTGGTTCTACACCAGGAGTGGGCAAGTGCAACTTCTGCAGTTGTTCGCGATGTGACTTACGGCGTAGGTAATACAAAGCTTCATTGATGGCCATCCGGCGAAGGTAGGCGGCTAGTGATTTCTTAATGATGATTTGTTCGCGCTTCCGCCAAGACTTAATGAATACGTTCTGGGCCAGATCTTCAGCAGTATCTCGGTCTTGGATAATTCGATACGCCGCTTCGCAGAGCATCGGATAGTAATCGTAAAAAACCTGTTTTACGGCTTCGTGTTCGCCTGCTTTGAAGCGTTCGATAATGGTTTCCTGATAATGATTTTGCACAGTCATTTTGGGGTGATTTTTAGCTTGTCAATTAAGTTAGAAGGGTTATTAGATTATATTCAGATTCGTTTTTCTTGTCTTTCTAAAGTGTAAGGTGATTCAAAACCAGATCCGAAAAGAACCGTGGGTAGTGCAGCGGTCCATAAAAGTGCCTCGCTCCATAGACCAGGATGGCATCATACTTTTCGGCGTACATCATATAGATGGAAAATTCTGGGTTAGTCCCTATAGCTCCCCAAACTTTTCCCATATGGCTATCAAGACCAAAGTGTTGAATCCCCAGCCCATAACTTCCACAGCTAGCACTTAGCCTCTGTTGCAATGTGGTATCTGATTGCAATAGGATTCCTGAAGCCAAGGCATGTAAGAACCGGCGCAAGTCTGCCACCGTACCTTCCATACCAAGGATTGGATCAACACCAATTTCAGTTTGATGCATTCCCAAGGGATTAAGGATCCGACGCTGCAGGAGTTCTCTTACATGGACTCCCTCCACCGCCTCCAAGACAAGGCCCAACAAAGCATAATTAGTAGCCACTGGTGAACACTCCGTGCCTGGCGCTGCTTTCGGGTTACCGTGTTCCAGGCATGCCTGAATGAGCTCCATCAGATCTACGGGTGCTTCCGTTCCAGGAAGGTTTCGATAATCACAAATACCACTGTTGTGGTTTAGTAACTGCAAAATGGTTAATTCGCGCCCATATCCATCGGTAAGCAAATCCAACAGATGTTCATCCAGGTAATTGCATACCGGTTCTTGAAGGCTCAGTTTATTGTTTTCCACGAGCTGTAGAACCAAGGTTGCAATCATGGGCTCCGCCAAAGTAGAAAATGCGAAACGACTATTTCTTGTCATTTTCAGTTGCTGACCAGTATCCTCACTACCAACAGCGGCCAACCAATCAATTTGCCCAGGAACATCCACCAGTGCTACTGCCCCAGTGGTGTTCGGGTTTTGGACTACCGATTGGTTGAGCCATGTTTCTAGAGTTGCCGCTTTTATGGTGGTCCGAACAGATGCCAAATGTTCTGATGGCGATGGTTCGTTCCAAAACAGTAGGGAGAAAATCATGGATACATCAGTTTTGCTAGGTGCCTCCTCGTGAGGGTTCAATTGGTTTCTTGCGGTCATGGTACAAATGTAGGCCAGCAGGCCATGGCAGTCGTTCGGATTTATAATTCAGAACGGATTACCAGTTCTCGTACCTATGACGCAAAGGTGCCCCCCCATGGAGGACAAATTCATTGACTTTTGTTAAGATTTTTCTCAATGCAACCAAGTATGGAGCAGTTTTGTATAATGGGTAAGAACCAACTGAAGCTCTTGGATGGTTGAAAAATTGACTCCTACACACAATGTCGCCATGCTAATGGAGCGGCACTCCCTCATACAGATCATGCAGGGAGTCGGGGGTATTGAGGTTGATTTCCAAGTCTATCACGATTGGGCCGATAAACTGCTTTTTCTAGAAAAGGGCCAGTACATTAAGTTTCTCGGCGATGATTTTCAAATCCGAAAGATTGAATTCCCGGATGATATATTATTCCACAATTCAGATGTACGGGTTCTATTTAAACACCTGATCCAACTGGGATATATTCATTTCCCCGATTGTGTCGACTGTGAACGATATCTGAATAGCACGGTCTTTTCAGCGCATTTCCCTCAGATTATTGATATCTCAACTCAACAGTGGTTTTGGCAGAACCCATTTAAAGCGAAACCCGAGGAATATCATATCATCTTTGATGTCAAGGATTTGATTGATACCAACTTCCGAAACACGCTCAGTGCAAGTGACTGGTCTGATTTACTGAATTCCTATCCAGGCTTTGATGCACTAGCCCTGATGAAAAACAAGGTGGGCTTGTCCGTTTCGAAAATGTTCAAAAAGAAGAAATTATTAGAGGGGAAAAAAGAGATTGCATTTACAGACAAACAAGTTCAGGAGGTTGCATATGATTTAGGGTTTGATGACCCTGCCTATTTCAATCGATCGTTTAAAGCGGAGACCGGCCAATCTCCTACTGATTTCCGAGCAGGATTTAATTTCCCCAGGACAGATCACTTTTTGCGTGACCTCTATGCATTGCTTGAGGAACATCATCAGGCGCAGCATCAAATCGCATTTTATGCCGAGCAAATGCACCTTTCCGTTAAGACACTCTCTCGGAAAGTTCAAAAAAACCTTCAAATCTCACTAGGGCAATTGATCCGTCAGCGGCTCATCACGAGTGCTAAAGGTCTATTAACACAAGGTGAGACGGTGAAATCGGTAGCCTACCAATTAGGATTTGAAGAGCCACATCATTTCTCTGCCTTCTTTAAATTGATGGTTGGAGATACTCCTACTTCTTACAAAGAAAAAATGTCCAAGTAAATGGGCGTTTTTCGTATTCTCTAGCGTACCACAAGCCTGCATCTTTGCTGTATCAATAATCAAAAAATGATCAGCAATATGAACTTAGAAAAGCAAGTCCAAAGACTAGATGCAATGGTCGCACAAGGTGCCATCGTTGACGCCGTAAAGACCTTCTTCGCAGACAATGCCACTACTTCAGACTTCAGTAAAATCACTACCGCGAACAAAGCGGCAATGGTGAGCAAGATGGAAGAATTTACCGGTGGCATCGCTCAAGTCAACGGTATTCAGCATCATCAGACCATGATTGGCGAGCAAAGCTCCGCCTCAGAATTCACCTTCGACTTCCAGATGAAGGATGGAAGCCAAATCCTTTGGCATGAGATCATTCGTAGGCATTGGAATGAAGAAGGACTCGTCGTTAAGGAGACCTACTTCCTAGCATAGCCCCACTTACAAAACTATCCATCAACCAAAATATCTAACAATCATGAGAACATCTTTGATGTTGTCCCTGCTACTATTGGCAGGCATTAGCACTTCACTATTCGGCCAAGACAATCGCGCCAATAACATTGACAACAGTAATATTGCACTGCAAGGGTATAGTCCTGTTTCCTATGCAGACCTGGGCCTAGCCCAAAAAGGTTTGCGCGACTTCAAGTCAACCCACGAGGGTATTGTCTATTACTTCACTTCGGAGGAGCAGAAGGCCAGCTTTGACCAGGATCCCGAACGCTACTTGCCAGCATATGGCGGATTTTGCGCCTTCGGTATTTATGCCGGTGCAAAGTTCCGCCCAGACCCCAACAAGTTCATTACTAAAGACGGACAGTACTTCCTTTTCTTGTACAATCTGGAATTGGATGCCCAACAGTTGTGGCTCAACGAACAAGATCATAACAAATTGGTATCCGTCGCCGACCAAAACTGGCAGAAACTAAGCCAAACACACAATTAAGACCGAATTGTAAACACATTCATTTTTCGACCTCCTCGTAGCCACAACCATTGCTGGCCGCGGGGAGGCACTTTACTTTTGAAATAGATTGTGTGTTGGAAAACTTAAGCGATTGAAGATTTCCAGTACGCACTGGGGGTTTGGCCCGTCATTTTCTTGCAGAATGTATTGAAGACCGTTTTGGAGTTGAATCCACATTCATAGGCTACAGCCAACAAGGTAAGTTTTCGAGCGGCCGGATCTTTGGCCTTCTGTGCGAAGGCCTTTAAGCGATAGGCATTGGTATACTCCGCGAAATTATGCCCAGTGCATTCATTGATTAGGCGAGATAAATAGTTCGGATGGTGTCCCGCCAACGTGGCCAGTTTCCGTAACGACAATTGAGGATCAAGATACGGTGCCTGCTCCTGCATCAGTTGTTCCAGCTGTTGCATATCGGCCTTAGAAACCGCTGACGGTTTGGGGTTATCCTGAAGAGAGTCGTGACTGTCTTCCTTTTTTACCACCTGCATAATGCGACGGAACCTGGGGTGTTGTCGCAAGTTTTTCAAGAAAGGCTCTATATCAAGTGCAATAAGAATAGACATTCTACGCCTTACCGCCTCCTCTAGAAAGTCTAATGCTCTTTCGTAGTCACCAAGCGTAGTGTAGATCAGAATCAAAAAGAAATGTACGCGATCAGCAACCGGAGCATCACGCGCGGCCTCTAGTCGTGCTATTCCCTCTTGCACCTCTTCGGTATGCCCCATTACGGCCTTAGCCAGTATTTCTCCTCCCAAAATGGACATATCATGCGCGCCGCTTGGCGGGAGGTTTTGGAATTTCTTCAGACCAGCTTCTAAGTTTCCACGCATTAATTCGGCGGCCGCCAAATTGATATGAGACATATGAAAATTAGGATCGTAATTAAGGCAGCGACGGAAGCTGTCAATCGCCAACTCATATTCTTCGGCGAAATAATAAATCATCCCCTTGAAATCATGATGCAGAGGAGAGAAAGGATCCAATTTCAAGGCATTGTCGATATGCTGTAAGGCCGTCCTAAACTGCCCCATAGTAGCTAAGCAAACACTCATCCAAAGATGCACTTCAGCATTTCCTGGCTGTTGTTGCAAAGCCCTCTGGAGATACTCAAAGGCTTCTGAGATTTCCCAGTCGCACCAATAAGACAAACCAGCAAGCCGTAATAGGTACTCTGGAGTAGAGCGTTCGGCTGCGGGTACTTGATCCAAGTATTGACGCGCTAAATCAAAGGCCTGCTTACTTGGCATTACGCCGAAACCGCCCATAAATGTATAAGCGAAAGTAAGCGTCAGAAAAGGCTGCCCAAATTGTGGGTGTTCCTGCGTAAGCTTCTCCAGTATATCTATGCCTCGTTGTACATCTACGATATTGAAGTTTTGCACCAAGTGGCGCCCTCGGAGAAACTGTTGATAAACCGCTGTTGAGACATTTGGAACAGGAACCAGCTGATCAGCTATTTCAAAGTGAGCCGAATATTCCCGAATCTTATCGGCAAGGAGAAGGCTGATCTCATCTTGAACCGCGAAGATATCATCGATCAGACGATCAAAACTCTCTGACCAAAGGTGGTAGCCATCTTCAACATTAATGAGCTGAGCCGTAATTCGAACCCTTGAGCCCACCATTCTGATGCTACCCTCCAGTACATTGGCAACATCCAACTGGCGGCCAATTTCCCGGATGTCCATCGCCTGCCCTTTAAAAGCAAACGAGGATGTTCTGGCGGTAACCTGAAGCCCGTCAATACGAGTCAGCGCGTTGATAATTTCTTCTGCCAATCCATCACCAAAATACTCCGCCTCTGAGCCCTGACTCAGGTTAACAAACGGTAGTATTGCGATAGAGCTTCCAGCCATTAAAATCAAAGCATAATTAGAACGCCAAAGCTAGTATCCAGTGACGGAATCAACAAAAAAATACCACTAGCTTATGTAATTAAACGATAGGGGGCATCTATCCAAAGAACTAAAACCTATTTGTCATGACATTCCGTTTCTCTCTTCTACTGTTCGGCTTAGGTTTATTGACTTTTAGATCACAGTACCTGGCCGCTCAGGATACCATTAACGAAGATCTGATTGTTGCACCGGCGATTAGCGTAAATTATGGAGGTTTCCTAAACCTAAGTTCAGAGCTACAGTCTTATCGCCAAGAGCGTTTGGTGGAAATCAATGAATTTGCCTCGATGCTTGTAGAGGACGGAGTACTACTGCTGGATACCCGCTCGGCTGCTGCTTATCGAGCCATTCATATCAAAGGTGCTATCCACATAAACTTCTCAGACTTCACTGAGGAAAAACTGGCCTCCATCATTCCGGATAAGGAGACCAAAATCCTTATCTACTGCAATAATAACTTCACGCATACAGCTCCTAGCCTAGCCAATAAGGCAGCCCCTTTAGCACTAAACATTCCCACTTTCATCAATCTGTATGGCTATGGCTATGAAAACATTTATGAGCTAAAAGGAGAATACACCTCAGAACAAGCGGAGCAATATTTGGAGTTTGAGCAAAGTACGCTTCCAAGCTTACTGAATGTCGCACCAGACAAGAAGGAGTAGTTGGTGTATCTTAAGGGAAAGAACCCAATTCAATGGAGCAGAAATCGATCCCTACCATTAGCAATACGAGGCGCATTCTGGAGGTGGTGGCAGTAGTGCTCACTGGCGCTGGTAAATTCCTTTTCATGGATTATCTAGAATGGCGTCTTCCCTATATCGCTACTGCTTGCCTGGGCTGGGCAGGATATATCTACCTCCGCCAGCGCCATCTACCTGAGATCTTGGCCTATTGGGGACTGCATAAAGACGGGTTTCGTTCCACTTTTTTGCAGTTATTACCCTGGGCTATTGGTATGGCCCTGCTGTTCATTTTATACGGTCATTACCAAGGTAGTTCTCAGCTCAACTGGGGTATACTTCCAATAATGCTACTGTACCCGCTCTGGGGCACTGTGCAGCAGTTTCTAATCGTTGGTTTAGTCGGACGCAATCTTCACGATCTCTCTAGCATAAACATTCCCTTTTGGGGAGTAGTACTACTCACCGCCACAGTTTTTGCGTTGGTGCACTTCCCCTCCTTGCTGTTAGTGGGGGCAACATTTGGCTTGGCAATCATTTATACCGCCTTATATTTACGAGGTCATAACCTTCTGGCTTTAGGAGTATACCACGGCTGGCTAGGAGGTTTCTTTTTCTACACGCTACTGAATAGAGACCCTTGGCAAGAAGTCTTTGGGGCGCTTTTCAGCCAATAATCTTTCTGCATCATGCGGCAGTTGTTCGGTATTATTTGTCTCATCCTCGTTTGTTTCACTTTAAAGGCACAAGAGACAGAATCGCTCATTAGGGATACTAAGCATTATCGTTTTCAGATCAACTATTGGCTCAACATGCACCACTTGCTATGGACGGAAGCCTTCTTAAATGAGCACCTGGATAGTACCATCATTGACAAAGAGTTAAATGACAAGGAGCAAGAAGCCCTCGACGCAGCGCTGAACTACTATCGTGAAAACCTGATTCAGGAAGACCTGAGCGGTGGAGCGTATATGACGCCCTTCAGAGTGTGGATCATAAATCAGCAAGAACAAATACGACAGACGCCAACGCAGTTCCAAGCACACATGAAGATTTTGAGTGGATTTTATTCCACTTATTATCAGCACTTCTGGCCTGAGCATTCCCGTGCGTGCAAACAAGTGATTAGAAGAAACTTAGAATTAGTTAAATCAACGGAGGAAGCTTTTGTAGAACAAATTACTACCCTTACCCGGCAACCGTGGCAATCCGGCCAGATTAGAGTTGATGTAACCTTTTTAGGAAAAATCTCGAAGCGAAACCTAAGGGGTCGCCCTTATACAAATCTTCTCCCGACCCATATTGTCATGAATGCCCCAAAGGATATCGGTGTTGACGGAACTTGGTTGGAGCTATTGTATGTTGAATCTGCACGCCAGCTGATTCGTCGAAACGCTAACTTCGTTTCCGGCACTATTCAGGATGTTGCTGAGATCAATAAACTAGAGGCTCCGAAACCGCTTTGGCAAGCCTACCTGTACTTCTTTGCCGGAAAAGTGACACAAGACCTATTGACTCAACAGGGTTTAGAGTATCCACAAATCTATATGCAGCGAAGAGGCAATTTTGCTCGCTACTACACACTCTTGGATAATCACTTATCCCCTTATCTAAAACGTGAAGTAACCTTAAGTGAGGTAACATTAAGCCTTTTGCAGGAGCTAGCAGAAAGTAAGCAAAACGACTAGGTCGTGAAGCAATGGCACATAACGGTTATTGCGCTAGTAGTACTCTTGCTGGCCACAATTTGGTTGGTACCAAGTGCTCGCATGGGAGTCGAGGTAGTACTATTCGACTTGCTGGAGGACAACCCATATGTAGAAACAGAGGCTCAAGCAAAATCTATCCTGGATGCCTTCCAAACTATTTCAGTCAGTGAATTACCGGAAGACTACATTCGTCGAAACAAGATGGATCAAAAGCCATTCCAGGAAATGTGTCGGAACATGCGGTTTCGTGTGCTGACCAAAAAAGATACCTACCGAAGAATTGCAGGTGACGTGCGAATAATTGATGTATTGTCTAGAGACGATACTTTCCATAGCCTTCACTACTTCAGCAAGGATGAGGTGTATCTCGGCATAGATGAGCGGATTATTTATCGCCTGATCGCTCTTCAAGACGCGCTGGCCCGTTCGGGCTACAATCCGGATGCCCTCCTGGTACGATTTGGGCACCGGCACCCAGTGCTCAACACCGAGATTGGCGGTGCATCAAAGAGCAGGCATATCGTAGGTGAAGCCTTGGACATTAGCATAGATGACGTAGATGGAGATGGCCGGTATACCGATACTGACAAGGCCATTGTCCTTGATTTATGCGAGAATGATATCATCTCCGACAGCGGTGGTATTGGGCGTTACCCAGGTACCCGCTCTATACACATTGATGTACGAGGCTACCGAGCACGATGGGATCAGCAGTAGCATAAACTACTCCTTCGATCGGAATTCATCACGCCGCAACCATACGTAAAAGGGGATTCCTGACAAGAGTAAAAAGAACCCCCAGAAAACCACCTCTTGACCACAACCGATAATAATCCACAAAGAGAATATAAAGGTCGCCAATGCCAGCGCTATAGCGGCTCCCCTACCCGACTCCTGCTTCGCGTACACATGCAGTGCGTAGCTCGCAGCTGAAAACACATAAGGGGTGATAACGGAGAGCGTAGAGAGCGTCATCATAAAGGTAAATGCCCCAACCAAAGATTTGGAAAAATTGGCCAGCATCAATACCGAAACCAGTAAACTAGAAATAAGGATCCCAACAGCCGGTTGCCGTTGTTCGTTTAAGCGTGCAAAAGCAGCTGGGAACAAGCCATTTTTGGCAGCCGCCATCGGAATTTGTCCTTGAATGAGTAACCAGCCATTCAATGCTCCCATCGTCGCCAAAACAGCTCCAGCCGCAACAATGTATTCTGCGGCACCGCCCCAGAATAGAGCCGCTGCATCGGCAAAGGGAGCTGTAGAATTTACCAGAATCTCTGGTGGCACGATCCCCATCACTGCCGCAGAACTCAAAATGTAAAGAGCGATTGTAATTCCAGTACCAATGATCGTGGCTCGACGAATGGTATTACGGTTCCCCTCCGTACTCGAAGCAGGAATAGTAGCACTTTCCATCCCCAAATATGCGAATAGGGTCAGTGTAGCCGTGGTGGTAATGGCCGAAAAACTTGACTCTCCACTGCGATTAAATGGAACTAGATGATCTACTTGAAAATAGAAGATTCCGATAAGGCCAATGAAGAGAATAGGTAGCACCTTTAGAACTGTAGTTACGAGTTGCACCCAGCCTACCGTACGTACTGAACGCGTATTGACCCATGAGAAAAACCAGATGAACCCCAAGCCCGTAAGTATTGCCAGCTGGGGATTCTCATTCAGGACGGGGAAAAACACGCCCAAATACCCTACTAGTGCAACGGTAATAGCAGCGTTCGTACTCCAAATAGACACCCAGTACCCCCACGCCACCAAGTAAGCTGGGAAATCGCCTAAGCCTGCTCGTGTATACGCATAGGGGCCTCCATCTGAGTTAGGCAGCAGGCGACTTAAATTGCCAAAGAGCGTGGCCAGGAGTATAGCTCCAATAGAAGAGAACACCCATCCTAGAAGGCTAATCCCACCAAAGGGGGCCAGGGAGGCAGGCAACATGAATATGCCGGAGCCAATCATATTGCCTACTACCAATGCCATACTTGCAGCAAGGCCTATGCGAAACTTATTCATGATCTGGAGGCTAGGGCTCTCCGGGGCTATCCCTCTGCGAGAGAGGGTGTGCCCCAAAATAGGTATTCTGAGGCTAAGCCATTGCTGTGCGGTCTAATTAGTGGTTCCGTAGAAATGCAAAAGCACATCATCCAGCAAAGGCGTCCAATTGGCCCAAGTATGTCCAAAAGGAACTTCCTCATACGCAAATTCATAACCCTTATCTTCTAAAATACGCTTCAGACGTCGGGTCGCTTTTGCTTTGTCATTGACGGTACCCGTACTGAGATAGATATCGATAGGCAGCAGATCACTGTTCTCATAATCAGCGTAGATATCAGGGCAAGGATGCGGCGCTGGTGATTGGATCCCAAGCTTTCCAAATGTATCATGAGCATGGAGGCCGAAATACATGGAGTTAAGTCCACCAAAGGAAACGCCCAACATGCCCCTTGTCTCTTGAGAATCGTCCGTACTGAATGCCTGATCTACCGCTGGCACTAGCTCCTCCTTATAGAACTGCACATACTTTGGCTTACATAGAAATTGGCTATTCCGACGATTGTTATTTTGATCATCTGGATCGTAGGTATCCACGTAGATAAGAATAACATCCTGGATCTGTTGGGTCTGCATAAGGTCTCGGGCGATCTCGGGAAGGCCGCCGTCTTCTTTGTACCACCAGCCATCGGTGATATACAAGGTTGGGTAACTATTGCCTTCTTTATAGTTCTCTGGTAATTGTACCCAGTACTGAAGATCGTAGCCTAAAACTTGGCTGGTGATACGCTTCAGTATCATCTCATCACTTTTTGTATCCATAGAGGACACTTCAGTAGCAGATGGTTCAGATGAGGTGGATGCCGCTGCTGTACCTCCGGTATTGCTCGCGGTAGTTTCCGAACAACCAATTACGACCGGAATAGTGGCAAGAATGAAAAGAAAGGTTGATAGGTAATTCATAACAAAGTCGGGTTTAAACAATGGATAATCACTTAGTTATAACGATTCCAAAGTAGGTCCTGGTTGGGATAGATGATAATTCCTGGAGGATTGTTGTAAAGCCTACTTGTTTGTGTAGGTCAATAAATGGAAAGCACTGGGCACCCATCTTCACTTTGAGTCGGATTTAGTATTTTCAAGAAAATCGAAAGCGAAATGCGTTCATACCTACTTCTTTTACCGCTATTAATAATAGGCTGCACTGATGCGCCAAAGACGACATATGAGGATAAGTTTCCTACCGGAAAGTGGATAGACTTAAGCTATGCTTATGATGAAGAGACCATCTTCTGGCCAACTGCCGAATCCTTCCATCTTGACACTGTCTTCGCCGGCACTACCGAGGGCGGCTATTACTACTCCGCCTTCCAATTCTGCCTGGCAGAACACGGTGGTACACATCTGGATTCCCCCGTTCACTTTTCCGAAGGAAAATGGTCGGTCGATGAAATTCCGTTGGATAAGCTTATGGGTCAAGCTTTCGTAATAGACGTTTCAGAAAATGCACTTCAGGACAGAGACTATCTCATTTCGGTAGAAGATATTCAGAATTGGGAAAGTGCCTACGGGCAAATACCGGATGACGCGATCCTACTCTTCCGAACAGGTTATGAGACGTATTGGCCAGATCGAGAGGCCTACATGGGTACAGCAGAGCGCGGCCCTGAAGCGGTGGCCAAATTGCACTTCCCAGGCATTGATCCTGAATTGGCTCAGTGGTTAGTAGACAACAGAAGCATCAAAGCAGTAGGGTTAGACACCCCTAGCTTAGATTACGGTCAGTCTACACTTTTTGAAAGTCATCAGATTTTAAATGGTCAGAACATCCTAGGTTTTGAAAATCTAGCGAAGCTTTCAGAACTGCCAGCGGTAGGTTCCTGGGTCATTGCTATGCCGATGAAGATCCGAGGAGGAAGCGGCGCTCCATTAAGAATCCTGGCTTTGATTCCAGAGTAACTATTCGTCAGCAGCAGTCTATCGCACCACCACTAAGCGCTGTACAGACTGATAGTGGCCGTTTTGTCTGGTTTGTAAATAATACACTCCCGGTGTTAGCTGACTACAATCAATGGTAAGTGAAGAGCCTATTTTTTCTACTGTCACCTTGAACACGTGACCATTGAGGTTCACTATGCGAATGTCATTGGGATGAACATCCGGTGAGTCAAACTCCACAAGGGTGAAGTCACTACAAGGATTTGGATAAACTCTGAATTTAGAACCTGAGGCAACCTCTGCTATACCATTGACTACTGAATTCAAGCCCAGCAGATACTCCCACACTGCTTTGTAGATCGGTACACCATCCTCATCCAGCGTCACTTGCTCATCCGTAATCATGAGCGAGTGATTGACCGCCAGCCCTGACTTCTGCTCATGAGTATAAAGCATTCTCGAATAGAGATAAGGACTGGGTACTTCCTGCACATTAACTGTATCACCAAATGTGCCCATACCCAGCGCGTTCCATTGAAGGTACTCTTCTCGAAAATCTACAATATCATCAAATAGATTCCCGAAAGCATAGTAGCAAGAGTCGGGTGTGAGATGCGGTGCTGACGTCCAGGCCGCTGCAGCTTCATTGACGGCATCATAGTCATTCGGAGAAGCAAACATGATCACCCTTTGCAAGACTCGGTCCTTGGCCATAAAGGCAGCATGACCACCGCCCTGAGAATGACCAGATATAAGTAGCTTGTCCCAAAGGATATTTTCATTCTCCAAAAACTGCCCCCAACCTTCGGCCGGAAACGCTGCTGCCAAATACTGCAACAGCTGCTGTATCCGATTCTCAATGCTGTTAGCACGGTCTACTTCAATATCAAGATGTAAATCCATGCCCTCTACAATTTCACGTCGGAAATCTTCA
This sequence comes from uncultured Lewinella sp., assembly GCA_913057725.1. Lineage (GTDB taxonomy): Bacteria > Bacteroidota > Bacteroidia > Chitinophagales > Saprospiraceae > Lewinella. The sequence continues at coordinate 17,020 of CAJXOS010000099.1, forward strand.
TAACAATCGGCATCTGATGACTCCCTGCATGCCGTCTGAGCAGAAAGGTCATTGGGATACTTGAGTCCGATGACATGATAACCACTATTCGCCGCCAATGCGGGAAACAGGGTGGTTCGGGAAGGGTTATCAAAAGTACCAGGAAGGTGTATAAGTAGCAATCCCTTCGCATCACAGTCGGTATTGATCCAAACTTGATGTCGGGCCAACTCAAAAGGAATTTCGGCATCAGTCTCTGATGCTCTAACCTGTCGGTTGATCAAACTTGATTCCGGACACGTTTGCGCGCTGGCCAACAGTAGTGTGACGGTACAACAAATCAGCGTCAGAAGGGTGCGATCAAAAAATTGCTGCATAGTTATTGGCTAAGATCAGGTAAGGTGATGAAATCAAAATTACGCATTCCCTATCTTTGTCAATACTAGAAACATCCCAAAGTCATTACCCAAATGCGCGCTAAAACCACCTTGCTTTTTGCTGTTCTCAGTTTGTTTTCCTCTTCCCTATTGGCCATTGACACCCTCGATCAAAAGCTCCTAGATTTTGCCAAGAGCAGCCCTCCTACGGAAGAGATGACCCTCAGCTCGTTGGCGCAACTTTTACGTACCGAAGCCAGCACTGAAATCAAGGCTGCAGAGTTGACATTCTACTGGATAACAGAGCATATCGCTTACGATTTTGATAGCGAGCAAATCTCAGGAAACAATGACGATTTAGAACGCGTACTCCGTACTCGCCGAGGCAATGTCCAAACCTTTTCTCAGTTGTACCGGGAGGTTTGTATTCGCATGGGGCTAGAATGCCATTTGATTCGGGGATACGTCAACTTCATAGCGGGCAAAGAGCTACCCGACTACTTCTACGATGGCGAGGTAAAAGATATACCAGACAAGCCTAACCATTCCTGGAACTTAGTGAAGATTGAAGGCGTCTATTACGGTGTAGACGTGAGCCTTGGTAGTGGAGCCATTGGAGGAACGGAGGAAGAAGCTGTCTTTGTCAAGAAATATGATCCGGGTCAAATCTTAGTTTCTGACGGTATTTTTTTCAAGATGCACCTTCCAGCTGATCCTCGCTGGCAATTCCGAGAACATCCAATCGCCATAAAGACCTTCTTCACCAGGGTTCCTTTCGAGCAAATGTTGGCTGCGCACGAATCAGCTAAGCAATTTGATTATCAAGCTGCCATCGCTGCTTACGAGAAAGCCTCCGCAGCCGAACAGCGCCTGATGACGCTCAAGAGTACGCTCACGTTTAATCCTTCTAATTTCAATTTGCGGCAATACGCTGATGCCCTGTATAATATGGGCTATACGCAATCACTTGGCGACTATAACACCGATCGCCTGCTGTCGGCGCGTCGGTATTACCAGCAGGCCATTGATGCGTACAAACGGGTAGATAGTAGCCCTGCCGTGGATCAATTGATGGCACAAGCTGAGCAAGGGATCACCTACATTGCGTATCGCTTAGACAGCAAGAAATAATCCGCTAGGACGCAATTTGATCAAACACCCAATTTGCACTGCGAACCGCACCGTCCATATAGCCTGGGAATTGACTAGCAGTTTCTGAACCTGCGATATAAAAACGCCCCTCCTGAAAGGCCTGCCGATAAACAGGGTTGCCATTGTTTTGGTGTGGCATTAGCCCAATCTTAGACGGCTTGTAAGTGTATGGTTCTTGCGACCAGACCCGATCCTCGTAACTGAGAAAATCATCCATTTTATCTCCGTAGTATTTCTTCAATTGACGGGTGATCAGTTCGCGTCGTTCATTTTGAGGCAGTCGCGCATAGGCACCGCTTAGGAAGCCTTTTAGACCAAAGCGACCTTCCGCATCTCGGGAGTGATCATACATCTCATTTACTGGTCCAACATTACTGACCAAAGTACCACTCAGCTGCTCACTGCGCCAGAAGGGCTCCGCAAAACTAAACCCGAACTTGATGCTCTCCCCCATCCAGGTGTGAGTTTGCATGGCTATCGCCACAAAGTCTGCTGGCAAAACAGGTTCAATATTAATGGTCTGAGATACCAACCGAGGTGGAAGTGTGCTGACAACTATATCAGCAGTGTACGAAGCCTCCTGGCGGTTCGAGGTACTGGTCTTCATCTCAACTTGAGAAGCAGTAAAATCAAGAGCAGTGACACGATTTGCATAAATAATACTCTCTGGCAATAAAGCCCCTTCCAACGTTTTTATCAAACGAGAGGACCCTCCTTCGATGCGGTAACTCGGTGCGTCATTAGCGGGAAGCTGCACCAATTGTGGGGGACTCGTAGACAATGGCTCGTAGATTGCACGATCACTGAGGTACTGTTCTGTGATACCGATCTCCAACTCCTCCAATAGAGCCGTCAAAGCAGTGTGCTTAGCTCCTAGCCAGGTGGCACCCATTTCTATCGGAGTACCATCTGCTGTATTGATCGTTTCAATACGGCCTCCAGTGCGCTTCCTCGCTTCCAGTATTTTTGCTTCATAGCCACTCCTTTGGAGCTTACGTGCTAGTGTGAGTCCACATAAGCCAGCTCCAATTATCAATACTTTTTGCTTTTGTTCTGCCATGTCTAAGTAGTGGTTTTCGGATTCATCCACGCTCAAACCAACAGTCAATTCCAGCTTTCGGTTTCGAGGGCATGGCACTCTCCTACTGATAATTCAAAAAAAGTGAAGTGTCCATAAAACAATTTTACAAGTATTTACATTAAATGTATATACATCAATTATTCAAACCACATGAGTTATCTAGAAAAAGCACAGAACATTTACAGCATGTTGGGCCAAGGCCAACTGCTAGAAGCATTTGACAAGTACTACGCTGAAGGTGTAGTAATGACCGAGCCACGTGGCACGCGAACCGGCAAGGCGGAATGCCGCCAATATGAGGAAGGCTTCCTGGATATGATTCAAGATTTTCACAACCTGGAAGTACGCAATATTGGTGCCGACGAAGGAAAAGCCACCACTTTCGTAGAATCTATGATGGACGTCACCTTTAAGGACGGTAACCGCGTTCAAATGGAACAGGTAGCTGTACAGAAGTGGGAAGGCGATCAGATCATTCATGAGCGCTTCTACTACGAGAACTAAACTGCATTACAGCAATAGCAAGAGGAGCAACAAGTAATTTGTTGCTCCTCTTTGCAATTTACTGAGTTTTACCTGCAATCCAAGCCTGGACTTCTTTCGTGTATACCTCAGTAAGCTTTGAAAATCGAGTCACATTTGGAATGTGATTGACCTCCAGGAGATGATGATCTCCGTTAGGACCCGCTATATAATCGTTGCCAATAATTTCCAGGCCAAAGCTTTCTTTGATATTCAAGGTATCTTCCAGAAGCTCAGGATCAATATCCATGAAGTCGGCTCGATTATCATGGATTGATTTTAGCCAATCCACACCTTCCAACCTAATCTGGAAGTGCTCCTCCCCTATCGAAACGATGCGTACGGCATCGCCATGAAAGAAGGGTTCAATGATTGCAGGTTCTTCACTCGTCCAATTTGAATCGAACTTGGCTTTATTTTCACCACAATGCCAGTTGCCCCATTTGGCAACGGTACTCTCCTTTACCCGCACTTCCGTTTCACTCGATACCATTCCTCTTGGGCTATTGTACTTACTGTATTGCAAGGCCCTCGCTAAGCAAGGTAATTTCAGCCTGCAATTCATCATTGCACTAGGATTTGGGAAACAGTCTCCTCCCCAAATAGATAGTGCCGTAAGTAATGGGAAATCATTCTCAAAGATCCCGTAATAAACCACTATGTCTACCGGTAGCATTCCTACACCATTGCTGCGCTCTACATATAGCTTTCCTTGATTCACCAAGAATTTTGGAATAGTCTCGTGGTAGATAACAGGACCAAAAAAAGCCTTCTTTACTTCATTCGCAACAGGTCTGTCTAAGCCGATAATGCATAGTCGTTTTTTCATTATCAATAATTAAGGGTGAAAAATGGATTTTACACCCCGACTAACTGGATTGACATCCGCTTAGTTCCTCTCGCTTTTTACGAGGACAGCGCTATTGGTCATCATAGTGGAGAAAATGTCCCTGGCTGGTAGCGCTGTAGGTAGCAAAAATCAGCATGAAGGGCTGCCCTAAATCAGCACAATTCCTCGAAAATATGGGCACTATTGTAGGGAGAGGACAGACAAGACCGTCTATACGAATAGGACTTGAGTTGAAATGACTTTAGAGAATTATCGGACAAAAAAGACTCAGTATGCTCGGTCGAGCACTGAGTGATGAAATAGTATGAGCTGGGTGTTATAAGTGTTCTGCTGGTTTTACCGGTGGAACACTTTTGGTTTAAGCGTGTTCCTCTCCCCAGGCTTTCATAGCACTAATAATTGGGAATAGGCTTTCGCCCAATGGCGTAACAGTATACTCCACCCGCGGCGGGATCTCCGCAAAGATCTGCCGATCGAGGAAACCATCCTCCTCCAATTCGCGAAGCTGTCGGGTCAGCATTTGTTTACTGATGCCCTCAATACCTTTCATCAGCAGACCAAAACGGTTAGCACCTTTGGAAATCAGGAACAAAATAATTGGTTTCCACTTTCCTCCAATCTTACTCATGCAGTAGGTAACCGGGCATTTATCTACTGCCACTGATTTTTTTTCTCCTCCCTCCGATTTTTTCACCACCATAAGTGCTTGATTTTCAGTAATGGTCACATCTAAGTGACTAAGAAACAAAATTATAACTACTTGATTTTCAGAGACTAAGTTAGAATTTTTGTTCCAACAAAACAACATTCATCAAAGAAAACCAATCATGCTTAGCACACAAGAACAGGACAATATTCAACTCGTATGGGAAGGAATGGGCGCCATTCTAGAAACCAAAAATGAAGCGAAGGTAGAAGCTTCCTTTGCCGAAGACTTCATCCAACATAACCCCTGGGCTAAAGATGGCATCGCACATGTAAAAGAAATGCTCCAATTCGATTTTGGTTACAAGGCTATTCGCTGGATTGCTGATGGAGACCTTATGGTTTACCACGGCTATTATACGGCTCCCAATCCATTGGGTGACTATCCCCTGTTGTGTGTTGATTGCTGGCGCATCGAAGATGGGCAAATAAAAGAACATTGGGATGCATTAGCCCCAATGCCGGAAGAATATGTACACAATGCCACCACTGGTGGTGGAGACGGCGAAAAGGCAGTAAGTGAAGCTCATAGCAAAGCTAATAAGGCCACTGTAAGGCGCTTCCTTGATCACGTCCTAAACCGTGGTCGTTTGGACCAGATTGAGGTCTTAGTGAGCTCTGATTATATCTATCACCACGAAACAGATGGTGAACTTCAAGGGCAGACTGTACTCCATGATCACATTGCCGATAAGCATGGTGGTCGGATGTTGCACGACAATAAACTTCTAGTAGCTAGTGGAGATCTGGTAATGGCACACTCGCATTATTTCGGCCAAAACGAGCGCGTTGTCTTCGATTGGTTTAGACTGGATGACAACAATAAGATCGCTGAACACTGGAGCGTAGAGCAGCCAATCACCCCACTTGAAGAAGTGGCCAATGCTCATCCTCATTTCTAAACACAAACAATTCCCCTGGGGTACATCCCCTCAGGGATTTTAGACCTCTAAAAACAGAACAGATGCATACCATTGCAAATCCACAAATTCAGCATACACTTAATAGCCTACACCGCGAAGCATCCGGGCAGGGCTTTACTATCCTCAAAGGCTTGAGCAAGGGGATCTTTCGTAAGCTACGACCAGAAGACATGAAGGATGCATATATCGCTATTACGAGAGATCAAGGAGAATTCCTTTTCGATCTACTTGTTCAGAACCAGTGCCAGCACATCGTAGAGTTCGGTACCTCCTTTGGTATTTCCACCCTCTACCTTGGTGCTGCAGCAGCCGTCAATAATGGCCGGGTCATAACCACAGAGCTCCTTCCTGACAAGTGCCAAGTAGCCCGCGAAAACTTTGAAGAAGCAGGACTATCGGATATTATTGAACTCCGAGAGGGGGATGCCATGGAAACCTTGCAGAACGTAGCGTCGGGAATCGATTTCCTACTAATGGACGGTTGGAATGATCTTTACCTTCCGTTGCTAAAGCTACTGGAGCCCAAACTAGCACCAGGTGCCTTAATCTACACTGACAATGCTGCCTTCGCAAGTGCGCGTCCATTTCTAGACTATATAAAGTCGAACCCTAAAAAGTACCAGACGGAACGGATTAAGGATAGTAAAGGCGGATCGGAATTAAGTCGATTCTTAGGATAAATTCTCCGTCAAAAACGAAGGAAAGCGCTCTGTGAAGTATCTTAAGGAGTATATACTAATTCTGTTTCTTATTCAAAACACATCTCCATGAAAGGCTGGCAAATTAATGCTTACGGTGGTATCGATGTATTCGAGCAAAAAGACCTTCCTGATCCACAACCCAAGGTTGGGTGGGTTCTGATTGAGATCAAAGCTTTTGGTCTCAATCGAAGTGAACTATACACACGCCAAGGCCACTCTGGAGATGCTGTGACGCTGCCACGTATTCTGGGTATCGAGTGCGTAGGAGTAGTCATTGATGGAGGTGGCACTGACTTACAGCCGGGGCAAAAAGTAGCGGCCGCGATGGGCAACATGGGCCGCCTTCACGACGGAGGCTACGCTAATCGAACCTTGATTCCCAGAAAGAACGTATTCTCGGTACAGACGGAACTACCCTGGGAGATCTTTGGTGCCCTACCGGAAACCTATCTCACCGCCTGGGGAGCAGTGAAGGAAGCCATCGACTTACAACCGGGGCAGTCGCTCTTGGTACGTGGAGGTACCTCATCCGTTGGTCTAGCAGCCACCTCCATTGCCAAGCAGATGGGATGTACCGTGCTCGCAACCACCCGAAAGGAAGCCAAAGTACCAGTGTTGAAAGCAGCCGGAGTCGATCATGTTCTTATCGATAAGGGAGGCGTAGCGGATCAAGTCAAGGCACTCTTTCCAGATGGCGTAAATGGTGTTGTTGAGTTGGTTGGTTTAGAGCGTACCATCATGGACTGTCTGAAAAGCACCGCTCCTAAAGGGACAGTTTGCATGGTAGGCTTTCTAGGTAATAGTTGGGACTACAAATTCTTCCCTTGGATGCCCTCTACTGTCAACCTGACCATCTATAGTTCTGAGACCTTGCATACAGATTCAGCTACGCCAGCACTTCAGTTTATTGTAGATCAGGTAGCAGCAGGTAACTATTTGCCGAATATTCACCAGGTCTTTCCATTTGAGGAACTTCCCCAAGCACAAGACATGATGGAGAAAAATTTGGCGGCAGGCAAGCTAGTCGTTCAGTTGTAATCTGTCTTGTTCAAATAACTTAGTAACCTTTGGTGCAAGAAATGTCTCATGGAAGAGATTGAATCTCGTATCTTTTGCCTTGGTTGTTAAGCGCTATTGTTTATCAATCATTTGCTACGAACTAAACTTTCAATCCTTCCACACATGTATGTTTACAAGAATTTTGGCTTCAAGAGCATTATGCGTTTCTCTGGCCATCACATCATCTGGATAGCCGCTTGGTCCACCATTGTTACCGCAGTATTCGAATTCACCCATTGGGAGTGGTTACACATCCCATGGCTACCACTCTCTGTGATTGGTACAGCTGTGGCGTTCTACATTGGCTTCAAGAATAATCAAGCCTATGATCGTCTCTGGGAAGCACGAAAAATTTGGGGAGCTATCGTGAATAGCAGCCGCGCCTGGGGAAGTGCTGTAAAGGGTTTTGTAACCGATCAATTTACAGATAATTCAGTTGACAGAAGCGAATTGGCGCTGATTCATAAGAGCCTGATTTACCGACACATTGCCTGGTTGTATGCTTTGCGCAGCCAACTTTTACTTCCCACTTCCTGGGAACACATTAGCCAGCGCCGGGGTGTCGGGCGAATGGCTGAACGGCGAATGAAAACTTATGGAATCGGCCTGCTAGACGACGATGTAACTATGAAAGAGTTGGATCGCTATCTGGGCAAGGAAGAACATGAGCGCCTGATGAACTATAAGAACACTGCCACGCAGATCATTGATCAGCAAGCGAGTGACCTGAAGCAACTTCGTTCACAAGCCTTAATCGATGATTTCCGCCATATGGAGCTGCAGAAGATTCTTTATGACTTCTACGTCCATCAAGGTAAATGTGAGCGTATCAAGAAGTTTCCTCTTCCTCGTCAGTACGCTAGTATAAGTTTCATCTTTGTTGGGATCTTCATCATTCTACTGCCGCTCGGTATGGTGGCTGAGTTCCATAAGCTAGGTGACCTTGGTGCCTGGTTGTCTATCCCTTTCTCCACTATCGTAGGCTGGGTCTTCATCATGATGGAACTCGTCGGTGATTACTCTGAAAACCCCTTCGAAGGATTGGGTAATGACATACCAATGCTATCCCTCTGCCGCGTCATTGAAATTGACCTCCGCGAAATGCTGGGTGAGACGGATTTGCCGAAGCCAGTGGAGGCGGTGAATGGGGTGTTGATGTGATTTCTTTATTGAACCATATAAGACACGCGAATCAAGGGCTAAAAAAGACGTAGAAG
>CAJXOS010000100.1 GCA_913057725.1 uncultured Lewinella sp.
GGCATCATCTACGCGGTCTTTCTTCTCCTTCATCTCTACTTCAGTAGGTGCACCTACATAAAGTACAGCTACACCACCAGAAAGCTTAGCTAGACGCTCCTGCAACTTCTCGCGGTCGTAGTCAGATGTAGTAGTCTCAATTTGAGCCTTGATCTGGTTGATCCGAGCCTGGATCATATCTTCCGCACCAGCACCGTTTACAAGGGTGGTGTTGTCTTTGTCTACAGTCAGCTTTTCTGCCTGACCTAGGTGCTCCAAGCTAGCGTTCTCTAACTTGTAACCCTTCTCTTCGCTTATTACTGTACCGCCAGTTAGAATAGCGATATCTTCCAACATCGCTTTACGACGATCACCGAAACCAGGAGCTTTAACAGCTACTACTTTCAACTGAGCACGTAGGCGGTTCACCACCAATACACCCAATGCTTGGCTTTCGATGTCTTCTGCTATGATCAATAGTGGGCGACCAGACTGTACTACCTGCTCCAGGATAGGTACGATGTCCTGCATGTTGCTGATCTTCTTGTCAAAGATCAAGATGTACGGATTTTCGTATTCCGTAACCATGTTTTCAGGATCGGTAACGAAGTAAGGAGATAGGTAACCGCGGTCAAACTGCATACCCAATACCTCATCTACGTAAGTATCAGTACCCTTTGCTTCTTCAACAGTGATTACACCGTCCTTGCTTACACGCTTCATAGCGTCAGCGATCAAAGAACCGATTTCATTGTCGTTGTTCGCAGAGATTGCACCTACTTGCTGGATCTTCTCGAAGTCATCACCAATTACTTCGCTTTGGCCTTTCAGGTCATCAATGATAACCTTTACTGCCTTGTCGATACCGCGCTTCAGGTCCATTGGGTTAGCACCTGCAGTTACGTTCTTCAAACCAGCACCGATCATTGCCTGTGCCAAAACAGTAGCAGTAGTAGTACCGTCACCAGCGATATCGGCAGTCTTGCTTGCTACCTCCTTCACCATCTGAGCACCCATGTTCGCTACCGCGTCTTCCAACTCTACTTCCTTGGCAACAGTTACACCATCCTTAGTTACTTGTGGTGCGCCGAAGCTCTTTTGGATTACTACGTTACGGCCTTTTGGTCCGAGTGTTACTTTCACAGCGTTCGCCAAGGCATCTACACCATTGCGTAGTTTTTCCCGGGCGTCTCTATCGAAGCTAATTTCCTTAGCCATATTTAGATTGTGTTTTTAATTTTTTAGGAATGAAAATGGAGATTCAAAAGTGAGCGTCGATTACAGAATAATCAAGATGTCATCTTCGCGCATGATGAGGTAATCCTCACCTTCAAAATTGATTTCCTGGCCAGCGTACTTACCATAAAGTACGATGTCACCTTCTTGAACGGTCATTTTGTTGCCGTCCTTACCAGGACCAACGGCTACAACTTCACCACGCTGTGGCTTCTCCTTAGCTGTGTCCGGAATAATGATGCCACCTTTAGTGGTCTCTTCTGCCGTCGCGGGCTTGATCACTACTCGGTCGTTGATGGGCTTCATAGAATGAATTTGATTATCTGTTAAGAATTAATTGTCAATTAGGCGTTGCTTGTCACAACATGCATACGATAGCACAATACGTGCCAAAAGGGTAGGGGCTGACAAAGCGTCAGATTGACAGGTTGTTTTCTGCCTTATCCTGTCAGTTGGGGAAATTGGGCGTGAAGATTTGACAGTTTTACTACTTCACAAGAGGGGCGGTTATGCCATAAAAGAACGGCAGAAGGACCGCCGTTTTTCAATTTCCACTGGTGGGTCATGTGCCGACCACTGATGGGATAGGATCGGCCGTTGGTTGAATTCTTTTGCATTCCTTAAACCACTTGCCGATATTTTGATCTAATTACCAGATTATTTAGCGATCTTGATCAGTGCTGACGCTATATTAAGGTGACATTGCCTAGCTCAAATCCTCAAAACCAATGAAGCTCACTTACCTATTTTGTTTGTTAGCGACTTTATCCATCCTTCCGCAGGTCTACGCCGCAGAGGATGAGCCCCAGTACCGCGTGTATGTGTTCCTTAGTGAAGAATGCATCATCTCGCAAAGCTATGCGTTGGAGCTTCGACAACTGCACCAGGAGTATGGCGCGTCGCAGTTTGAATTTGTAGGTGTATTCTCTAATCCGGCTTCTAACCCAAGCAAAATGGCAGCCTTTAAAGAGAAGTATAATTTCCCCTTTCCTTTTCAGCATGACCGTAGGCAGGAAATCATGGATCGCTTCAGCGTAGAGTTTACCCCGGAAGTTGTTGTTCTGGACGTGTCCACAGATGCTGTATTGTACCAGGGACGCATTGATAATACTTTTTATCGAGTAGGACGAAGAAGGCGCGTAACCACTACCAGTGAGTTGACGGATGTACTAGCTGCACTTCGCTCGGGTCAAGAAGTACCAATTTCTTCGACACCAACGGTAGGGTGTATAATTACGCCTGCAGGTGATTGGATCAAGAATGCTCCGATGTGCCAACCGACGCCTGAGCAATAGTGCAGGCGTTTGTAATAATTCGAAATTTATCTAATTGCAATAAAATGAAATACCTTCTACTAGCTCCGATGATATTGTTCGCTTCTCTGACCTTGGTTGCCCAAGATGTCAACTATAGTGAAGATATCGCCCCAATCATTTTAGATAACTGTACCGTTTGCCACCGTGCTGGTGAAATCGGCCCGATGCCGCTCACCAGTTATGATGAGGTTCGAAATTGGGGAGCCATGATCAAGTATGTCACCGAGATCAAGTACATGCCACCTTGGCCACCAAACCGTGAGTATTCTCATTTCTTAGGAGAACGCGGCCTTACCGATGAAGAAATCTCACTAATCGCGGAATGGGTAGATAACGATATGCCGGAAGGTAACCCAGATGATGCACCTGAGGTGCCAACGTTCCCCGATGGGTCTCAGGTAGGTGATCCAGACTTAGTCTTGTCGTTTGCAGAATCCTATGTACATCAAGGAGACAATACCGATCAGTACCAAATTTTTGTGCTTCCTACTGGCTTGACCGAGGATAAGGTCATTAAGTCAATCGAGTTTCGTGCTGGCAATAGTGCGATCGTTCACCACGCACTAATGGCCATCGATGATACCGGAGAGGCACTTGCTATGGATCAAGCCACCAGTGAGTATGGTTATGTGGGCTTTGGTGGTTGGGGGGTTGAAATTCTTGATGAATACCCTGGCTATGTACCGGGTGCGCGGCCGAATATTTACCCTGCTGGTATTGGGCAGACTATGCCAGCTGGTTCAGATTTACTGATTCAAGCTCACTATGCACCGATCTCCACGGACCAGTCTGACTCTTCAACAGTCAATATTTTCTTTGCAGATGAGGATGAGGAGGTAGATCGTTTTGTAGAGACCCACATCATGCTGCCGTTCTTTGGCACTTTGGTGAACGGTCCTTTCGTGATTCCCGCCAATCAAACGCGCAATTTCCATGGAGTCTTCCAAGTGCCTTTTAAGGTCAGCGTCATGGGCTTGGCTCCTCACATGCACTTGCTAGGTAAAAATTGGTTGGTGTATGCAGAGCAACCCAATGGAGAAATTGTGAATCTAATTGATGTCCCTGAGTGGGATTTCAACTGGCAGGGCACCTACTTCTTTGATCGCTTCCAGGTGTTAGAGGCTGGTGCAACAATTCATGCCTTTGCGGAATATGACAACACGACGAATAATCCCTTGAACCCCAATAATCCACCACAATTGGTGACTTGGGGCGAAGGAACCGAGGACGAAATGTACTACTTGCCATTACTGTATCTTCCCTACCAGCAAGGCGATGAAGACTTTCGTTTTGGAGAGGATGGTACAGTGACGGATACCGAAGAGCCTATTTTGCCACTGGCTGAAAATAAGCTAGAGGCCATTTATCCGAATCCCACCTTTGGAGATATTACGACCTACTTTACCTTGGCTGAGACTGGCAGGATCAGTATTGATATCCTGGATGTGAATGGAAGGTTAGTGCAGCAACCCGTCCAGCAAGAATTACATTTGCGTGGTCAATATCGATTGGAGTTACCGCTCGCTGATTTGGCAGCAGGCGTATACTTGGTCCAAGTAAGAGGCAACGGTTTCACACTTTCAGAGAAGGTAGTAGTTGCGAAGTAAAGAGATAATCAAACCTAAAAAACAAAAAGCCTGGCGGAATACATTCCGCCAGGCTTTTTCGCTTGTGAGCGATGCTTGCTTATAGCCCCATGTCGGTTACAGAGCTGTCAGCAATCAATGAAGTGGCGATGCACAAAATAAATAGTGCGATAGCCAAATACCAGGTCACCTTCTCGATGAAGTCAGTTGATTTTGCTGCACCAAAAACTTGGTTAGCAGATGAACCACCAAAGGTAGAGTCAATACCACCACCTTTTGGGTTTTGGATCAAAACTGCACCCATCAGAAGCAAGCATACCAGCGCCGTCAAAATTGTCAAGCCGGTGATCATATCTTTATAATTTTTGTTTCAGTTCTTCAATTGTGGCCGCAAAGTAACGGCTTTTTTCCGGATATAACAAGCTCAACCGTTGGTAGATTTTGATGGCCTTGCGATATTGTCCTTGTCGCACCAATAGCTTGGCTAGCGTCTCTGAAGCAAGATTTGCGGGGTCTTGTACGCTTTGCTTTGCCACCTCCTTGGCTTTAGGCGCTTTACGGCTTTCCGTACTCGTTCTGCTACGCAGCGCTTTCCAGTCACGGGAAGCCTTAGATCGATGCTCTCGCCAACTATTGAATTCGGTCTTCGGTTGAGGGTTTAGTCTACCACCTCTTAGCAAGGAACCAGAGATTAAAGTGGTAAGTAAATCGGAAGAGACGCGATAAGGTGGGACGGACGACTTTTCTACGACTGGGCCAGGTACAGATAGATCCTCCGATGGCTCTTCCTGTTCTTGTTCAGTTTCCTCTTGCATTTTCTCCTCTGGTACGTCAAACTCTACAGTAACCGATGAGTCAGCTTCTTCTATGGCACCAGAAAAACTTAACTCTTCTTCCTCCTCCTCCACTTCGACGGGGAGTGGTGTCGCAGTGCTCAATGGCACGGAAACAGACTCTTCCTGTACTTCTTCTTGTACCACCGGGATCTTATCCATTTCCCGCATTTGGGCTAAGTCCTGCAGCTCGAGTCGGTCTTCAGGTTCTGTGTCTAATTCCAGCAATTGAGGAATTTCACGCGTGACAAACTCGTACAGATGCTGACGGTCAAGCGTGGAGCTGGCTAGATCGTGGAGATATTGCTCAAATTTTGGATCCTGCTCAATCTTACTTTTCAGCAGCAATAGACGACGCAAATTAGCCGAATACGGGTATTCCGCTACCAGGTTCTTGATTTCCTGATAGGGTAGCTGGTAAAGTTTGGCTGGTTGAGCCAAGTATGTGCTAAAGCTTTCTGCGTTCATTCCTGCTGTACCCAATATATGGTTATGGAGGGATGCCTCGTGGGCGGATTCAAAAATAGACTTAATCGGCAAAATTAGCAAATTTGAAAAACGGTATGGCAAGTTAAAATTGGATTAATTAGCATCTTCTAGCTCATTCAATCCTCGGATGATTTTCATTGTATTGCCTAGCTATGTCTTACATTTGCAGCCGCATATCATAGAACGCTTTCAAAATTATGCAGACATGAGAACTTTCTTCCTGTTGTTATCCCTATGTATGATCCTTAGCTGTCAGAACAATTCCAGCGAGGGTTCGACGGCACCAAGTGCAGGTGCAGGTTTGGAGGGTGATTATCAATATGAGAACATTCCCGGATCAAGTGTTACTGTTGCTAGCCGCTACTCTCCAGATGGGGCATTGCTAGAACAAGGTAATGTTCGTAATGGTGTGAAAAACGGAACATGGACCTACTACGGTCCGGAAGCTGAATTCCCAGTCAAAGTGATAAGCTTTGTGGATGACCAATACAATGGGCCATACATGGAGTTCAATGACCGAGGGCAAGCAGAGTTACTCGCAACTTATAAGAACAACAAGCTTCATGGTCCTTGGGGTAAGTTTCGATTTGGTCGCCCGGAAATGACAGCCAATTACAAAGACGGAGAGCTAGACGGAGTTATGCGAGAATATGACTTTCGTAACGGTAAGCTAAAGAAGGAAGCCTCTTACAAAGCCGGACAGTTGGATGGTCTAGTACGTGACTATGATGAGGAGGGGCAGATTATGGTCGAGTATATGTACCGCAATGGAGAGAAGATTAGTGGCGGTGTCGTTGACCGGCAATAATTAATAGTAGGGTAGACCCAAGGGACTACAGTTTCTTGGGCTTATCCGATTGCAGATCGTTTTCTACTTCCGATCCTTTGTTCTTTTGTGTCACTATCTCCATGTCACTTTGGTGATTACCAGGTCTTTCTTGACCAATACTGGCATCCAAAAAAGGTTCTTTTTGGTTGTTGATCCAGTAAAACAGAGATAGTAAATCTTTTATGCCTGCCATTGGTTTAACGAATTATGGGCGGGGTTCAACCAAAGTTGGCCCGAATCTTTGCCACATTCAATCGCAAAGGGTATGTAATCGAAAATATTACAGCCTACTTAGTATGAATACGAGCCGTTGCCAATGGGTCAGCATGAATTGCGGGGGAGAAATGAAGTGAAAAGTACTTTTCTGGTAAATGCTAAGTGTCTAGATTTTCCAAGTAATCTTTGGGTGTCAGACCAGTGATGTCCTTGAATACCTTGTAGAATGTAGACTTGTTCTTAAAACCGCACTGTTGGGCCACACCGAAGAGGGTAAGGAACTCGTGTGCGCCTTCAGTCAGCCGATATTTCACGCGTTCAATACGATAAGTATTAATGAATTGCTGGAAATTGTGCCCACTGCAATGGTTTACTACTTGAGACAGGTATTTGGTGTTGGTGTCTAGCTTGTCAGCGAGTGTCTTAAGTGATAGACTAGGATCTAAATAGAGCTCTTCGATTTCCAGGATTGCTCTAATCCGAGAATACAGTTTTAATTCATCAATACCTTTGAGGCTGCTGGAGCGATACTTTTGATTAATCTCAAGTAAAGGGATATCAGTTTCGTTACCCACTTCGTCTCCGTCTACCTCAAAGGCGATGAAATTGGTTAGTTCCTTCTCGTTCGCGAAAACGGGATGGATAACCAGTTTGCATAGATAGGAGGAACCGTTTTTACGGTAATTAGTAATATCTGATTTGACCGAAACCATATCACGTAGTCCGGCCCGAATTTGTTCAATAGCTTCATCTTCGGTCAGTGGTCCTTGCAGGAGATCTCCTGGGACACGACCGATCGCTTCCTCATAGGTGTAGCCAGTGATGTGCGTAAAGTCATCATTCACCCATAGGATCCGGCGCCTCGCATCGGTTAAGATTACCGCGATCTGATACATCGAGGAAGTTTGTTTAATGTTTGTTTATAGACAAGCAAACAAAGCAAGTGCTTTTATATCTGCCTGATTTTCAATTCTAAAACTATGTTTTTTGTCCTCTCTTCAAATATACGGGTTAATTCAGTCACGTGAAAGTATTGTTAGGAATAATTAGGATAATATTAGTCATGTTTAAGGGTTGTAGTAGTAGTTTTTGTTCAAAATCAGGCTCCTTTTCAGACAAAGGCTAGGATGATTCTTGTCAGTTTAAAACAGCCTGTCTATTTTTGGCTAAGACGAATCGCTGCAATAGGGTAGCGAGGCTAAACAGACACATGTTGGAAAAAGATCCAGAACGCCCATATTTGGATTGGCTCTCATTGTTAGATGATCAAGAAATCGCCTACCAATGGATTCAATCTCTCTTAACCACTGGAAGTGCTGAATGTCTTTTGCGTGCTCGCGCTGATCAAGCCGAAGTGCTCTGGCATCTTTATACAGAACAGCGTTCCGCTCGGCGCCTTGAAGGGCGGCATGTACTCTATTTTACCTATCCATATCTTCTCGTGGCGGACGAAGAGCAGACGCAGGCCCACGCTCTGCTTCGTTGGCCGGTTTTGCTGGAACCACCAGTAAATACAAGGCCTGAATGGCGTTTGATGATTGATACTAATCATCGTCCATCCTATAATCGAAGCCTATTTAATCAACTGGTAGAAGATATTGAAGGCCCATGGCAACAGCATCTTCAGGCGGCCTTGTCTCCTGCCGCAGATAGTCTTGAACGCCTCAGTGCATTCGTGCAGGAGCTATTAGAAAAGACCATGATACAGGCGGCTAGTACGAATCCTGCGCTTGCCTCCTTTCCTCCTGATTCACTATTCCCTACTGGTGATGCACCCAGTGAGTTATGGTGGGCAGCCCGACTAGGGATTGATGCCGCTAACTGGGAGTTTACGCCTGCAGTTGCTGACCACTGGAAAGTCCCACTACCATATGAGGAAAGCGCGATTGGGGACCTTATTTTGGCTAGATTAAATCCTTGTCAGTATACTTTTTTTAAGCAGGTTTATGGACAACGACACACTTTGCTGTCTGTAGACCAAGCAGAGGCCTTTTCTGACACTTGTTTGGAATTAATTAAGCTTGCATTGTGGAAAAGGAAGTCCTGTTTAGTAATTGCGCGCAAAAAAGCCGAACTCGAACAACGATTTGACCAGCTTGTCCGCTTACCTCGCTTGAAACACTTTGCCTTTTTGTGGCAGGATGAATATACGGACCTACCCATCCTGGCTGGGAAGGTCAAAACCTTTGAAAAAGACCGGGCCATTGTCTCTGCCTACGATGCGGTGCAATGGCGGACACAGTTGAACCGTACCAATCGATTTCAGCGCCAGTATGACACTTGGTTTAGTGCATCCCGACAGGCTGTTTTTGGCGAAAAGGGCTGGTCTGATCTCCTGGGATATTACTTGCACTTTTCTCGAGTAGAGGGAAAAGAACTGCTCGCAAGCCAGCTTAATGCTTCTCAATATCAGTTTACTCCGCTTGAATATCAGGATATCATCAAGGCCCTGGAGTCTACTGCTCCACTTCATAAGCAGTTAAATACCCTACATCATCCATTGAGCAACTTAAGTGCGGCGATTTTCGTGCACCAAGAGTTGGAGGAGAGTAAGGGCTTTATCCGTGATACTACTGACAAGCTTTTGGGTGTCGCTCGACGATTGCACCAACGCTATGTGCGATTACAGAGCCAATACGCTGACCAGTTAGCTGGTTTACATGAACGGCAGTATTTGCAGCTGCGCTCTTCCTTAGAACGGGTGGAGGAGCTGTGGGAAGATGGGCAGAACAGTTTTGGCACAGATACCCTGCGTTCCGGCGATAGAACATTGCGCCTTTACGGCCGCTTTTCTGATAAGTATCAGCAGGCCCTTGACCAGAAGTCCAAGATACTGTCCGCTTATCAAGAGCTGCAAGAAACGCATGAGGAGTTTCGAATTTTCGACTTCTCCTGGCCTGAGCAAAAAGCCAGCCATTTATTGGCAAGCATGCGTGAGCAACTTAGGGATTATCGTCGTTCGCTAGAAGCCTGGCGTGGAGGAATTACCAATCAGATTCAGGAAGATATGTCGCGTCTAAACTATAAGACCGCGATCAAGGATTTAGAATCTGGAACCTCAATAGAAGCTTTAGAACAGGATCTGGAGGTGTTTATGGATGAGGTAAATGCAAGCGGTCTGTACCAGCTTCCGCTACAATCCAAAACCCTGACACTGCCTCGTCAGCAGAAGAACTTGGAAGAGATTATCGACCAACTGGAACAAACCCAGGAAGGTCTTACGGACTACAGTGCATTTTATGCCTGGCAACGTAATTGGTTCTCCCTCAGTGAGCTTTCGCGTAAAACAATTCAGGCTATTCTTCGCTCCCGACCAACGGATTGGGAAGCTGCCTTTTCCAGCTGGTACTTCTACGAATGCTTGCAAGGAACATACGATCCTTTCCCCGTCTTTGGGGAGGCTGCGAGTGAACAACACGTAGAGGAAGTGGAGCAACTGCGCGCCCAGCTACCGGGTATTATTGCCAAAGATTGGGAAGGTCGCCAAAAGCAAGCCTTATCCCTCTTACAACCTGCTCTGAAATCATGGCCCCAGAGCGTGCGAACTTTACTAGAACGTCATGGTTCCGCCATCGCTGATTTATTTCCAGTTGCCTACGCCAACCCGGAAACAGCCGCTGATCTGGTAGCGCACTACGATATGGTGATACTGGACCGTGCAGAGGGCTTGTCTCTAAGTGATAGTGCTGAGATACTGAATCAAGCTAACCAGCTAGCTATTCTTACTCCGACCGAAGTTACTAGCCTTGAGCAGGGGCACCTGCTTCGTCATCTGCAGCATGGAGATATTCCCCAGAGTAGATGTCAAAGGACTGCTGGAAGCAGCTTGATTGAGCACTGGACTAGCCGTAATACAGAGGTCGCATTCCAGCAGGTGGATGGAAGATACCTTCCCGAAGCGCGGACCAATGGAGTGGAGGTACAAGAGGTACTCAAAGCATTGAATGCCATACAACAACAGGATGGCATGCGCTATCCTCGTCTTGGAATCTTGTGTTGGACCAAGGCTCAGCGTAATGCTATACAATCAATGCTGTACCGCATTAAGCGGGAACGAAGCCCGGGCACCGATCTGATCCTTCAGCTAGAACGAAACGGTATGACTGTTCTTAGTGTGGAAGAGGCCAGCGGTCAGCGCTTCGAGGAGTTATTGGTCACCTTAGGCTTTGGGCCTATTGATCATAAGGGACATTTACCTGCTACACTAGAAGAATTGAATCAGGTTGCAGGACGTAAACGCCTCGCGACCCTGGAGGAATGTCTACGGGCCTCTAAAAAGGTTCGATTCTTAAATTCTATGCCGCTAGATGAAGTGGAGGCGCGGCTAACTTGGGTGGATAGACCCGGAGAGCGTTTTCTAGCGCTGCTCACTGCTGCGTCACAGGCTACGGCGGAGCAATCATTTACTCGTCTGCAAGATTTGCTTGAACACTGGCCAACCCAGGAGAAAACGACAAAAACAGACGACTCCTTGGCCATTGAATTGAGCTATCGTCTTGGACAGTTGTTGCCAGATTGGTCTTGGTCATTCCAGGTTCCACAGGGGATTGCGAATGAGGCCTTAATCGCCAAAGCCCCGGACGGGCAACGGATCGTATTGTTAGTTGATGGTTTTGTGGCTTCAGGGCGCAATACGACTCTGGATTGGGAAAATTGGCAGCGGGATCGACTACGCCTTGCGGGCTATCAGATCTTATCCTATTCTTCCGAGGCACTTTGGAAGCAGCCGGCCAAAACCTGTCATCGTTTAGCGTCTCAATTGGTAGGGCTCGCGACGAAACAAGAAGAGGAGTAAGTTTTAACACTTTCTTGTTGTATCCTTTTGGTATCTGTGGCGTTATGCTTAGGTAGGGATTAGCACGTTGGTTTTGGATTGATTGGAAAGTACACTGCCAACTCGCTCCTATACATCAAACTCAACTTCAAAAGTAAAGCCTGTGGACCTTGGTCCGATCGGGCTGACCGTGCCCAAAAACGATCATGAATACAAGATCTCGCGTTGTACTAGCTGTTAGTGTTGGCTTCCTATTTCTTTTCGCTTATTCTCCTTTCGCCCCCTGGCTTTCCGCTGAGGTATTGGATACTGTTCCCACAGGACAAGACACCACCTTGTTGGAGGATGCCTATGGTTTTGACCGACTTACGGATGGGGTAGAGGAAGAATGGATTGATGATATCGAGGATGGAACAGTAAGCAACAGCCCTGCCATCGACCACCTACTCGATACGATTAGCTTTGCAACGTGGGAGTACTATTCTAATAGCGGCCAAGTCATTCAAAACCCAGGAGAATTACTGCCATTTGCTACCAATCAAGCAGTGCAGTTGTTATGCTATTCCGCTCAAGCATTTCCTGTTTTTAAAGTTGGTCTGGAAGAGATGGCTCCCTCAAGAGAGTACGTTTGGGAAAATGCGCTGCCAAACCTCCCGCTCATCTGCCAGGAACAAGTTCCTGTGATTGTGCTTTTGGACGCGCCTTCCATGCCAGCCTGGCAAAGTCAATTGGTACCCTTACGCAACTTTAGTCACGATCGGGCAGTAACCGTAATTTACTTCGGAGCTGATCTACCTGAAGTACTCCTTGAACAACCGTTTTCTCTATTGCACTTGCCAGATCGAACGGAGACGGCTCAGGCAATGGCAGTTCAGATGCTGTTTGGTGGTCAGAATACTTATTATGCGCAAAAGGGCTGGCTAGCGTCGACACGCTTAGGACATGCGCCACCAGAAGCGGTGGGAATTGACCGAGAAAAACTGCAACGTATTGATCGCTACGTGGAGCGAGCTATTCGTAGGAAGGCTATTCCAGGTTGTCAGGTCCTGGTAGCTAAATCAGGTAAAATCATCTACGATCGAAGTTTTGGGTACTTCACCTATGATAAAGAACAAGCGGTAGACCATCAGTCTATCTATGACCTAGCATCTCTGACCAAAGCCGCTGCTACTACGGTAGGGGTAATGCACTTGTCCGAAAAAGGGAAAGTAGATCTGGCTTCGCGTATTAAGGACTTTCTACCGGAATATAAAAAGTACGGCCTAAAGTCACTGCGTATTCGGCACCTACTAGCGCATCAGACGGGTCTACAGGCCAACCTACCAATCGCCCATTGGTTGCGGCAAAAAGATGTGTTTCAGGCGGAGGGAAGTGAGAGTTATTCCTTAGCCTTAAGTGATGACTTTTACCTGCGAAATAACGTCAGAGAGACCTTGCTTGAGGAAATTACAAAAGTGAGAACTTCACGACGCCCATTCTTCCGATACAGCGACGTCAATTTCATACTCCTACAGCAGGTAATTGAAAAGACCGGCGGGCTAGCCTTGAATGACTATTTACGTTTGCACTTTTACGACCCCATGGGGCTGCGCCGTTTGCGGTATCGAGCAGGATTGATGTATCCTAAATCAGAAATAGTTCCAACGGAGCACGACAAACGCTGGCGAGGTGAAGTGGTTCAGGGAGTCGTTCATGATGAAAGTGCGGTATTGCTGGGTGGTGTAGCTGGCCATGCTGGTTTATTCGGCAACGCTAGGGACTTAGCTGGTTTGTTTCAGATGCTAATCCAGGATGGAACCTATGGTGGGCGGCAGTATCTCCAACCAGAAACTATCACGCAGTTTACGCGCCGCAATGGTTACAACTATCGGGCTTATGGCTTTGATCGTTTAGCAGGGCACTCTAAATCGCTTCGATACTATGGCGCTTCTAATGATACCTTCGGCCACACCGGTTTCACAGGTACCTGCGTATGGGCCGATCCAGAGGAAGACTTAATCTTTATCTTTCTTTCCAATCGCATTCATCCCTACAAGTACAACAACAAGCTGCAAAAGCTAGGCTTGCGGGAGCGTATTCACAAGATTATTTATCAGAGCTTAGAGACCTTTCAGGAAGAGGTGTAGGAAGGCCTTCGCCAGAAAATACGAACAGCCTCCAGCTCTGGGCCTTCAGCTGTTCGCCACTGGAAGTTGTTTAGTGTAGCACTATTGACTCCGATATTCGCAGTCCCGACTGCGTTAAGTGGAGTACATACATTCCAGGGGGCAAATGCCCGACGAAAAGGTTTATGGCATTCAATGGCTGAAACGCTTGCTTTAATACCACACGTCCACTAGCGTCTACCAATTCTATTTGGGACTCCCCTTGCTTCAATTGCTCGTCTATTTCTACGTAGAGCTGATCTTGTACTGGATTAGGGGCAACTCTGATGCTGGGTCTGTTGGTGTTTAGGCCACTGGCATTATTGGTGGTGGGTTCCAGCAGTTCGTAGGTGGTGCCGATGCCCAATGGGCCACGCCTGCTAATCAATCCGCTGGGCCAATAGACTTCCACGCTATCCACAACGTTGGCGTCCTTTAGCCCAAAGTGTGCTGTTAAGCTATTCTGGCCATTATAACCCGTCTGAGCGCTAATAACCCGAGTTTGCCAAACCTCGTCTCCGTCTATTTGAGCCTTGAGGCGAATACGAGCACCAATGGCAGAGCGGTTGGATACGCGACCTTCTAATCTGAATTTGATCCAGTTGTTGTCATTGCCTAAGTTGTGCAATAGGGTGTTGCGTGGCTGGCTTTGAGAATTACTGCCCTTACAGTTGGCTACGATCAGATCGAGAAATCCATCATTGTCATAATCACCCCAGGCGGCGCCGAACGAACATTGTGTGGAGAGATCTTCTATACTACTGTCATCTCGGCTGAAACTACCGCTGCCGTTATTCTTGTAAAGGAAGTTTTGCAAACCATTTCCACAAAAACCATTGGTTACAAAGAGGTCAAGGTCACCGTCATTGTCAAAGTCACCGAAGGCGCTGCCAAAGGAACAGCCATCGTCATTTGATTGTGGACCACTATTGATAGCGGTAAACGAGCCATCCCCATTGTTTCGGAAGATTTGATTGTCCTGATTGCTAAAATTGGCTACGAATAAATCCAAGTCTCCATCGTTATCGATATCTGCCCAGCTACTACCGGTAGAACTTCGTACAACGCTTGTAACAGGGTTGCTCACATTAGTGAAGGTGCCATTATTGTTTTCGTACAGGCGGTTACGTTCGTTCTCTTCATTACTAACGAACAAATCAGTGTCCCCATCTTGATCATAGTCTATCCATTGAACACTGCGAGAAATGTCGGCATCACTAACCGGTGCTCCAGTGGTGATACGCTCGAAAGTGCCATCCCCTAGGTTATGCCAAAGCTGATTGCGCTTCGTTACCGCAGCATTTACCACAAAGTCGGTACTGTTGGTTACGTATAGGTCCAGCCAACCGTCTTGATCGTAGTCGCCCCAAGCGCAGGTCTCGGAGTAGGTACCATTGCCAGTGTGGGCAGTACTGGATTCAAAGGTGAAAGAACCGTCGCCATTGTTGCGGTAGAAGTAATTGCGCTCTCCATACCAGGTGACGACGAAGGCATCTAAGTCGCCATCATTGTCAACATCAGCAAAGCTGGCGCCATCTGATGCTCCTTGATCTTGTGTAATTGGATCATTGAAGATTGTTCCGAAGGTTCCGTTACCGTTTGACAAGAACAGCTGGTTGTTCTGCCCGCCACTGGGACCATTACTGATAAAGATGTCATCAAATCCATCTCCGTTCAAGTCTATGAAGTTGCAAGATCGGCTGTCCTTTTGGCTAGTGGCAATACTGCCACTCGTGATTTGTTCGAATTGCTGGGCCTGAATGGTGCCGGAAAAGAAAAGTAGGAAACAAAGAAGAAAAAAGTCGGGTGTTTTCATCATTCATACAAACTGGTGATGGAACAATGATACTTGGATTAAATTGCTCAGAATCAGTTAATCAACAATCAACCTGGCTGGGTCTACGAAAAGCAAAATACTGGCGCGCAAGTCGTTGGTTGACGCTAAACGGTCGTTGGTAGCTCAGGCTGCAATAAGTGAGTGCTTTTACGGACCTTTGGGTATGCCTCGATACGCACTACATATTGGGTTCTGGTTGGTATACCTGTTTTTAAATGCCTACGTCGAGGTGGCGCTGGCCGGATCCTCCTTTGAGAGCTTTCCCTGGTGGCAACGAGCAGTTGTTGGTTTGGGAGTAGAATTCTTCTTTTTGCCAGTAAAGATTGCAGCTACCTATTTAGTGCTCTATCGTTTACTACCCGTCCTGTTCGATAGGCAATCACAATGGCGCGGTGGTGGGCTGATTATTCTGGTTTTGAGTATTGGTGCAGTGATGAACCTGCTTGTTCTGTATGGTGTGATATATCCGCTGCTGTACGGTGAAAACGTCGCTTTTTCTCGGATTTCTTCTGGCCGATTTATCTGGTCACTCATTGACCTTAGCTCTGTTGTTGGGCTTGCAATGGGCATTAAATATTTCCGGCTTCGGGTAGCTAGTCTGGAGCGTGAAAAGGAATTGGTAAAGGAGAAACTACAATCTGAACTGCGGTTTCTTCGAGCACAAACAAATCCACATTTCCTCTTTAATGTACTCAACTCAATTTATGCGCTAGCGCGGAAAAAGGACGATCGTACAGAAGAGACGGTGTTACGTCTGTCGCAGCTCCTTCGTTTCATGATCTATGAATGCAATGAAGCCTTGATCCCCTTGGACAAAGAATGTCAAATGATACGGGACTATTTGAGCCTGGAGGAAGTTCGTTTTCAAGACAAACTGGATTTGAAGCTGGAAATGGAAGTGGATCAGTACGATTATCAAATACCTCCACTCTTGCTGCTGCCACTAGTGGAAAACGCATTTAAACACGGTCTTAGTGAAAGCAGGATGAAGGCTTGGATAGAAGTCGTATTGCGAGCACAAGAGGGGAAACTTTGTTTTCAAGTCAAGAACTCTATAGAAGGGGAACCAACACCCGAGGATAATTCATCCGGCCTTGGTTTGCAGAATTTGCGCCGCCAATTGGAACTTCTGTATCCAAATGAGCATCAACTCAGCATATCCTCTGATGAGTCTAGTTTTGAGGTAGAGTTACACATAAATCTAGAAGAGGGATGAGCACCGATCGCTTGAAATGCATGATTGTAGAAGATGAGGCGCTAGCTGCCGAGATCATTGCCGATTATGTAGCTGAAGTTCCTTATCTGGAATTGGTGGCCACCATGAGCGATGCGATCAGTGCTTTGGAGCATTTGAGGCGTACTCCAATAGATGTTATCTTTTTGGATATTCATCTACCCCGCCTCAAGGGGCTCGAATTTCTACGTACCCTGTCGAATGCACCCCAAGTCATTCTTACAACGGCATATCCTAATTACGCACTAGAATCGTATGATCTAGGAGTAGTTGATTATTTACTAAAGCCCATTGGGTTTCCACGATTCTTGCAGGCGGTGAACAGACTAAGAAGGCCGATGCCACAAAAGCCTATTGCAATGCCACAAGTAGAGGAGCCTTTGATCATAACCATTAATAAGGAGCACCTCCGTCTTGATCGGTCTAATGTCTGTTTTGTTGAAGGGATGCGAGAGTATGTGGGTATTCACACTACAGAAGATCGCTTGGTGGTAAAGGATAGCTTAAAGCGGATGCTGGAGTTGTTAGGGGGCGACTTCTTTCAGATTCACAAATCCTATTTGGTGGCTAAGAAGCATATTACGGCCTACAGTGCAACGACAATTACGATCGGGGCACATAAACTACCCATTGGCCGGCAGTATCGCGATCAAGTAAAACAGGTTTTACAAGACTGGACGAAGTAGATTCATTCACAACTACTGCACTTCGCTCGATTTGCTTCTACTTCCCTTCCCAAGAAAAATTCCAGGTAATGCTCGGGATGATAGGAAACAAGGATACGCGTACGGCCGAGGCTTGTGCCGTACCAGCAGCTGTATCGGTGCTTAGGTCGTAGTAGATAAAGAATGGATTCCGACGATTGTACACGTTGTACACCGAGAAGACCCAGCTGGAGTGGAATCGTTTCTCAGTCTCCGGTTTTGGTGTAAATGTAGCGGAAAGATCCAGCCTGTGATAGGGTGTAATACGAGCACTATTGCGCACGCCATATTCCTGGATGAGATTTTGCTCAATGAAGTACAGACTCTCTAGTGGGGTATACGCCTGTCCTGTGCCATAGACGAAAGCTGTTCCGAGCTCCCATTTTGGATGTATCTGATAATTCGCCACAACCGATAGATCATGACGCCGGTCATAAACAGCTGGAAAAGTATTGCCGTCATTGATGTCCGGAAACTGTCGCTCTGTTCTGGATAAGGTGTAGCCAATCCAACCCGTCAATGCTCCTTTTCGCTTGTTGACGTAAAACTCAGCCCCGTAGGCCCAGCCCTGTCCGAAGACAAACTCTTGTTCTAAGTCATCAGCAGCATTGTTGACGTAGTTTTCACGGTAATCGATTTGATTGTTTAAGTCTTTGTAGTAAAGCTCCACACTGGTCTCATAAGTGTTGTCCTTTAGGTTCTGAAAGTAGCCGAGAGCATACTGGATGCCACGCTGCGGCGGAATGCGTTGAGAACTAGGTACCCAGACGTCAGCGGGTAGGGTAGAGGTAGAGTTACTAACCAGGTGTAGATACTGATTAGTTATCGTAATGGCTGCTTTAAGGCTTGCGGCAGTAGTAAACGTGGTTCCCATCCAGTATAGGTGATCGCGGCATCATTCTTCCCAAAGACGGTGCTGTCGATAGGGGAGACATAAGGTCCCATTTGGGTAAAAGTGGAGAATCGCAGTCCGTAGTTGATACTTAAACGTTGACTGATTTTCCAATCATCCTCAATATAGGTTCCTGTTTCATGGGCGTACTTTGGCTCTAAGTTATTGGAGAAGGTTTCTTCGCCGTTGGTCGCATTAGCAATATTTGGCGACAACTTATGGTAGGTATAATGGCTTCCGAATTTGATACTGTGTTTGGGATTAGGGAAGAAGTCAAAGTCAAGCTTAAAGTTGGCATCACGAACGCCACTGGCAACGTCAACGGAGAAGTCTGCCTGACCACCATTAAAGCCGAAATCGTAATCGTTGTAAATAGCCGATAGATTGAAGAAGAGCTTCTCATTAAAGAGGTGATTCCAACGCAGCGTTGCGGTAGCGTTGCCGTAAGGTAGGTTGAAGAAGAAATCTCTTACATTGCTCCGGTAAGTCAGTACATCTCGGCCAAAGTATGCGCTTAGGAAGACGCGATCTCGATCAGAAAAAACATGATTCACCTTCGCATTCAAATCGTAGAAGTAATAGTTGGTACCTGCGAAATCGGTATTGTTGATGGCC
The DNA here is from genome assembly GCA_913057725.1 of uncultured Lewinella sp. Lineage (GTDB taxonomy): Bacteria > Bacteroidota > Bacteroidia > Chitinophagales > Saprospiraceae > Lewinella. Next base: position 18,685 of record CAJXOS010000100.1, read on the forward strand.
GGTTGTGCCAGGTCTAGTGCATAGGTCCGTCGGCCAGATAGAATGAAAGAAGATTGATTTTTAGCAATGGGACCTTGGACAGTAAAGCGGCTCGCCACAATACCAATCCCTCCATCAATCTGATATCGCTGTTTATTCCCTTCTTTCATCTGAATATCCACCACGGAGGATAGGCGCGAACCATAGCGAGCAGGCATCCCTCCTTTGATTAAGGTTGTATTCTTGATAGCGTCTGGATTAAAGACGGAGAAGAATCCAAGTAGGTGGCCAGAGTTGTAAACCGTAGCTTCATCCAGCAAGACCAAGTTCTGATCAGGCCCACCACCTCTAACGTAAAACCCAGAGCTTCCCTCCCCAGCGGATAGTACCCCTGGGAGTAGCTGAATAGCTTTGAGTACATCTACTTCGCCAAGTAATGCTGGAAGCTTCTTAATCTGATCTACGGAGACCTCGAGTGTGCCCATCTGAGTATCCTGAACGTTCCGGTCCTCTTGTTCTGCCGTTACGACGACCTCCTGAAGTTCCACGCCTTCGCTCAAGTCCATGTTTAGCGTTTGTTTCGCATTTAGCGTAACCGGTACTCTTTTATCCTGGAAGCCTAAGTAGCTGAACACCAGCGTGTATTCGCCTTCGGCTAATGTTAAGGAGTAAAAGCCGTATACATTGCTGGCGGTACCTTGAGCTGGGTTACCATCAACGTAGATATTGGCACCAATGAGGGTTTCTCCGGTATTGGCATCTGTAACATACCCACTGATGGTATAGTTATTAGTTTGCGCGAGCATGCATAAAGGCAGACAGAACAGCACAGCGAGGAGCAGTCGAAGGTTGGCCATTGGGGGTAATTGCGTTTTACTCACGTAAAATTAGGACGAATTCCACTAGGCAGGTGAATTGTAACAACTTTTCGCAGACAATCCACTCTTAAAGTCTACGCTACTATAAGCTGAACATGATACTTAGCTCATACCGTACAAGCTTCCGCTTTTTGCGAACAAGCGATCTACTCGCTGACTTACTGTTGCATCCGGTACCAATTCGGGTGCATGATGAGGCTTAATTCGCGCATCAATGATGAGCGGCCCGCGACAACCCCAGTGCTTAAACTCTGTGAAGGAATCCACGCCGTAAATGTCATGGCTGGGGTTAGAACGAGTAAATGCTACCCACAAGAAGTTATTCAAAGTTTCGGCCAAGAAATTTGCATCATCGCACAGTACAATCAGCGGAATACCCTCCCAGTCTTTGGTATTCAATTGAGTGGCGAGCTGTTCTGCCTCAGCATAGCTTTCTTTACCGGTGAACTTCGGTCCTTCAATACCCACAATTCCAGGCAGGGCTAGTCGGGCATTACTAAAGCCAGCAGGCAAAGAAATATCTCCAGATAATTCAGTGGAAAGCGCTCGGAGTTTTGGTCCACAACAGGCCATCACTACCTTTGAACCGGCATTCCAGTCGGTACCGGAATAATCCAAGGTATCAATCGTAGTCTTGGTCTGGAAATGGAGATCACGAGTCCAATCGATACGTTCTAAAACGTGGCGGAAATAACCTCCAATATCATGCGTACTTACCGGGCCATCGCCCTCTGCAGCAATAATGAGGTACTTGGCCAGTGAAGTCTGTCCCGAGCCGATGATACGATTGGCTTGGGTCAATATCTCTTCGGGGCGGCGCTCACGGAATGGCATATAGCGTTCCGAACCAATAGCAATCAAGAGCGGATGTACGCCAGCTGCATCGACAGCATTAATCTCTTTTACGCCTGGAAACTCTTGTGGCGTCAACAACTTCACAAGCTGATGAATAAGGTGTCCAAAGCTACTGTCTTCTTGCGGTGGCCTACCTACTACAGAGAAGTGCCATATGGCATCCTTGCGGTGGTGTACTTTGTGGACATCCATTACAGGGAAATCGTGCTCAAGGCTATAATAACCCAGGTGATCACCAAATGGTCCTTCGGGTTTCTTCTCGCCCTTCCGGATAGTACCCGTAATGACGAAATCAGCATCACCTGAAAGGAAGTAATCGTCTTCAAATAGATAGCGAAAACGACGACCACCAAGTAGGCCCGCAAACGTGAGTTCACTCAGGCCCTCCGGTAGGGGCATAATCGCAGAAAACGCATGAGAAGGCGCTCCGCCAATAAAGACAGAACAACGAAAGGGCTCATCACTCGCATTATACTGCGTATGATGCACACCAATGCCTCGATGCAATTGATAGTGTAGGCCGATCTCTTTGTTAAGTTCGTACTCATTGCCACTCAATTGGATGCGATACATGCCGATGTTACTCTGCATGGCTTCCTTTGTGCCTGGAGGCAGCGTCAGAACCTGAGGTAGGGTGACAAAGGCTCCACCATCCATTGGCCAACTCTTTACTAATGGTAGCTGGTCAATAGTTGTTGTGCCGTATTGGATAGGGGCTTTTCCAAGGCGCTTTTTCAGCGGTAGCGCCGTGAGTGCCGTAAAAGGAGCTGATACGTATCGCAGTGGATTCTTAAGCAGGCGGGTAGGATCCGCTTTTAGCTCAATGACCTTCTGAACCTTTTCAATACTATGCCGGAAGAGCCACTCCGTACGCTCAAATGTGCCATACAAGTTAGATAGCGCTTGAAATGGACTGCCTTTTACCCGCTCAAAGAGTATTGCTGGACCACCTGCATCATAGATGCGGCGGTGTACTTCGGCCATTTCTAAATCAGGATCTACTTCTTCCTTCACACGGACTAGTTGTCCGGTACGCTCCAAGTCTTCTGCTGCAGCTCTTAAACTCTTATAACTCATTGGCAATAATCATCAGTAGGTCTAAGGGTACGAAACCTTCACTGGATAAGAAAGTCGAAAGATAGTGAAAGTGGAAGTTAGCCTGTTCCGAATTAGTATGCCAGCTCCAAACTCCAATCACTGCACTCGTCAAACAATAACTGGCATTATCAATACTCCACACTGCATTCTGCGCTTAACCGGACAGCTAACTATCCACTTTACACACTACTCTAACCACCGAAGAGGAGAAGAGTTTTTAAACTTTCAGATTTTTTTGAAAGAAAAATGTAAAGAAAAAGACAGAGGGAAAATTTTTATACCTAAGAAAATTATGCATATTTGCCCTATGTACTCAAAGGAACTATTCAAGGGAACCTTAAAAACGCTGGTTTTGCATCTGCTTCAAGAAGAGGGGCGGATGTATGGATATCAGATTACCCAACGCGTTCGTGAGCTTTCAGATGGCGATCTGGAGCTGACGGAAGGCGCCCTTTATCCCACACTACACAAGCTGGAAAAAGGAGGACTGATTGTCTCGGAAAAAGAAAAAGTAGGGGGGCGTGTACGAAAGTACTATCGCCTCAGTGATCTGGGAACGGCCAGTGCTCGTGACTATGTGCAGGAATTTCAGGAATTCGTGCGAATGATGAACCGCATCCTGCAACTAAAACCGGAGTAAAACATGTATTTAGCCACCGAAGAAGTAACTCAGGTTGCACAGTTTCTCCGAGGATTAGGACCTTTGAATCGCTCGCAGTACGAAGAGGTGCTCGACCACCTTTGTTGTGATATTGAATACGCCATGGAGCAGGGTAGGGGCTTTACTGAAGCTTTTGCACTGTGCCGGGAACGATGGAATGAAAATGAAGTGCAAAAAATTCATTCATCAACCCAAAGTACATCTATCATGGTGAAATTATTGACTGTTGTATTAATCAGTGTTGGCGCGTTTTCATTTTTATCTATGCCGCTGCCGGAAGAACCTGTTTGTCCATCTGCGGAGACGACTTGTATTGAGCCACCTTCGGCTTGCCCACTTACCTCGGATTACAAATTGACGGCCTCTTACGGCCCAATGATGCATCCGATCACCAAGGTGAAGCGACATCATCGAGGTATCGATTGGAAGGCCCCACTAGGAACGCCAGTGCAAGCTGCTGGTGCCGGTACGGTACTAGAAGCAGGCGACAAGGGTAACTATGGCAATTGCATTATCATCGTACACGATGAAGTGTATCAAACCTTATATGCTCACCTGCAAAGCATAGACGTAGCAGTCGGAGAGAAGGTTGCCGCTGGCCAGTTAATTGGTCAGGTGGGTAATACTGGAGCGTCTACTGGTCCGCACCTGCACTATGAAGTGCTAAAGAACGGTGAAGCTGTGAATCCGGTAGATTACTTACCGTAAGACTATCTCGAACCCGACTTTCTAGAAGAGAATCTAACCTTATTCTGTAGCCCTTTTATTGGTAGATGCTGATTAGCGTCCGGAGGATGCCATGTATTTACTTTGCTAAGAATAAGACGTTTAAGAAACACTTCATTTTCATTCGCGGCGCACTTCCTGGGTACACCAGAAGTGCGCTTTTTTAGTTTAGTACTACTGAAATGAGAAAAGCCGGATTCTGACTGCTGTCAAAACCCGGCTTTTTGCCTTTAACGTCTAGGACGTTTCTTACTTCTTCACCTTAGCCACCACTTCTTTGAAAGACTCAGGGTGGTTCATGGCCAAATCAGCCAATACTTTACGGTTAAGATCGATATTATTCTCTTTCAAGGCGTGGATCAAGCGGCTGTATGACATACCGTGCATACGAGCACCTGCGTTGATACGAGCAATCCAAAGACGACGGAAAGCACGCTTCTTATTGCGACGATCGCGATAAGCGTACTGCATTGCCCGTTCTACAGCATTCTTTGCTACTGTATAAACGTTACTACGGGCACCGAAATAGCCTCTAGCGGCCTTGAGAATTTTTTTGCGCCGGCGACGTGAAGCGACGGCATTTACTGAACGTGGCATAGTTCGATTTTTTGTTCAGTGCAGAGGCTATAGAGCTCTTTGTCCTGCACTCTCGTGAAAAATCACTTTAATTAAAAAGAATTACTTACAAAGCAAACGCTTGATACGAGGGGTATCTGCTTCGCTTACCAAAGCAGCATCGCGTAGGCGTAGCTTAGCTTTCTTGCTCTTATTACGCATCATGTGCGAAGTATAAGCCTGAAAGCGCTTAACCTTCCCAGAGCCAGTGATCTTGAAGCGCTTCTTCGCACTGGAGTGGGTCTTCATTTTAGGCATAACAAAAATTGTTTTCTTTAAACAGAGCGCAAAGATAAGATTACTCTATTAAAGAAACGAATGGAATGGTATTATTTTTTACCTTTCTTAGGCTGCACAATAACCGTCATCCGACGACCTTCCATCTTAGGTAGTGCCTCAGCAGAACCGAACTCTTCTAGCTCTTTCAAAAAGCGTAGTAGCAACAGTTCACCACGGTCCTTGAAGACGATGGTACGACCACGGAAGTGTACGTAAGCCTTTACTTTGGCTCCTTCTTCCAGGAATCGCTGTGCGTGGCGCAACTTGAATTCGAAGTCGTGCTCGTCGGTGTTAGGGCCAAAGCGAATTTCCTTCACTACGGTCTTAACGGCCTTAGACTTGATTTCCTTCTCGCGTTTTTTCTTCTCGTAAAGGAATTTGTTGTAGTCAATGATCTTAACTACTGGAGGAGCTGCTTTAGGAGATATCTCCACTAAATCTAGTTCCAGGCGGCGAGCCCAGTCTAGTACCTGGCGAGTATTGTATACACCAGGATCAACCTTGCGGCCGGCGACGTCGCTGATAGCGTCCATGTCGTCACCTACTAATCGCACTTCAGGAATGCGAATTTGTTCGTTGGTTCTAAATTGATCTCTAGGATCTTCGCGTCGAAAATTTCTATTTCTCGAACCTCTTCTCTTTGCCAAATGATAAAAGTTTAGTTAAAAATAATGCCCGCCTTTTGCCTCGTCGATTTGCTTTTTTATTAATCACTAAAGGCGGCTAGGCAATCATTCCAAAGTGTGTGGTAATTAATTTAAAATCAATTGAAAGCAGAAAGTTCCCTGCCCGTTGCTTAAATACGAAAGCACGCTTTCGAGACCATGCCCAAAAGCGTGCTTCCAAGATAGAATATTTTTTATTCTTCCACGTCGGAATTAACTTCCTCCTTAGCCAGGATGATGTCCAAACCATCTTCGTCGCTATTCATGACAGCTTCCAAGACGGTGCCAGGAGACGGATTGTTATTCAAGATGTACTCGGCCAACGGATCTTCCAGATATTTCTGGATAGCGCGCTGTAACGGACGAGCACCGAACTGTGGATCGAATCCTTTCTCTGCTACAAACTTCTTGGCTTTCTCTGAAAGTTCCAGACGGAAATCCATTGCTTCCAAACGGCCAAACAAGTCTTTCAAAGTAATATTGATGATCTTGAAGATCTCCTCCTGATCAAGGCTGTTGAAGATCACTACATCATCAATCCGGTTTAGGAATTCCGGAGAGAAGGTCCGCTTGAGCGCATTCTGAATTACGCTCTTGCTGTGGTTCTCTGCCGCTTCCTGACGGGCTGATGTATTGAATCCAACACCTTGTCCGAAGTCCTTCAACTGACGAACACCAATATTAGATGTCATGATGATTAAGGTATTCTTGAAATCTACCTTACGGCCTAGGCCATCGGTCAACTGACCATCATCCAATACTTGTAGGAGAATGTTGTATACATCTGGGTGAGCCTTCTCAATCTCGTCTAACAAGATCACAGAATAAGGCTTACGACGTACACGCTCGGTCAACTGACCACCTTCTTCATATCCTACATATCCCGGAGGCGCACCGATCAAGCGACTCACAGAGAATTTCTCCATGTATTCACTCATATCAATTCGCACCAATGCGTCTTCACTATCGAAGATGTAGCGAGCCAACGACTTGGCCAACTCCGTTTTACCTACACCGGTAGTCCCCAGGAATAGGAAGGAACCGATGGGGCGGCGTTCGTTGCTCAGACCGG
>CAJXOS010000101.1 GCA_913057725.1 uncultured Lewinella sp.
CTCTCGGTGACTATCGCTTCGATCTTGGTCCCTCCTTATTTACTATGCCACAATACGTAGACGAGCTCTTCGAACTAGCTGGCGAAAATCCACGTGATCACTTCAACTACCAACGCTTACCCACCGTATGCCACTACTTCTGGGAGGACGGAACTCGTATCCATGCTCATGCCGAAGCACCAGCTTTCGCGGAAGAAGTCGAGCGGGTACTCGATATACCCGGTAGCCGAATCATGAATATGCTCGCCGATGCAGAGCGCAAGTACAAACTTACCGGACGCACGTTTTTGGAAAAAAGCCTACACCGGCTAGATACCTGGACCAATTGGGGAGTGCTAAAAGCTATGCTCCAGATCCCTTCTTTTGGTTTGTTTAGCACCATGAATAAAGTGCATGAGCAGAAGGTGGGCCACCCCAAGCTCGTACAGTTATTCAACCGTTTTGCAACGTACAATGGTTCTAACCCCTATAAAGCTCCAGGGCTTCTTACCATCATTCCGCATTTCGAACATCACTTTGGCGCCTATCTTCCTAATGGGGGCATGTTTAGTATTTCTAACTCTGTCTATGAATTGGCTCAGCGATTGGGAGTGAAGTTTCATTTCAACACCAAAGTAGATGAAATCCTGGTGGAAAACGGAAAGGCTACTGGCATTCGTTGTGGCACTGAAAACCATACCTATGATCAGGTAGTGAGCAACATGGATGTGTTCTTTACCTACGAACAGTTGCTCCCCAACCAGAAGCAACCCAAACGCATCCTGAACCAGGAGAAGTCGACCTCCGCTCTAATCTTCTATTGGGGAATAAAGCGAGAATTCCCTGAGTTGAATTGCCACAACATCCTCTTTAGTGAAAACTATCCAGCGGAATTCGCAGCCATGGAACAAGGGGAGATGTTTGAGGACCCAACGGTGTACATCAATAAAACCAGTCATCTGGTATCAGGTGACGCACCAACGGGCAAAGAGAATTGGTTTGTCATGATCAACGCGCCTTGCCATCGTGACCAAGATTGGAATGAATTGGAGGCTCAAACTCGCAAGCGTACGCTAGATAAGATAAAGCGCATTCTTGGGGTAGATATTGAAGGGCTCATAGAAGAGGAGTTCGTTTTGCGGCCACCGGAAATACAATCGCGTACAGGATCGCACTTAGGTTCGCTCTACGGAACAAGTTCTAATAGTAAAATGGCAGCCTTTATGAGGCATCCAAACTTCAGTCGGCGAATCGATAATTTACACTTTGTGGGAGGTAGTGTTCATCCGGGAGGTGGAATCCCGTTGTGCCTTCTATCGGCAAAGATCACAGCAGATTTGATATCAAAGGAAGGATCGTAGCATCTCCTCAGACAGAGGCTTTACACTGAAGCCCACAATCTGCGGATAATCGCGTGCTTTCACTCTATCTCCAGGAATATCAGAAGTGGTAAGCATTACGGCCCTTGTTTGTGAGACGGGTAGAATATCTGCTAGCTTCTCTAGTAGTTGGAAACCATTGTACCGTGGCATATTCATATCTACGAAGAATAAATCTGGCATTCGGAAGCCAGGCTTCGTGCTTTCCCTTTGGAAATAGTCTAAAGCATCGTCAGGCATGTCAAAGAACTTCAAGTCTTTACACAGGCCGGATTCCTGGCAAATGATTTCGTGATAACGATTGGTAGGATAGTCATCATCGATAAAAACGAGCAGGGAAAACTGTTTCATAGGGTCGTAATTTATTTCATGGGAAGCTTCACATAAAAGACGCTTCCTCTACCAGGGTGACTTTCCAGCCATAGCTTACCCTGATGTTTTTCGACGATGGCTTTACTAAGCGTGAGGCCAACTCCTTCACCAGTGAAATAGTGGCGGGGGTGTAATTGTTTAAACATCCCGAATATTTCGCCTTGTAGTTGCGGAGCTATTCCAATGCCATTATCTCGAATACTAAAGATAAAATGCTCACCATCTGAATGGCCTGTTATTTCGATCTCAGGTTGCTGATCTTCTCCAATAAATTTTAGTGCATTAGAAATCAATCGGTCCCATAATTCCTTAAAACGTTCCTCATCTACTTCCAATTTTGCTTTCATCGGATTAATGGTGAGGCTACCGCCAAGTCGACTGAGCCGTTGTTGGTACAATTCGGCTACCTCGTGAATAAGCGTAGCACAATCCAGCGATTGAAGCCTGAGGTCAGCACTTTGAATCAACGAAAGCTGTAGTATGGCTTCCGTTTTTTGCTTAATCTGCTCAGCACCTTCTTCAATGAAATCTACAAAGGCTAGCTGCTCTTCCGTTTGGCGTTTGCTAGTACTACGCCGCAACAGGCCGGTGTAATTCAGAATATTCTGAATCGGCTCTTTAAACTGATGGGAACTTGCATAAGCATATTGTTCTAGCATCTGATTGGAATGCTCCAGGGCACGATTTTGCTGCGTAAGTGCTCGGATAATTCTGCGAAATATAAAGGTAAACTCTAAAGCTAATACAATCAGTGCCAGTATAGCTAGAAGTACCTCCACTATCATAATCCGTGTCAGCCTACTATCCGAAGCTCTTTCGATATCTAGAACTACCTGATCCATTCCCAAGAGAAAGGTCTGCTGATTAAGCTGCAGCTCATGTAATTGCTGTACCTCTAAGTCCTCCAGCGTCTTGAGCAGATCTGAGGCCATGCTTACCTGGAAGTCCATTTGCTGAAGACTTTGCTGTACCTCTGGTAAATCACTAATAAGGCCTTGGGAAAGGGCGCCGCTAGCAAGGGAGGCATGCATTTGTTCCCACTCATGCACTTGTCGATCCAATTCTTTCTTGGTAAAACTCGAAGGCTGGATTACATAACTATGAGCTAGCGCACTAATTCGCTGACTCAACATCCGTTGACGGCCACTTATATTGATGAGACGTGCATCGTCTCTCTTCTGTGCCAAATAGTGTTGAATTACCACTTGATTGGCAAGAATAAGACCTGCAGTTATGGCAATGGCCCAAAGGTAATACTGCTGGTAACGCGTATAGTTTGGAGCGGACATTGAGATCTAGGGACAATACTTTTTGAAAGTCTCGTAATATATGAAATGCAATCATATATATAGCCGCTTAACACCACTTTTATCCCTTCTAACCCTATTTTTATTGCAGTTATGTCCACTGACCGTGCTTCGATTTCCAACACTCAAGAGGAACATCCTCACCGGAAATACAATAATCTTGTACAAACTCACCTGATCGTGAAATAAAATTTCGTTTATCTTTGATGTTATTGTATTATTTACACTAAGGAGATTTTCAATATAAAACCTTCACAACATGACAAAGCCTATCCGTTTATTGGGTCTAATCTTACTGGTCGCTTCTTGCTGTTATTGGTCAGCTTGCGACCCTGCCCCTACCCCTCCAGCTGATGATAACGACACCATCGATATCGAAGCGGAGATCGACTCTTTAATGAGTCAACTCACCTTGGAGGAAAAAGTACGCATGATTCACGCCAGCTCAGCTTTCACGAGTGGCGGTGTGGAGCGTTTAGGGATTCCAGAATTAATCATGTCAGATGGACCTCACGGGGTACGTCATGAACATGGCCGAGACTGGATCAAAGATGAGGGTGTTCGCGATAGCAGCACATACCTCCCCGTTGGAACGGCATTGGCAGCGACTTGGAATCCAGAACTAGGCTATGCTTTTGGTAGCGTATTGGGTAGTGAAGCCAACTATCGCCAGAAGGATATCATTCTCGGGCCTGGATTGAATATCATTCGCAGCCCGCTAAATGGCCGGAATTTCGAATACCTCACGGAAGATCCTTACTTAAATGCTCGCATGACCGTTGGCTATGTCAAAGGTGTGCAAGATCAGGGTGTGGCTGCATGCGCAAAGCACTACGTGGCCAATAACCTGGAGTATGAGCGGGAGATGGTAAATGTAGAGATGAGTGATCGCGCACTACGCGAAATTTACCTACCTGGCTTTAAAGCTGCCGTACAAGAAGGTGGTACCTACACCGTCATGGCTGCCTACAACAAGTTTCGTGGTGACTATTGTGCACATAGTGAATACCTGCTGGATACGATCCTAAAAATGGAGTATGGCTTTGATGGCGCTGTTATTAGCGACTGGAACGCCGTTAAAAACACCATGGAGGCAGTCAATGCAGGTATCGACCTGGAGATGGGCTCAGACCTCCCAATGTTAGCTACCGGAAACGTTGACTACAGCAAATTCCATATGGGAGATACAGTGGTAACGCTCGTAAATAATGGTACCGTTGATGAAGCTTTGATCGATAAGAAAGTACGTCGACTATTGCGCACTATCTTTAGAGTTAACGCCATTGGCGAACGCGCACCAGGTGCTTACAATACTCCGGAGCACCAGCAAGTGGCACGCGACATTGCTGATGAGGCAATCGTTCTACTCAAGAATGAAGGCCTTCTTCCATTGAACGAAGGAGAAACACAGTCGATAGCCGTAGTAGGCGCAAATGCTACTCGTAAGCATGCCGGTGGCGGTGGCAGCTCTCAAGTAAAAGCCTACTATGAGGTGACACCTTTAGAAGGCTTACAAAACCTGATGGGTGACAAAGCCGACATCTCTTATGCGGAGGGATATGTAGTAGAAAAAGGAGGGGGCAGCAACAGTGATCTTATCGCCGCCGCAGTAGAGCAGGTTACCCAAGCAGACGTAGCTATCTACGTTGGTGGATACATTCACGGTTATTCGGACGAGTGGAACGATAATGCCTACGATGCGGAAGCAACCGATAAGCCAGACATGCTTTTGCCGTTTGGCCAGGACGAACTGATTGAGGCCGTCCTAGCGGCGAATCCTAATACCATCATCGTATTGATGGGCGGTGGTCCTGTAGACATGCAAAGATGGCAAAGCCAGGCCAAAACTATTGTTCAGGCATGGTACCCTGGAATGGAAGGCGGCAACGCCCTAGCGGATGTACTCTTCGGTAATGTAAACCCATCCGGAAAACTTCCAATGACCTTCCCGGTAAAGCTAGAAGATAGCCCAGCTCATTCCCTTGCGGTAACCGGCTTTGAGTCATTGGAGCAAGATTATACAGAAGGTATCTTCGTAGGATACCGGTATTTCGACAGCTACGAAGTAGAGCCTGCATTTGCCTTCGGACATGGTTTGTCTTATACTACCTTCACCTATGAGAACATTGCGGTAGAGAAGAAAGACAACACGGTAGTGGTGAGTGTGAATGTGACCAATAGTGGAGATCGTGATGGTGCAGAGGTCGTTCAGCTATACGTAAACGATAACGAATCTGCTTTGCCACGGCCTGCTCAGGAACTGAAAGCTTTCCAGAAAGTAGAGCTTACTGCGGGAGCAACTGAGCGTGTAGAGTTTACACTTGGAGAAGATGCTTTCTCCTATTACGATGATACACAAGGAAAATGGGTACTAGAACACGGTACCTTTACGATTAAGCTAGGAAGCTCTTCACGGGATATTCGCCAAGAAGGGAATATAGAGTGGTAATTACCAGATTTGACCTTCTGGTTTCGGGCGCTCCCTGAAGCCAGAAGGTCAATTTCATTACGGTAGTTGTTCATGGGTCGACTGTTCTGCTTCCGCTAATTGAGGTCCTTCATCGCGAAGAATGATTACCGCTTGCAAAACAATAAGTACGGATAGTAAACCCGTCACAAATAGAATGACTGTAGGATTAGGATAGAGATAGACACCGCAAAACGATAGAAGGATTATCGTAAAGATCCACACCGACTTAGACCACAAGTTCATATCCAATTTTGCGAACCTAACAAGAGCACCTGCAAAGTGTTGTGGATAAAGGTTTTGGAATAGCAATTCTAATCAACCGCCACCAATTCCCTTCTAACCAACCTACAACGTTATCTCCAAGTGTCGTTGCATAATGCTGTGGTGCCCAAAATCATCTGCCATACTGTAGGAACAGATAATCCAGACCCGCTGCCCCTCCGAAAGGTCATAGTGGAAACCATCGTTCATCTGCGTCTTCATGGTAAACTGGAAGGAGGTACCGTCTCCGTCCTCTAATCCCATAAAGTCTTGAACCGACCGTTCTCCCCCTAAAGTTTCAATCGGTTGATGATCGCCATAGCCGCGTACGAAGTATTCCTGCAATACAGGGCCTGTGGCTTCCACGGTACCCTTTACCAGGTTCGTATTCATAATATCATTCGTCTGATTGAAGCCCAGTGCGACCCATCCTTGGTAGGGTGAATGCAGCTTAAAGGTAATTTCGTCTCCTTCAAACTCCCATTCGACTTGCATTCCTTCAATGACAAAGTAGTTCTCAGCCTCCGGTGAAAAAGAAAGACAACAACAGGCCGCCAATACGAGCGTACCCATAGTTAGTATGGATTTCATGCCAATAGTTTTGGTTTTACTCTTGGCAGATCCAAAACTGTGCCAAAGTCATGCAGACCTGCTTACTGAGCTACTACCCGTCCTGAACTGATGAGCTGGCTACCTTGAAAAATCCGATAAAAGTAGATACCATCGGGCAAGTTACTACCGTCCAAACGGTAACGGTTACCAGAGAATGCTTCCTCAACAAGGGTCCTTCCGCGAACGTCAGACAGCACAAACCGAAGGTCATTCCATTCATCCCCTTCCAGTTCAAAGGTGGCTACCTCTGCAAATGGATTGGGAAAGACGTTTACTACCAAACCAGGTCGTAAGATTTCATCTACCTCCACCAGAATAAAATCACGACCAACGGTATGGTAGGTGGTATTGGTGATCACAGCTGGGTTAAAGTCGAAGTAAATGGCAGCAGTATTCTCGATTACCGTACCCAAGGGTACATCCACTTGTTGCATCACAGAGAATTGTACAAAGCCATGCGACGCTGGCTCATTTGCTGTACTATCCGGCAACTGAATATTGGGAAACGTAAAACGAATGGTGCCATCCCGGAGCATCTCAAATTCATAGGCATGACTACTCACCCCAGGTCGAACAGTAGCAGGGTTTAGATAAGGAGAAAGTTCATCCATCAAAACAACCTCATTGGCGGTAGCAGTACCCGTATTTTGAAAATGGATTTGATAGTCGATTCTAGTATTCTGCTCAATAAAATGCTCCTCCCTATAACCTACTGGATAGGCATATTTGACATTCGGATCATAGGCAGCAATCACTTCTGTACAATTGATATCAATGTATGGAGAGGCATCATCCATAGGATACTGATTGACAAATCCGAGGCTGACTTCTCCGGCCTCATTCTCTCCGCAGGCCTCAATAAACGCACTAGGCATAGAAAAGCCGGGGTGAAATGCTTCCTGCTCACTTTCAATTCGATAAAATGTACCATCTGCAACCCTAGGAACAATGAACGACTCTCCAGGTGAAAGTGGTCCGTAGGGTACGCCCTCTAACATGATTACATGATCCTCAATTACGGTGTAACGGAGTTGTTGATCCATAGGTGCATCTCCCACGTTTTCGACTACCAGATGGACCTCCTCCCCTTCACATAAGGCAGAAAGTGCTATACTCGCACCTGACCACATTTCATCAACATCCAAACAGGATGAGTCTGGAAAAATGTGAGCTTCGACACACATAGATTGCCCCAGTAGTTCAATATCGCAAGTAGTGACAACTTCTACCGAAAAAACAGATTGTTCAAGGAAATCAATATCACCTACCTCGAAATTATAGGTATTAATCCCCACTGAAGTGTAGGGGACGGAAGCACTTAGTATTTCGAGATCATCATCAAATTCGATATCCACCGTTACAGCCTCAGCTAATTCCGTTCCAGCATTCCTGCAGAGTACATTCATCGTAGCCGGTTCACACAAACGGATTCCATAATTCTGCACTTGTACCTCCATTAACGGGCATTGCTCGATACTTTGGACTGCAAAATCCACAATCGCGGTATCCATAGCCATTGCCATCACATCATTAGCGCAGGCAGACCAATAGTCATTGGGGATATATAGGCTAACGGTGTATTCTCCGGGTGTAACTTCTATAACATAGCTGCCATCGGCACTAACTGCCCCGTAAAACAAGCCAGTGTTTCCCTCAGCAGATACGATCCAGTTCTCCAGTGCTTGTTCTCCGGCATTTAGCTGGCAATCTTCATCGGTATCGTACAATACACGTCCCTGAACCAACCCGCTCGAGGCATTACCCTCCTCATCTGTTCTGATGAGATAAGCACTTTGATCTTCCCCCTCTCTATTTGCGCCACCGCCGATGATGAAACCACCATCAGGAAGCTGGCGTAGACCTTGTCCGTCATCGCCAAAAATACCTCCGTACATCTGCGTCCATTGTACAATTCCTGCGTTATCGGTTTTAACCAAATGGACGTCTTCTGTATCGCCTTGTGAATTCAGGAGAAAGGCAAATCCACCATCCGCTGTTACGATCAAGTCTCCGAAGTAGCCGGGGGGATACTGAGCTGCTGGAAACACCACCTCCCATAGTGTATTACCATTGGCATCAATCTTCACCATTACGTATTCATAGTCCATGTTGCGACCTAATACGACGATATTATCATCAGATGCAACAACCATATGCTCGATTT
Source organism: uncultured Lewinella sp. (assembly GCA_913057725.1). Lineage (GTDB taxonomy): Bacteria > Bacteroidota > Bacteroidia > Chitinophagales > Saprospiraceae > Lewinella. The sequence continues at coordinate 8,545 of CAJXOS010000101.1, forward strand.
GAACATCAGCTTCCAGGCTGCCGTGCCAGAGTAAGTTACCATCCACATCAAGGTACATAGCGTTGGTTTTAAGCGGATTGTTAACCGTAAACCAAGCGGAAGAGGCGGCCATAAAGAAGCTGCCATCTGCTTTTTGTACCACTTTGTATTCATAGATATTTGTTTCGGGGATTGCAACTCCCACTGTTTTCCATACTACATCACCACTTTCGTTCACCTTGGTCATATACGTTGGAGCACCTGCAATGACATAATCTCCGTCAGCTGCCTGAAGTAAGTCAGAGACTGCTTCGTTCCCAAAGAGGTTCCCATCCGGATAATGCGTCCATAGAATATTCCCCGCCAGATCAAACTTCTGTATCAGTACGTCCTCTAGCGGTGGACTACCTCCGTTTGTTCTGGCCGCAAAAACAAAGTTTTGGTCCGTCGCCTGGATTAAGCGACCGCCTGTATAAAGAGCAGGAGTAAGGTTGGTAATCAAACCATTTTCATCGGTGTATAACCATCGAGGGGAGCTTTCTACTGTCGCGGCAAAAAGAAAGGTACCATCCGCTTGGGGAAAGACTTGACTAACGGAAGAAAAGGAGTAGTCTAAATTCGGGTTAGGTTGGGTGAAATATATTCTCTCCCAGCCCTGGGCTTGAGCTGAAAAGCTCAAAAGGAGTAATAAGAGACAAAATGGGGAAAACGCTAGTTGCACTTGTTTATTCATCGCTCACAAGGATTTGTTCTGTATTCCTTACAAATGTGCTGCAGCCGGCTAGCAAACTCAAATACATTTTTTCTATTTTGCATCATAAAAATGAATATACACAATCATTAACCACTAATTAACAATTAGTTACACACAAAATTTGTCTCATAAAAACTAATGAACAAGAGTCGATTACATGAGCTTTTTTCGGCATTAGACGCTGAAGATCGTAAAGCATTGAAAAAATGGGTGCGATCTCCTTTCTTCAATCAGCGTGATCATGTTGTAGCCCTCTTCGATTATCTCGCGCTTCGTACGAGTAAAGCAAAGCCTGCACCTGATCGCCGCGATGTTTTTCAGTACATCTGGCCTGACTTACCTTTTGATGATCACAAGCTCCGCCTTAGTATGAGTTTGCTGAGCAAATGCATAGAGCAGTATCTACTTTGGAAGCAAGTCAATAAAGAAGAAACATCCGCTAAATTAAAAATCTGCGAGGCTTATCGCGAACTTGGTCTAAACCGGCACTACGAACGACTGATCAAGGAGACCTCCCAGCTCATGGAGGCGCAGGATTTGCGAGACGCCAGCTATTTTCAGAATCGACACGCCTATTTCCTGGAGCAGTATCACTTTACGGCCCAGCAGAACCGTATGGAGGGTATCCCGCTGGAAGATGTCCAAAACAACTTAGATATAGCTTACCTGGCGACGAAACTCAAGCAAAGCTGTTCAATGCTCTCCCATCAGGCAATTTATAGAAAAGAATATTCTTTCGGTATGCTTCCAGAAGTACTGGAATATATCGAGCAAAACAACTACCTAGAGCACCCCGCCATTTCCGTTTACTACTACGCTTACAAGGCCCTCGGTCATGATGCACATGAGACCTATTTTGACACCTTTAAGGCTGCACTAGTTGCCCATCAGAAGCATTTCAAGCCAGCCGAGGTAAGAGATCTTTTCCTACTAGCCACCAACTATTGCATCCAACAACTTAACCGGGGTTTTATGCATTATGCCCAAATCGGCTTGGACATTTATAAGGAGGGCTTGAAGAGTAAAATCCTTCTAAATAATGGAGTCATTTCGAATTTTACGTATTCCAATATTGTTGCAAAGGCGATTGTTTGCAAGGACTTCGACTGGGCGGTTCAGTTCGCCGAATCCTACAAGACATTACTAGAGCCACAGCATCAGCAAGACACCTTTTTCTACAACATGGCTTGGCTCAAATATGAACAACAGGAGTATGATGCAGCTCTTTCCCACCTCAACCAGGTCAATGTCTCTGATTTGCTGTTAAACATTGCTGCGAAGACCATCGCCATGAAAATTTACTACGAATTAGAATCATTTGACCTCCTTCATTCCCACCTGGAAGCTATGCGGACCTTTCTGCACCGAAAGAAAATGATGGCCTACCATAAGGAGAGCTACGCCAACACCATTAAGTATCTCAAAAAAATACTCGACCTGCCACCTGGCGACAAGGCCCGGCGCGCGCAGGTTCGCCAGCAGATTACGGATGTAAAGGCTATCGCAGAAAGAAAATGGTTACTCCGACAATTATCGTAGCCGCAATGATCTTCTATAAACCTGTGAAAATGCGAGCCTTTACGCTTGGCCACTCCTCCGATAGAATGCTATAGTACACAGTAGAGCGTCGAAAACCATCTTGCATGAGCGTATGGCTACGGAGCGTTCCCTCGAAGGTAGCGCCAATCCCCTCCATCGCCCGTCGTGATGCTTCGTTTCGCGCATCCGCCTTGAATTCTACTCGCTCATAACCTAAGGTTTCAAAAGCGTAGCTCAGCTGTAAAAACTTAGCATTGCGGTTTAAGCCCGTTCGTTGGGTAGCGGGTGCCAGCCAAGTCCAGCCTATCTCAAGGCGCCGATGAACATTACTGACATTACCAAAACTAGTACTACCGACAATCCTCCCCAACTGTTTATCATAAGTGGTAAAAGGATAGCGCTGCTCGGCCTTACGTGCCTGTAAAGCACCTTGAACATAGGCCTGTAAATGTTCCGCTGTTCCAAAGGCTGATGGAGAGTACTGTAGCAGGTTAGGCGCCTCCAAGCAGATGGGTAGTAATTCCTCAAAGTGCGATTGGCTCAGCGGCTCTAGACGGACGCGCTCGTTCTCAAGCACTACTTCTTCCAGAAAGTTAAAGTTATTCATGACAGGTGATTTGTGCGTTCTAAAGGTAAAATAATCGGGAATGTATGCAGCATATATTGTCCCGACTTGATTATGATGATAACTCCTCAAATAACTCCAAATCGCGCATGAAACGAACATGATTTTATTTAATCATAACATCACACTTGGATATGATTTAAAAAAACCATGTGAGAGCGGAGCGCTTACATATGTGCAGAAATTTTCCTGCACTTTGGCGCAGCCGCAGAAAAATTTGAAACATATGAACTTCTTATTCACCTCTCTCCTAAGTATCTTATTCACCTTAACACTCTTCGCTCAACGACCTAATGAAATCATTCCTCGATACCTCATCGGGGTGGAATCGCAAATGTATTTCGAGAACCTTGATGCCCCCGGAAGTACCTTCGGCAATTACGCATTCGGTCTACATGTACAAAAGCCAATGGGACGTTTCAATTTCGGCCTAGGCCTACAGCAACAACGATTTGGTCAGCATGAATTTAGAGAATCCACCGGTCAGGTTACAGATGATGAAAACCTAGATGACACCTGGTACATTTATGAAGTGCAAGATCGAAACATTCGCTTTTGGAGCATTCCGGTGCAGGCCCAATTTCGCCTACCTTGCAACTGTATCTACATTCATACTGCTTTGATCGGCAGTTTCTTGGACCGGCGCAACGCTTCCGTACAAAACAGCTATACCGAACCACGCATTCTAGCGCCAGAAACCAATCGGTACTTTTCTTTCCAAGATGTCCGCAGGGCAAGCCTAGGGTTCCAAGTTGGCATGGGCCTAAATCTTCACATGTCCAGACAGTGGAAACTGACTACTCGCCTAATGTACAGTCAGTACTCCTTTGTGGATGGTACGTTTCAGTGGCACAAATATCTTGGCAATAGTTATCTAGGCCTCAATGTTGCGGTCCAGTATGCCATCTATTAACGCTGCGGTGACAGATAATTGAACAAGTTATTGTTTTCCTTACTTACCTTTGCGGAAATTTTAGGGGTGCTGGGTCCCTCGACGAAGGTGTCGATACCTGGCTGAGATCATACCCTTTGATGGGGTGGTTGGACAGTTTGAAAGTTAGATGGTTTGAGGGATTAATTTTCAATTCAAACGCTAATGTTCATTACAATTCCATTCGCCCTCTCAGGAACCTGCCCGGATAATGCCGGGAAGGGAAATTTAAGGATCTGCGAAAGCAGAAGACTATTGGTGTCTGATTATTGTCGACGTTGATAGTGACTCCTTATGGGTGTGAGGTAAAGTTTTGCCGTGTCCTACCCCGGGATGGCGGTTTTGATTTACCCACAAAGGTTTTTTATGTTTTTTTCTTCACTAACGCGTCCACTGACGCTATTCCTGCTACTCTTTAGCAGCTTCACCCTCTTTTCACAGCACCAGTTTTTTGGTACAGTAACAGATGCAAACGGTAATCCGCTAGTAGGCGCCAATGTGTACCTACCAGAATTGGAGCTAGGTACCGCTACCGACATTGGTGGAAACTTCCACTTAGGCACGGTAAAGACTGGCAAACACGAACTGATCATTAGCTATGTTGGCTACGAAAGCTACCAAGCTGTCATTGATCACAATGGCGAATCGAACCTAGATTTCCAGTTGAAATCAGACCCCGTCTTCACGGGAGAAATCGTGGTCTCAGCTACCCGCGCTGATGATCGAACACCTATGACCTACAGTAATCTGGATCAAGAGTTGATACAGCAGAACAATGTTGGTCAGGATGTGCCCTTCATTTTGCGTTGGACGCCTTCCGCGGTGGTCACTTCTGATGCAGGTACCGGTGTAGGTTACACTGGTATTTGGATTCGTGGATCAGATCCTACTCGTATCAACGTAACTATTAATGGTATTCCAGTAAACGATGCCGAGAGCCAAGGTGTATTTTGGGTTAATCTTCCAGACTTTGCCTCGTCAGCTGAAGACATCCAGGTACAGCGTGGTGTTGGTGCCTCTACCAACGGTTCTGGCGCTTTCGGAGCTACCATCAACCTCAACACCAGTAAAGTAAATCAGGAGGCCTACGCCTCAACGGACATGACCGTCGGTAGCTTTGGCACATTGAAAGGAAACTTGCGCTTTGGTACCGGATTGCTCAAGAATGGCTTCACTATTGATGGTCGCCTCTCACGTATTACCAGCGATGGATATATCGATCGGGCCTCTGCAGACCTATCATCATGGTACTTATCAGGTGCCTGGATTGGTGATAAAACATCTGTTCGCCTTACTGCTTTTGATGGTAGTGAAGTAACCTATCAGGCTTGGAATGGCGTGGACGCTAGCCTCATTGACGACCCTGAACTACGGACCAGCAATACCGCAGGAACTGAAAAAGAAGGTGAGCCTTACGATAATGAAGTGGATGACTACGGTCAGACCTACCTACAGTTATTCTTCAACCACCAGTTTAACCGCAACTGGAACTTAAACCTGGCTGGCCACTGGACCCTTGGTCAAGGTTTCTTTGAGCAGTACAAGGCCGGTGAAGACTTCGCCGATTATGGTCTAACACCAATCGAGATTGGAGGAGAAACGATCAACACTACCGACCTGATTCGCCGCCGTTGGCTGGATAATGACTATTACGGTGGAACGTACAGTTTGCAGTACAATGATGACAACGAGCGCTTCCGCGCTACTTTAGGTGGTGGCTACCACATCTACGAGGGCGCACACTTTGGTGAGATCATTTGGGCCCGCAATGCATCGCAGAGCGAAATCCGGGATCGCTATTACGATAATGATGCCGAGAAGAGCGACTTCAACATATTCACGAAATTCAACTACGCACTCACCGACCAGTGGGATGCTTACTTGGATTTGCAGTTGCGTACGGTTGACTATACCTTCCTAGGAATTGACAACAACCTAGCGATCGTAGACCAGTCTGCTAATCTGCAGTTTTTCAATCCAAAGTTGGGTATTCAGTACCGCACTGCTGACAATCAACGTGCTTACGCTAGCTTCGCGGTTGCACAGCGTGAACCTAACCGCAACGACTTTGTCGGTAGCACCCCTGACAATCGACCACGTCATGAGAAGCTATACAACCTGGAAGCAGGTTGGGAAAAGCAGTGGCAAAAGGCAACTGTACAAGCTAACTTCTACTACATGTACTACGAAGATCAATTGGTACTAAACGGCCAGATTGATGATGTAGGTGCGCTTCTTCGTACGAATGTTGATGAGAGCTATCGTACTGGTATAGAATTCGTGGCAGGTGGCAAACTTACGGATGGATTGACCCTTCAGGGTAACTTCACCTTGAGTAGAAACCGGGTAGTTTCCTTCACTGAATTCGTTGATGACTACGATGCTGATTTCAATTGGATTGGACAGCAGGCAGTATTACGTGAAGAGACCGACTTGGCCTTTTCGCCAAACGTATTAGGTGCTGCAGAACTACGTTATGACTTCCTACAAGAAAATAACAAGCACGATCTATCACTAGCCCTTCGCGGAAAGTATGTAGGTCGACGTTTTCTTGATAACAGCTCGGATGAAGCCAATAGCCTGGATCCTTACTTCTTCAGTGATTGGCAGTTGCAGTATACCATCCGTCCAGGAGGCTTGCGCGCTGTACGCTTGAATCTACAAGTGCTTAACTGGCTAGATGAACTATACGAATCGAATGGTTGGTCTTACCGTTATTTCTTAGGTGGAGACGCTCAAGTTTTACAAGGCTTGTATCCACAAGCAGGTCGCCAGTTGATGCTGGGGCTGGGAATTGACTTCTAGAAAACTCGAAATTCGAAGTAGCGCGCTAAATCGCGCTACTTCGAATTCGGATTTCAGCCTTTCCGACTTCCAAATTCGTATTTGGATATATGCGCACACTACCCCATCTTTATGCGCATGGAGCAAAGCACGCCAAGCGTTGACACCTTTTACCAATTGCTGAATGAGGCTACCCCAAGCCCTTGGGCTGCTGATTCTGCAGATGAGCAGTTTTCCAGGCTTGTTCGGCAAGGTCAAGCACTTTGTGGTTTCCTGCTTCGGCAGGGAGATGATAAAGCTGAAACCTTCGAACTAGAAGGAGTTACTCCAACGCAAGAAGATTACCTTTTTTATTATGAATGGCTGGACGTTGCGAAGCAGTTTCTGATTCTGTGGCGCAATACTACCTTCGGGCACCTTCAAGCCCAATTGCTGCTTGCTGATGGTGACCTACAGGAGGAAGGATTTACCGCCTGGCAAGACGCAGCTGCCCCACAGTTGGAAGGAGCTGCCCAAGCACTACTCCAATATTTGCCCAAACGCGAGAAAGAGCTCGCAGCAGATGATCGAGCGCGCAGTAGACAATTAGAATCCTGGGGGCATCAGGCCTTACCCTGGCCCGTTTATCGCGAGCAAATTAGTACCATTAGCTCCCAACTAGAGGACCTCTATACCAATCAGCGGATGCTACACTCTGACAGTAAGCAACTGCATGATTTACGGAAGATGATCTTCCGCAACATACACGATGGGTTAGATGAGTTAAAGGAGCTGAAGGAACTAGCGAAAACCGCCATTGAATATATTGGTGAAAATAGTCAGGAGAACCAGGGACGCATTCCCGTTTATCTCGAGAATCAAGAACAGCAGCTTCCTCGCACCAATTACGGCAAGGTATTTAATAAGCAACTAGAAAAAGGACTTGAAGGACTTTCTGGTGAAACTCAAGTCCCAGTAGCCGTTGATAGCTCGATGATTCAGGTGAAAGAGATTGATTTTCGACGTTATATTTCACGCTGGCTTGACTCTGAGGTACTCCCACTCCTTTATGAAATCTGGGAGGTATCCACCAACATTCGGAACAACCTGAAGATGGCATTGATCAACATCAGGAACCGAGCCATCCTTCTTAACAACGACAGCGCAGAATTGGCAGATCGCAGTAACCTTGCTGAGGAACTCGTACAGCCACTGAACAGCTTTATCCAACAGACTACAGATCGAATGGAGGAGCTGGAAGATCTCCATCAACTGATCCATCAGCGTATGGATGAGAACTTCAAGTTGACGAGTGTTTTCCGTCAACGGGAATTCTTCTTAAGCGTACCGCTCCAATCTACGATCAACCAATTCCGGAACAATCAAAACCAACTCCTCCTTCAGTTACAACGATGGTGGAAACGACAGCGCAAACGCGTGGAACGCTGGCTGACTGATGTCCAGACAGAAGACGCCATGAGCCTCTCCGAAAAGATCGTACGTTTTGTGGAAAGCCGTCAGGTCGCTAAAGACAACCAGGCCTACACTAGTATCTTTCTCACCAGTGGTTACATCGGGGAGTCCTTTTGGGTAGGTCGTAAAACTGAATTGAAGCGGGTTACCGCGGTAGTAAACAGTTGGAGAAAAGGGTATCGCGGAACCGTACTACTCACAGGTGATCGCTTTTGCGGCAAGTCCCTCTTTGGCGACTTGGTGAGCAATCGTCATTTCCCGAATCAAACGATTCGCTTATCCCCCAATAGTACGATCCAGTTTCAAGGAAGAACCCTAACCACTACCTATGACCTGGAAGAAGCCCTCAACTTTGTCAGTAAATATCGCTCTGAGCACCCACCGCTAATTTGGCTGGATGAATTGGAGCTTTGGCAAAATCCAGAGTTCTCCATGCGCCACAATGTGGAACGCCTTGGACAACATATGGATCGTAACGCCACACGAATATTCTACCTTGTTTCCGCAGGAAATGTATTGCGGCAACAACTAGAACAAAATCAGAATTTCAGTCGCCATTTCCAAGCGACTATCCACCTTGACTCTATGAATCAAGAGGAGGTGTATCAAGCCATTTTGATTCGCCATGGAGCTACCCACAAAGAACTTGTTGGGGAAGATGGACTGGCCGTGGAGGCAACTGAGTTTCAGCAACAAGCTAACCGACTATATCGAGCTGCGAATGGTAACATTGGCGAAGCGCTTAACCTTTGGGCTGTAAGCATGAAAGCACTGGACGAAGACAAGGTCATCCAGGCCAAGAAGAGTCTATTCAGCTTACCCAACTTCATCGAAGCTGATCAAGCGCTCCTTTTGCGTACGATTATGCTGGAGAAACGGACGAATGAATATCGCTTACGCAAGCGCTTTGGTCCTGCCTTTCATCCACGATACGGGGAGGCTTTACTTCGTCTGCTCAGCGTAGGACTTGTGCATCGGCATCTTGATGGGTGGTTAGAAATTGACGAGGTGGCAGTAAATAGCATTATCCGCCAGTTGCGGAGCAAACAATACATCAGCTAATGGACTATTTGTGGCAAGTACATTACAACTATAGTTGGGCCGGTCTGCTAGGTATTGCTTTGCGCCTGGCTGTGGTTTATTTGGTGCTCCTATTAGTGCAGCGTTGGCTAACACGCCTAAGTGCACCGCAGACTTGGCAGGAAAATTTAAAACGCCTGCTCAAATACGCATTGCTCTTATTTGAGCCTGTGGCCCTACTTCTGCTGTGTAGTTACTTTATACTCATACAGCCTTTTTATCACGGGCTTATTTTTACGCTAGCACTCTTAGCTGGATTCAAACAATTGCGTAACTACTGGTCTGGCCGCATCTTGCTATTTGATCCCAGCTTACGGGTTGGCACCCGGCTCAGTCATCAACAGCAAAGCGGATTGATCACCTACATCGGCCGATTGGGGATCCGTCTTCAAACGAGTAGAGGGCTGCTATTCCTCAACTACGTGGATCTTTTGGAAAAAGGTTATACCCTCCTTACGGGTGAAGAGAGCGGATCTTTCTTCCGCCTAAAAGTCGATACTGATCCTAAATCCGAAGAGCAACCTAAATTGAAACAACTACAGGAACTACTACAAGTAGTGCCGTTCCTAAATTGGCAGCACCAACCACAAGTTGAGGCCAGCCGTGGCGACACGGACTCCTGGATTGTCAATTTAGCCTTGTACGAAGAACATCACCTAGACGACCTTATTGAACGCCTGGCAGAACAGGGTTTTCTTGCCAGAATTACAAAAATCTAAGCAAAGACCACTATGGAAGCTTTGTCTTCATATACGCTCATCATTAGCGCATCAGTAATCCTGATATTATCTTTCTTCTTTGGAGAGCTAGCGCGAAAAACCAGCATCCCTTCGGTGCTTATGCTCATCGTATTGGGTATTCTGCTACAGTTTGGCTTAGATGCAGTAATGGGTGAACGTCCCGACTTTTTACCTGTCCTTAAGGTCCTTGGTACCGTGGGCTTGATTATGATTGTTCTTGAGGCTGCATTGGAACTTGAACTCAAACCTGGCAAGTATCTACCGATAGCCAAAGCTCTGCTGATAGCTCTCATTGGACTTCTGGCCAGTGCTTATGCGGCTGCGTTGATCCTACACCAGTTTGTACCTGGTATGGATATGGCCTCGGCCTGGCTATATGCTACGCCCCTATCTATCTTATCTAGCGCCATTATCATTCCTAGTGTAACGGCCTTAAAGGAGGATAAAAAAGAATTTCACATCTACGAGAGTACCTTTTCAGACATTCTCGGCATCATGATGTTTTACTTCCTTACCGGAAACCTAGAGGCCGCGGAGCATGGTAGTGGACTGGTAGAATTTTCTGGCAATGTGCTACTCACCGTAGGACTGGCCATTGTAGCTAGCTATTTGATCATCCTGATATTCCAGAATATCCGCAGCCACACCAAGTTATTCCTGCTGATTGCAGTATTACTACTCTTATATGCTGTTGGAAAGAAGATGCACCTTTCCTCACTCATCATCATTCTAGTTTTCGGTTTGATCATAGCCAATATGAAGATTTTCTTCCGCGGTCGATTGGGGCAGTGGTTACAGCTCGAAAAAGCAGAACACATGTACGAGGGCTTGCACATCATTACGATGGAAACGGCCTTTGTCGTACGGACTTTCTTCTTCGTTATCTTCGGCCTCACTATCGCTCTGGCCTCCATTGCCAATCTAGAGGTGACACTGATTTCGATAGCGATCCTGATTACCATCTACCTCATCCGCTTTATCATTTTGCGCATCTTCATTGGTAAGGACATCCTACCGCAACTGTACATTGCACCCCGCGGTTTGATCACTATCCTCCTATTTTATGACATTCCAGAGAGTGCTATTGTTCCTGGTTTTGAGAAAGGTATTCTACTCGACATCATCATCGGTACCAGCTTGATTATGACCTGGGCTATGATCAGAGATAAACGCCGAACGGGCAAAGCTATAGCCAAAGCTCAAGAGCAAATGGTGGGCTATGAGAAGTGGACCGTACCAAGTCCAGTTGAATATATCGAAGAGGAAGAAAAATAAGCTACCCAGCATGTAACAAAGCTCATTGCCAGGCGTTTAAGGAGCCAATCTCATTATTAGTACTACTCGAAAAGATAGAGTTGTTATGAAGATCAGTCCTAACATTCTTCGCCTCAAACCTTCTGCCACCTTAGCCATTAATGAGCGTTCAGCTGAACTCATTCGCAGTGGTAAAAAGGTTTATCGACTTGGTTTCGGACAATCACCTTTCCCGGTTCCTGCGGAAGTGGTTGAGGCCCTCCAAGCACATGTCCATATAAAAGACTATTTGCCGGTACGCGGGCTCTGGGAGCTCCGGGAGGCAGTCGCTTCCTTTAACCAGCGAACCATTGGCCTTGACAGCACTGCTGATCAGGTCTTGGTAGGCCCTGGCTCTAAGGAATTGATTTATGACCTCCTCCTAGCGGCGGATGCTACATTGCTGTTGCCTTCTCCTGCTTGGGTCTCGTATGAGCCTCAGGCAGTACTTGCTGGCAAGCCTGTACATCGCATCGAGACTTCGGCTAGCGAGAGTTGGCTTTTGACGCCAACTGCCCTTCAAAAAGCTTGCGAAACGGTGACTGGCCCCAAAGTCTTGATCATCAATTACCCTGGCAATCCCACTGGCACCAGCTTCTCTGAGGAGCAGCTCAGGGCACTCGCTGAAGTTTGTCGCAAGCATGAATTGATTGTCATCGCCGACGAAATATACGGAGAGGTCCATCATGAAGGTGCGCATCAATCTCTGGCACGATACTACCCGGAAGGCACAATTGTCAGTGCAGGCCTCAGCAAATGGTGCGGTGCCGGTGGATGGCGTCTGGGCACATTCACCTTTCCTAAAGAAATGTTGTCGCTCCTAGACATCCTGGCAACAATAGCTAGTGAAACCTTCACCTCTGTAAGTGCTCCCATCCAATATGCAGCCGTTACAGCCTTTAAAGGCCGCCCTGCCATTACAGAATACGTAGAACACTCTCGCAAGATCTTAGGTGCCGTTGCTTCATATGTGCATCAACGCCTAGAGGCTATGGGCATCCAAATGCCAAAAGCAGATGGAGGCTTTTACCTATTCCCGGAGTTTGATAAGTATCATGAAGCCTTTGCGGCAAAAGGCATCCACACAAGCTCACAATTGTGTGAAGCAATTCTCAATGAAAGTGGTGTAGCCCTGCTTCCTGGCGAAGCATTTGGTCGTCCAGAAACAGAATTAAGTGCTCGCTTATCTTTCGTTGATTTCGATGGAGGTGCGGCCTTAGAATACTGTAAGTCTGCACCATCTGCAAACCTCAACGAAGCCTTTACCCAGCAGTATTGCCCTGCTATTGTAGCTGCAATGGATAGCCTACATGCTTACTTGAAACGCTTGACCGTACCAGCTTAAGTGTAAAAAAGCAACGGGCTAAAAAAAGTAAAGGTAGAAGGACGACCTAAACGGCTTCCTTCTACCTTTTTTATATCCTGCCTTCAGCCGAAGGCTTGCAACATTTAAGATTACCCTAGATAATCATACCGGCAGCCACCGTTTCATTGGTCTGTTCATCAATTAGGATGACACTACCAGTATTCCGATTGCGGCGATAGATATCAGCGAACAAGGGCTTGGTTGTGCGGATTACCACACGAGCAATATCGTTCATGCCAATCTGCTTATCCTCCTCATTACGGTGCAAGGTATTAATATCAAGCTTGTACCGAATATCCTTCACAATACAGCGCGCATCCTGAGACGTATGCATGATGCCATATTTACCCCGAGGCTGCAGTGGCTTTTCGTTAAACCAGCAAACCATCAATTCCAAGTCTTGGGCTACTTCCGGTACATTGTTCTTCCGTACGATCATATCTCCCCGGCTGATGTCAATTTCATCCTTGAGGAGCATTATAACCGACATTGGAGGGAAAGCCTCATTCACCTCACCATCAAAGGTATCGATCTTGGTGATCTCTGAGGTAAAGCCAGAAGGCAGTACCATAACCTTATCTCCTTTCTTGAAGACGCCACCAGCTACACGTCCAGCGTAGCCCCGATAATCGTGAAATTCATCCGTATTAGGGCGGATCACATATTGTACCGGGAAGCGGCAATCGATGAAGTTATCATCACTACCAATGTGTACATTCTCCAAATAGTACAACAAGGTTGAGCCACCGTACCAATCCATATTGGTTGACTTCTCTACCACATTGTCGCCATTCAAGGCAGAAATTGGAATAAAGTGCACATCCTTCACGTCGAGCTTGTAGCTAAACTCAGAGAATTCCTCCTTGATACGCTCATACACTTCCTCGCTGTAGTCCACCAGGTCCATTTTGTTGACACACACTACCAAGTGTGGGATCTGGAGAAGGCTAGCAATAAAAGCATGCCGGCGAGTTTGCTCTAGAATGCCTTTACGAGCATCAATGAGCACCAATGCTACGTTTGCGGTAGATGCACCAGTCACCATGTTACGGGTGTACTGAATGTGTCCTGGAGTATCAGCGATAATGAATTTACGGCGAGGTGTAGCAAAGTAACGGTAGGCCACATCAATCGTGATGCCCTGCTCTCGTTCTGCCTTCAGACCATCCGTTAATAGAGCCAGATTGACTCCTTCCTCACCGCGGCGCGCAGTGGTTTCTTTGATGGTCTCGTATTGATCTTCAAAGATCGATTTACTATCGTAAAGCAAACGCCCAATCAAAGTAGACTTTCCATCGTCAACGCTACCGGCTGTGGAAAATCTCAATAGTTCTGTATGCTGTTCAGACATGATTCTTGTTTTGGGGTACTAAGCACTTTGTACCAGGTACCAAGTACTAATACTAGAAATAACCCTGCTTCTTCCGATCCTCCATCGCCGTCTCCGAACGCTTATCGTCGGCGCGACCACCACGCTCTGTTTGACGAGCGGTAGCTACCTCTTGGATGATCTCCTCCACTGTTGTTGCCTGCGACTCCCACACACCGGTACAGGTCATATCACCAATGGTACGACAGCGCACCATCATGTTTTCTACTTGCTCGGTTGGCTTCTTAGGGATATAATCGCAATCCGCCAGCAGGATACCATCTCGGCTAATCACCTCACGCTCATGCGCAAAGTAGAGGCTAGGTAGCGGTACGTTTTCCATAGCCAAGTATTGCCATACGTCTAGCTCTGTCCAATTACTAATTGGGAATACACGGAAGTGTTCTCCGTAGTGCTTCTTCCCATTGAACAGGTTCCAAAGCTCAGGACGCTGATTTTTAGGATCCCACTGCCCAAACTCATCTCGGTGGCTAAAGAAACGCTCCTTAGCTCGGGCCTTTTCTTCGTCACGACGGCCACCACCAAGAGCTGCATCGTATTTGCCTTTTTCCAAAGAATCAAGCAATACATGGGTCTGTAGGTAGTTACGGCTGGCATTATAGCCTTTCTCTTCTACCAATTCTCCGCGATCAATAGCAGCCTGCACCGAACCTACTACCAGGCGCGCACCGTACTCTTCCACTAATCGATCCCGAAACTCAATCGTCTCCGGAAAGTTATGGCCGGTATCAATATGCAGTAACGGAAATGGAATTCGAGCTGGGTAGAACGCTTTGCGGGCCAGATAGGCCATCAAAATACTATCCTTACCACCACTGAACAGCAGTACCGGATTTTCGAACTGCGCCGCCACCTCACGAAGCACATAGATAGATTCTGCTTCCAGCTCACGGAGGTGATTTACGTGATAGGCACTCGCCATAATTGTTTGTTTAATTGATTGTTTTTATTCAGTCCACTGAATAGCTCGAATCACCGCTTCGAATACTTGTTCCACGGCTTCTTCTACACTCATTTCAGCAGTTGGTATACTTAAGAAAGGATTCTCTGGAGCCTCATATGGAGAGTCAATCCCAGTAAATCCTTTGATTTCTCCACGCCGGGCTTTAGCGTACAGGCCCTTCACATCTCGCGCCTCACACACCTCTAATGGGGTATCGATAAATATCTCCATAAAATCTACCTCTCCAACAATCTCAGCAGCTTGCTGCCGGATTGCTCGTGTGGGGCTAATGAAAGAACTAAGCACCACTACCCCAGAATTGACGTACAGTTTTGCCACTTCTGCAATACGGCGAATATTCTCCTGACGATCCTCCAAGCTAAAGCCCAGGTTATTATTGATCCCCGATCGAATATTGTCACCATCCAGCACTTGCGGGAAATATCCGGCCTCAAACAGACGTCGCTCCACACCTTGCGCAATAGTGCTCTTACCCGACCCCGACAAACCAGTTAGCCAAAACACACGTGCATTCTGACGCAGGCGTTGCTCTCGCTCCTGTCTACTCAGTAGTCGATCAAAGATCGGATGGATGTTCTCTGCCGCCATGCAGACCTAGTTTTTATTTATCAGCTTGCGAATAGTACCACGCGGAGCCATTTGCCAGGCTCGCTCGTGCATATAATAAAGCGCAAATTTGATAAAAAATTCGATAGCACCTATCTCTAAAGCGGCTTGAATATCCCCTGTTGTGAAATAAGCGATAATAATAATGGTAGTGGTAGCAACTACCCGCCAACTCAAGGCTTTGAGTATGCTACGCAAACGAGATTCCCGGGCCACTTCTGCCATAGTATAGCTAATTGAGCGGCAAATATACAATTCCTACCTAATTAATAGGAATTAGAGGAAATTATTTTCTCATTGTTTTACTCCTGGTAAATCGCCACTACGCGCTCACCTGGTTTTGCGTAGCCACGGTACATACCTTCAGAGTTAAAAGGCATAGAAACATTACCGTAGCGATCCAGCGCAATCAAGCCGCCTTCACCACCAGCCTTCACTAGCTCTTCGTGCACAACTTCCCGAGCTGCAGTTTCCAGGTCTAGTCCTTTGTAAGCCATACGCGCGCCTACGTCGTAAGCCACTGCCCAACGGATAAAATACTCTCCATGTCCAGTGCAACTCACACCGCAAGTGGCATTGTCCGCAAATGTCCCTGCACCAATAATAGGCGAATCTCCAAGACGGTTCCAACGCTTATTGGTCATTCCACCAGTAGAAGTGCCGGCTACAATATTGCCTTCCTTGTCCAACGCTACACAGCCTACAGTACCCTTCTTCCGATCATCATGATCCAATTCTACTTGCGCTTCTCCTTTATCCTCCTCTCGAGCTTTAGCACGTTGGAGCGCATCCCATCTGCGTTGCGTGTAGAAGTAAGAAGGGTCTACAATTTCTAGGCCGTTATCTGCTGAGAATTGCTCTGCCCCCTTGCCGGTCAACAATACGTGTGGTGATTTTTCCATCACTGCCCGAGCTGCCGAAATAGGGTGTTTCACATTCGACACACCACCTACAGCACCCGCCATGCGGTCTACTCCCATCATAATGGAGGCATCCATTTCGTTACGGCCTTCATTGGTAAACACCGCTCCCTTACCCGCATTGAATAACGGAGAGTCCTCCAAGTAATGAATGGTTTGCTCAACCGCATCAATAGCAGTTCCTCCTTCTTTTAGAATGCCTTCCCCGATATCTAATGCCGCATTCAATGCTGCTCGATACGCCGAGTCTTGCTCCTCGGTCAGATCGGCTCTGGTTATCGTTCCTGCTCCACCGTGGATCACAATGGCGTATTCCGCTTGCTCCATTTCAGTGGTCGTTTCGTTAGTTTGATCTTCTTCTACCGCTGGTGCCTCACAAGCAACCCATGCGAATGCACACAACAATAGTATTAATACATTTTTGCCCATCACTGCTCTAGTTTATTAATGAGATATCAAAGATAATGATTCCTCTTTCTTCCTTTGGGGCCATACCGCCTGAGGGGCGGTACCGG
>CAJXOS010000102.1 GCA_913057725.1 uncultured Lewinella sp.
GGAACGCAGAGTAGATCTAAAAAGGCAATTTTGGACCTTGTGAGTAGTTTTTAGACAAGCTCATAAGTAAAAATCCTCGATTATGGCGAAAATAGACAACGACTTCATTGTCGACCAGTACACAAGTGGTGTAGGCAATTATAGCGAAGCCACCAAAAAGGTTGGCTTATGGGCAGCAGAACGCTATGTGTTCCAGAAATATTTACGGACTACCGATCATATCTTAGATCTTGGTTGTGGTACCGGCCGCACCACTTACGCGCTCTATCAGCAAGGCTACAAGGATATCATTGGCATTGATCTTACACCAGCTATGATCACCGCAGCACAAGCTTTAAGTACGCACTTTCAAGCAGACTTAGACTTTCGGGTGGGCAATGCTACTGCACTTGAATTCCAAGCAGCCAGCTTTGACGCCGTCATCTTCTCTTTTAATGGAATAATGTCTATTCCTCGAGCGGAGCAGCGCCGGAAAGCATTGCAAGAAGTCTGGCGCGTCCTCCGGCCTGGTGGGCATTTTGTCTTCACGACTCATGACCGCGACAAAGACGAGAACTACCTAGCCTTTTGGGATGAGCAACGGAACAAGTGGGACGCTGGAGAGCGTGATGACCGCATCTATGAATTTGGTGACCTTATCACAACTTCTAAGAACGAAGAAAGCAATATCTATATCCACATACCGAGCCGTGCCGAGGTCTGGCAAAGTTTAGCTCGAGTGGGATTCACCGTACAAGAAACTTTCTATCGCAGCGATCGCTTTCACGAAAGTGAGCAAGTACGACAAGTCTCTGGAGAATGCCGCTTTTGGGTGGCTCAGAAAAAGTAAACTTGGAAGGGTGAGTTTGTATGAGTGTCAATAATCCGATACCTTCGGAACTCACCTTTCCTCCTCCTCATGCTGAATACTTCCTTTGAGCTCCCGTGCGGAGCAGTGATTCCGAATCGCCTGGTCAAGGCGGCAATGACGGAACGACTCAGTAATACCAAGTTTGAGCCCACTGCAGCTCATGAACATCTCTATTGTAGATGGGCAGGTACCGGCACCGGTCTCCAGATCACGGGCAATGTGATCATCGATCGAGTACATTTAGAATCCGCTGGTAATGTAGCTTTTGATGATGATGGAATGTTGCCTAAGCTTCAGTCTTGGGCAAAGGCCGCTCAGCATACCGGAAATCCCTGTTGGGTACAAATTTCACATGCTGGTCGGCAGGCAAATCGTTTTAGCACCTTGCGACCTAAGGCTCCTTCAGCAGTGCAGCTTCAGAAGCTGGGGCTATTCGGCCGTCCAGTACCGATGACGGAAGAAGATATTCAGGAGGTGATCGCAGGCTTTGTACAAGCGGCGAAATTAGCTCAAGCTGCAGGTTTTAGCGGTTTGCAAATTCATTCTGCTCATGGCTACTTATTGAGTCAATTCCTTTCGCCACTTACCAATCAGCGTAATGATCAATGGGGAGGTAGTTTGGAAAACCGCAGTTGGCTATTGCTCCAAGTTGTCAAAGAGGTTCGTGCTGCTGTTGGTGCTAGTTATCCTATTTCTGTTAAACTCAATTCTGCTGACTTTCAGAGAGGTGGATTTTCTGAAGAGGAGTCTATCGAAGTTGTAAAAATGCTAGACACAGCTGGTATTGATCTACTGGAGATCTCTGGTGGAACCTATGAGAAACTGGCCTTTTTTCTCATGAATGATGAATCTTCCAATCTTCGGGAGAGTACGCGCCAACGTGAGGCTTACTTTATTGATTTTGCCCGCAAGGTTCGTGCTGTAAGCAAGGTGCCACTGATGATAACAGGTGGTTTTCGATCTCGCGCTTTTTGCGAGGAAGTTCTTGAAAAGGGCGAGGTAGATTTAATTGGTATGGCCCGGCCATTTATCACGAATGTGAATGAAATTGCCAGTTTCCTTAGTGGTGAAACAGCAGTGCTTGAGAACTTAGTTATTCGGACTGGACTTGCTGCATTAGAAGATGCCGCAGAAGGTGGTTTCTATGCTCGGCAGTTGATTCGTTTAGCCGAAGGGCAAGAAGTTAACCCTGGAATGAATCCAATCTGGGCGGCTAATTTCTTAATTATACATGAACTTAAGAAAGCACTTACTAGACGATTGGGGCTTTAGTGCCGAATTGTGGGGCTACACAAAGGGTTAGTTTTCCGGTACTTTCATAAAGACGAATCCGTTCTTTTCGTACAAAATTTCCAGGTGGGGGTGATATCCTTTCCACTCCTCTAATCGGATATTCTTTGTAACAACGTATACGGGTTTATCTGCCTCACCCGTAAGGAGCCAGAGTTCATCAGAATGCTTCGGATTGTCGGGCATAGGCTTACGGCCGTAAAACAGATGCGCATAGCTTTTGAAGCCGACGGTGTAGAGATAGCAGTCTTCTCCTTGCTTGCTTTCGTAAAACTCAATGGCTGCTCCTTGTGTGTATTGCTCTACTTTAGGGATGTAGAGTACGCTGAGGAGCTCAAGCCCTAGAATACAAGTGCCAAGGAGTGTGTGGATAGCCCAGCTTCGCCGGTTCAGTAGGCTGATACTTCCCAATACTGCAATGCCAAAGAGAACTCCCAGTAGCCATTCCCAGCCCCCCCAGGCCACCTCTGCCTGCAGATTGGCCACCGCAAAGCGATCCTTGATGAGATCACTTGCAATGATTTTCTCCTTATACCGATCAATGAGTGGTAGCGCTGTAAACAATAGCGCTAAAACAGTGCCAATAAAAGCGAGTCCGTAGCGTAGCCACACAGGATAGGCCTGATCGTCGGTGCGAAGTCGATAAATACCCCAAGCAGCCACAAAGGTTAACGGGAAGTAGCACAAAGAGGAGTAGTGTACAATCTTGGTTCGGACGAGTGAGAACAGAATCAGCACTACCCAAAATAATATCTTCATCCAAGGCATCGCCATGGGTTGATCCGTCGTCTTGCGGTAGCCGTAAAGGAAAAATAGGGATGCTGGAAAACACCCTAGCAGGAGTACGATGAAATGGTAAAAGAAGGGACCGCCATGCCCCGCATCCTGTGTTTGGAGCAGTCGTACCTGGTAAATGACAAACTCGACTACTACTTCACCGCGACCACGCAGTGTCTCTAACAAGAACCAACTACCACCAATAGCCAAGACGCTTGCCGTGAAAGTCAAGGTTTGCTGCCACGATAAAAAGCTGCTAAAACGGTTTTGAATAGCATAAACCAGATACACCAGTCCGTAAATGAGCAAGGCTACTGGCCCTTTGGTCATGATGGCTAAGCCAATCATAAGGCCACTGTAGGCCATGTATTTGATCCTTGAGTCCAGCTTTCGATGTGCTTCGATGAGGAAGCAAATTCCTCCAAAAATGAACAGGTTAAACCACGGATCGATAATGCCGGACTTGAAGTAGAAGTGGGGGAGGAGGGAGGCCGTGTAAAGCAGTACCCACCAAAGGGCAAGTTGCTTGTTGGCCCAACGCTGGCCGATATAGAAAAGGCCAAGTAAACTCAATATGCCACACAGTGCATTCGGGAAACGGGCCGCCCATTCATTGACGCCAAACACGTGCATGGACAAGGCCTGTAGCCAGAAAAACAAAGGCGGCTTTTCTTGAAAAGCCTGATAGTTGATTTGCACCCGAGAGTAGTCTCCACTCACGATCATTTCCCGAGCGGCTTCGGCGAAGTTGATCTCATCCCAGTCGAATAAGTGTACCGCACCCAAATACGGTAGAAACAAGATTGCTGCCGCAAGCGCAATAATCAGGTAAGGATACTTCTGGAAGAGTGATTTAATCATTACGCTTTCTGGTCTTTAGGGAGGCCCACAATTCTAGTCCACAGCTTGGTGTCTGAGAATAGATATACAGCACCCGCACTTGCCAGGCCAAATACTGAACCGACCACCACATCGATGAGGAAGTGCATACTTAAGTACATTCTGGAATAGCCAACCAGTACGGCCAGAAAGAAAAACAGTACTGCTGCTCCGCGCCTACGAACGAAGATGCTTAAGAGAAAGAAGAAGCCGAAGGCCAGCGCAGTATGGCCCGAGGGGAAAGTATTGTATTCGTGCAGGCGAATGCCATCGACAAAGTGCAAGGGCGCATTGAAGTATTGAAAGAACTTGAACGGCCGCATATCATCGATGATAATCGCTTTAACGAGGCCGACCAGCCCACCACACAAACCCGCAAAAATGCCCAGCATTAAGCTCTTTTGCCAATCGATAAACAAGAATATGATGGCTACTACAACCAGGAAAAGTGGATCGCCTAAATGTGTAGCTTGCTTAAAGAAAATATCAGCATCAGGACTATGAAAACGATTGACGAACAAGTGCATTTGGCCCTTGCCAAACAAGGCAAATAAAGCCAAAGTAGGGATCATTAGCATCACGTAAAGGCCCAAATAGGGATGGCTGCGACGATCTAGTTCACTTATCCGCATAGTGGTTTTCGTTGGTATTTCGAGCCGAAAATAAGGAATCTAATTTTGGTTGATGGTTGGATAGGTTGATGGTTGGATAGGTTGTCGGTAGTCGTTTCGTATGATTAACTGTGTAGGATATATTAATTCTCATGCTGTTCCGCTATTAATCTAGCTTTTGGCGAATCATCAACTAATGCCTATTTTGACAATCCAATCAGAAACTGTTAGAGATTAGATGGGGGAAACACAAGCTGAAAACACCAATAAACTCAATTTTAAGCTGCCAGATCGGCAATGGGAGTATATGCTGGATTGCCTGGATAAAGAGGAAACTGTTCTTTTTATTGGCCCCGGTATCTTACCCTTTCCAGGCTATGATTCTTTGGAAGATGCGCTATGCGCCTACCTGCAGGAGAGTAGCAAAAACGAGATGACGCCCTTCATTGAGAAGTTCTATCGAGATGATAAGTTCTTTCGCCTGAATGAAAACGACAAGGACGAAAGCCTCTGGAACTTCATGTCTTACTATCGGGATTTCTTTACGGAGAAGAAAGCAGAGCTGGAAGAGGCACGATCGATCTTGCGCAAAGTCGCAGAGATTCCCTTCTCTACCGTCATATCCATGATTCCTAATACCCTTATTGAGGAAGCCTTTGGTGAAGACTTTGCTTACCATTCCGATTTCTACAACAAGAAAAATGAGCCCAATCCTTATGTGGCCGGCCGACAAGATGATCCGCTGATCTACTACATGCGCGGGAAGATGACTGAGGATGAGAGTATGGTCATATCCCATAACGATCTCTTCGACTATCTGGAGTCTATCTACGAGGCAAAAAGCATGGATTCCAACTTTAAGTCGGCATTGAAGCAAGCCAAGTATTTCATCTTCTTGGGGCTACCACTAGAATCGTGGTACATGCAATTGTTGCTACGGATCTTTGAATTTCACGTCAAGAAACCAAAAATCCTGGCTTTGAAGCGATTTGGCGGCAAGGCAGAAAACCAGAAGGTTGTCTACGAGGACCTCTATCAGGTGAAGTTTTATGATAGTGAAAGCCGAGAGTTCATTGATCAGTTACATGCACGTTGCGGTACGGCCAAGGTGTTACGGGTTACGAGTGACGGGGTAGGAGTAGCTGCCAGTTTTGAGCGAGACTCCCAAAACTTGTTGTCTCTCATCAAAGCAGGTCACCATGAGCAAGGCATTGCCGAGCTAGAGGAACTCTCCGTGAAATACCTCAAGCCGGCGGAGCACCAAGGGTATTTCGATGATCTAATGCTGGGCGCTAGTAATTATCGTTCGGCTATGAGGAACTTCAATATCGGTCTGCTCACGCCCGATAAATTTCAAGCTGCGGAGGCCAAGTTGACGGCCTTCATGAATATGCAGTTTAAAGCCTTAAAAGCCCTGGTCAATGAGCAATAAACTGCGATACCCAGGGCCAAAGCCCTTTGCTGCTAGTCAGGCCGATCTCTTTCACGGACGTAAAAGAGAAGCGAGTCGTTTGCTGCACCTCATGCAAGACCGTCAGTTAACGGTCCTGTATGGCCGTTCCGGCTATGGTAAGAGTAGTCTTCTCAATGCTGCAGTTTTACCAAAAATGCAGGAAGAGGGCTACCAGTTGGTTAATGTTCGCCTCGGCGCATGGACGCCTGAGAGTACCAATACGCCACTACGGAGTACGGTGCAGGCGATAGCCGAAAATCCAGACCATCTACAGAATACAATTCTTGACGAGCTGGTCAAGTGGGATAACTCACTGTGGTACTACACCAAGACCTATGCTGTCAATTCTGGCCAAACGAAGCTCCTATTCGTTTTTGACCAGTTTGAGGAGCTCTTTACTTACCCCGTCCGGCAAATTGAGCTGTACGAGAAAGGCCTGGCAGAACTACTGAAGACCAGTTTGCCACAGCGCTATCGGGATCAACTGAAAGCCAAAAAAGAGTTTGCGGATCACCCTCAACGAGCGGCCGTCTTCGATCGCTTGGATATCAAAGTGGTGATCGGTATTCGTTCGAATCGCTTCCACCTGTTGGAGCGTTTATCGGCAGCGCTGCCTAGTATTCTGCAAAATACGTTGGAGCTAGATGCGCTAGAACGAGAGGGTGCGCGCAGTGCGATTGTGGGCCCTGCAGAAAATGACGGTCAGTTTGATACGCCGACCTTTACGTATTCTAAGCCAGTTCAAGAGCAGATCCTGGATTTCCTGACTCAGGATGGGAAAATAGAGGGCATACTACTACAGATGCTTTGTTCGCATTTCGAACGCCAGATTCTGCGAAATCCAGGCAAGCGAGAAATCAATGAAGAAGACCTTTCGATATCTGGCGAGGGTGAGGTTTCCGGCCTAGAGGAAATCGTTGATCACTACTATCGCGATCGCATTGATGATCTGCCGGATGATCAGGAAGAGACGGTGAAGCGATTTATCGAGGATAACCTGGTGCAACGGGTTGGAAATGGAGGCATGCGTTTGAGCATGCACCAAGCCCAAATCAAAGAGCGCTTTGGTATCGAAGCTGATACGTTGCGGACGCTGGTTGGAAACGGACTTCTGCGCACAGAGCCCTTCTTACGGGGAGGTGTCACCTATGAACTTACGCATGATCGTCTAATCGCACCCGTACTCAAGTCTAAGGCAGAGTACGACGCCGGAGAGGCAGAGCGGCTTAAAGCTCAGCTGGAAGAGGAAGAACGCAAGCGTAAGGAAGCAGAAGAACTGCGCGAGAAAGCAGAGCAGTTGCGCGAGCAAGCGGAAGGAGCTCAAGCTCAGGCCGAGGCCGATCGCTTGACCGCTGTAGCCGCCAAGGCCGTGGCTGAAAAGAATGAACGGCGAGCAAATGTCCTTTCTCGTGCTTCCATTGCTGCTGTAGTAGTGGCGGCCCTTCTTGGAATTTGGGCTTACATCAATTTGATCGGTGTACGGATTGAACGAGCGGAAAAGAATCTAATCCTATGTAAAGAATATGTGGTGGATGCCCGCCGACTGGCGGAGGCCAATTATTGTGTCTCTTCCCTAGAGAAGATCGGCCGAGCAGAACAGCTGATCGAGGAATACGGTGCATCTGGGAAAACGGAGATTTATGAGGCCTACAAGCTAGAGCGGACAAAGGTAGAGAACATCCGTTCGCTAGTTGAAAACAAGCTAAAAGAGGGAACATGTCAAGTCGATTAATATATACCATCCTCTTTCTGCTCTTTGGAGGTGTTGTGTTTGCACAGACAACGCTAGAACCCTTTGAAGAAGGCTGTGACGAGGATTTACTTTGTCAGGAGTTTGATCTCATTCTACAACGTACACTCTCCAACCTGGAACAGGGTAAAGGAGGGGCAGCATACAGCGAACTGAAAGCACTGGAGGCTTGTACCAAATGCCCCGAGCATAGAGATAATCTTGACGCAATTAGCCAGGAGATCATTCGCTTATTTCAAGAGCAGGCTCAGCGAGCGGAGGAGCAGAACAAGCGATTGAATAACACGGTAGCCCAATTGGAAAGCCGCACCGAGGCGCTGAATGCAGAACGAGCTAAGGTAAGTCGCCAGCTAGCGATTAATCAGGAAATGACCCGTGGTGTACTCGTCAACCAGTACATGCGACAAGCACGAGCGGCCTTCGAACAAGGTAATGCAATAGGAATCAATGATGCCATTTGGCTGACGGATTTTACCTATCACTATGTAGATAGCACGCACCATGAGGTAAAGCGCATGCAGTACGATCTACTGTACCATCGTATTCTCGACGAGTTGGATCTCGAGCAGGAGATGTTCGCGGAAGAGGAGTACGAAGATTGGACGGAAGTAATAGAGGATGAAGTAAAAGCAGTTGCTTGGTCCCCGGATGAACAATGGCTAGCGGTAGGAACAAAAAACGGGCAACTCCTAATTTTTACTGCGGAGGGAGAAAAGGCATTTATTGGTGCCGAATACAGTACGGTTACCATGGTGAATTGGTCTTCTGATGGGCAATCGCTGGTCTTTCAGAAAAATAACTACGAGCTTGGACTCCTATCCCTGATTAGAGGTTCATGGGAAGAGCGACCGCTACCTTTTGAATTTCAGAGTACGATTACCGCTATTGCTTGGTCGCCTAGTAATGAAGATTTGGCGGTAGCAACAGGTACCAACGAAATTTTCACCTGGGATCTTAGCTATCAAGCAGCTGTCCCTGCGTACTTGGGGGGGCATGATAATACCATCAGCAGTTTGGCTTGGTCTCCGGATGAAGCGAAATTAGTCTCCTGCGATCATGGTGGCAACATTGCCTACTGGAATATGGTGGATCGGGAAGTAGTATATCGCCGAGAACCACATTCAGATTATGCCAGAGCAGTCGATTGGCACCCTAATGGAGACGTCTTCATCAGTGCTGGCGATGACGGACTGCTCATTCAGTGGGATACATTGGGAGAAATCATAAAGTCGGAAGAGTTTCCAACTTGGATCCTCTCGGCTTCGTATTCGCCTTCAGGTGCTGAAATTGGTTTGACTACGCTGGACCTGGATTTCTTTCGCTATGATATTGAAACTGGGGAGCGAACGGTATCAAGTTTGCCCCCTTACGTTACTAGTGCAGCCTGGAAAGGTGAATTGAATACCGGAGATACCGCAGATAACATTAGCGTTGGATTCGATTCGGATTCAAAATTCACCGTACCAATCTCCTATCGAGCAAGTGAAATACTCAATGACCCTAACGGCACGCTCAATCCAGGCCTAATCAGTGACTTGAAGTGGTCTAGCGATGGCCAATACCTGGCCTATAGTAAAGACTACGAGTTGGTAATACTTGGGCCGGATCGAATCTTGCATATTGATCTTGGTGGCGCCGTTATAACAGACCTTTCGTGGCATCCCGGATTACTCTCAGGACTTCCCAATTCTAATATGTTGGCTACGGTCAGCTCAGATGGTAAGCTGTATATGTGGGATGTGATCACTGGTAATGTGCTCAGGGAAACCGATCTGAACTCAGCTCGAGCAATTGATTGGTCACCGAATGGGAAATACATTGCCGTTGGAAATGATCTTGGTGAGGCTTTACTTTTTGACGAAGAATTAATTCAAGTCGGTAATGCCAAACCGCATAGTGACTTTGTCCGAGATATTCGCTGGTCACCAAATGGCCGGTATCTAGCTACGGCCTCAGATGACCAAACTGCAGTGATCATTGATGTCCAAAGCATGCAGGAACTCACCACTTTATCTGGACACGAGGATTGGCTACGAAGTGTAATCTGGACTGACAACAATCATTTGGTTACTGGAGCCGATGATGATAAAGCTATTTATTGGGAGTGGAACCAAGAGACTAATCAAGCCCAGTTGTTGCAGGTTATTGATCAGTTGAATGGCTACCATCATGGTTTGTCGTACTTCCCGTTGCGTAGAGGTGGAATGTTAGCAATTGGTACCGACGGTAGTCAAGTTGGTATCTGGCGGAACGAGTCCAGCCGACAATTTATACTAGATACCATTTATCAAACAGCAGATGCTGTTTACAGCTTAGACTGGCATCCTAAAGGCAGTGGTCTGACGCATTCTGCCTATGGCACAGTACCACTTACGATTAATCGCATTGGGGAGGTAGGACCCGCCTATGAGGGTACGAATAAACCTGCTGTAGGTAGAAAACTAGAGGAAGCGCTTCAAGGGCCTTCTAACCGACTTGAGACCTATTTCTATTTTCCGGAGATTGAGATCTATGGTAGGCTAGAGCGGCAAGTGGCCTGGTCACCTAATGAGCAATGGATGGCCGCTGTGAAGCAGGCTCCGGAATCTAGTGATGCACCGTATCGGGTGGATCTGATTAACGTGACTAATCACGAGGTTCAACGAGCTATTGATATCGACTCTTACGCTGATATTACCGTTTCCTTTTCACCCAACAGTCGCTATCTGGCCATTGGCCTGGATATTGGGGAGGTGATCCTTCTGGATACTCAATCAGAGACCGACACACTGGTTTTGCGTGTGGGGGAGAACCTTGATTTAGTTGATTGGTGCTGGTCACCAAATAGCAATTTGCTGGCCACCTTAGATCACGATTCCTACGTCCATATTTTTAATTTGGTCAATGGTAGTAAGCAGTCTCTGTACAGTGGATTTGAGGGGGCACCAGCAGCAGACTTGAGTTTTTACCCGAAAAACGACCGCTATTTGCACTTGGCTAGTAGTTTCGGAATCTATGAACTAGACCGCCGTAGTGGAGGGGATGGCCGACGCATCTACGAGCCGCTTACATTTGACTTAGAGCGTACAGCAGGTGATTCGCAGCTCAGCCAGTGGTTGGATAATGGTAGGGATATGCTCTACATGCGCCCCGGATATGCACCAGTGATAATGACTGTTGCGCCTGGTACTGCCGAAGTAAAGGCTGAAATCGGCGAAGCTGAAAACGCATTTACCTGGTCAGTAGCAGGAGGTATTCTTCATGAGCTGGAGCGGATGCCATTGGAAAAAGGGCAGTACGCAGCCAGTGAGTTGGAATACCCACAAATCTGGAGCCTGGAGGATGGAGAATCTCTGGGCCGCCTGCCGGATGCCCGCCGACAAGTAATTGAGGACTTCGAACTATCTCCGGATGGTCGCTACCTCATGACCATTGGTTCTTTATTGACTAAACAAGAAGGTAAATATGATGCGAGTTATCAGTCCTATATCCTAATCTGGGATCTAGCCTTGCAAACGGAAGTGCTTGAGTTGCCAGCACCGGCACTCGTAAATGCTGCTTTCTCACCCAAAGGAAATTACCTCGCTTTACGCTATGAAAGTGGGAAGGTGATGATTTGGCCAATGGACTGTAGCTTGATTGCTGATTATTTTCTCGATAGTGGGAAAGATCGTTATCTCAGACAGCTCTCGGCTCTTGAATCTGGTGGTGTAGACATTATCACCGACTGGGAATTAGAGAGCGGAATCAACCTACGAGAAGACGCAAACAACGCCTTGCTAAAACAACGTGAAGAAGGGTATATCCGTCAGAAATGGAGTTCCTACTACGCCATGCAGGCTTGGTTTGTGGATTCAGAGCAAGAAGCAGATAATTACTTTGATAAGGCTGTTAGCATGCACACCAATAGTCGTGGCCGGTCCATCAGAGGTACAGCCTTGGATACCACCGCTATGGTGGAGGTTCTCCTTGAGCATGCCTACTATGATATGTATCGGGGGGCATTCAACGAGGCAAAGACGCATATCCGTAGTGCACAACGTCTTCGCCCAGCATCCGAACGGATCGCAATGACGGAGATCTTAATGGATTGGCAGGCTGGCAATAAGACCAGCTTGATCGAAGTACTATGGTCAGCTGGGAACGAAGCCTTGTTCGCGGAGGTCTACAACTGGACAGAACGGGATTTACGACTGAATGATATGGTCGAATTAGAACGTCATCTTGCTGTTTATGAGGAGTCGTACGATCCAGACTTAGTCAATGTTAAGTCGCGCTATGAGTTGACTTTACCGGATAACCTTCCGCAAGAACTCCGTCAAAGCATTATGCGAACGTACTATGGCGTCAATATCGACCACCCATCCTTTCAGGGGGAACGTGCGCTAGCTAAACGCCAGTTCTTCCTCAATAATGCGGTTGAATTTTATAAATCGTTACGGGAAGAAGACCCTGAAGATGAAGAGTTAGTTGCTGAGCTATCTGCTATCAACTATGAACTGCAGAAGGTTTCCTTTCAAAAGGGAAAGATGGATAAGGCACTTGATTATGCGCAAGACAACCTAATACTGACCAACGAAGTACTAGTAAAGAATGCTGGGGAAGAAGAATACCAGCGCTTTTACCTGGACGCATTAGCAGAAGTGATATTCGTCAGTTTGCAAAAAGATCCTAGTCAAGCGGCCAGTCTACGGGAAACAATCGTGGATGCTCGTGAGCAGTATCCGAATATTGGAGGAGCTAATTATCTCCTATTTCAGCTTGCCCATTGTGAGCTCGTTTTGAACAAGAAGAAGGAGGCCTACCACCTGTATTTCAGAATACTGCAACAGTTTGGTAGTAATACCTATACGATCATCGAACAAACGGAAAGGGAGGTGTCTCCAATCGCCCCTGAACAATGGCCAGAGCTGCAGCGGGTATTGAAAGAATACCAAGCGTACGCCACTGCTCGACAAGAATTTGATGATAACGAATTCTCGTTTGAAGAAGCGCAAGAGTACTACGAGGATGATACACTTGTAGATGTGTTCAGCTATATGTTCGAAAGAGCTTCTGAGCGCTACGAAGCTGCGCAAGTATTGTTGAATGAGGACATGATACCCGTTGAGGAAATGCTCCTAGAGACTAGTATTTATAACGATGCTGCTAGCACCTACGCTCACGTTTTGCTGTACACCAACTCTTGGAAAGACCTTCCGGAAGTACTAGAACGAGTCGAACAATACATTCCTAAGAAGCATTGGTTGAAGGCTATTGAGGCCGTAGTGCTGTTAGAGCAAGGAGATTGGCCTCAAACCGAAGCACTGCTTAGAGATGTAGCCCTTCGTACAAATGACGGCTTCGGCAGGCAGCAATATGATACGCTTGGAGAGTACTTACTCGATTTGCCAGAGGCAGTTCAGCAATCAGCTGCTTATCAAGCGCATGCGGAGGATTGGAGACGAGTCTTGGAATAACAAAAAAGCCGGAAAGCATATCAAGTGCTTTCCGGCTTTTTCATTTCAACCAATCTAGGTTCTTCGCCTGCTAGTAATTTCCATTAAAGAAGGCATCGTATCCATCCACCGAGCGGTTCCGCAGTACTTCGCGGTAGTTGCTTTGGGTGATAGGGAACATCTTGAAATCCACTTCATTCGGGTTCAAGAAGTCATCTGCGTTTTTCTGAACGCCATCGTAGTAGAGCATAGCGGCGGCTTTGTCTTTAAAGCGGCGTAGTACCAGTACGGGCACATCATTGCTCTGTCCGAGGTAGACGTTTGAAATACGGAGCTTATCCAGGCTGTGATAGGTCCGGTTATAGTCGGATACCTTAATCTTGCTAGCATTCAAGTCAATATCATCACTGCCGAAGACTATGATGATGTAATGGAGTTCATTCTCACCTGGCTTGAAGTTGCCGTTGTCTTCTTGCGCTTGTCCAGGAAGGCTGGCACCGACACCACCCAGAAGACGCAGAATCTCCTTAGCACGTACCTCTTCTGGTGTGCTTGGGTAGGTAGCGATAACCTTCTGCAATTCTGCAACGTAGGTTTCTTTGCCTTGGGTGCTTCCCGTACTCATTGCCATAAGCAAAGCATAGCGTGGCTTGAGCGGGTGCTTACCTGGTAAGCTGTTCACATTGATTTGCCCCTGACTGATAGCCTGCGCAAAGTCTCCACGCTCAAACATGCTGTAGACTTCTTCGTAACGGCGATTCAACTGGCGCTCTTCATCCAGGTATTCCTGAGCGTAGTTAGGATTCTGAAGAATCTGACCGAAGGTAGAAGTTGGGTACTTCTGCAAGATTAAATCCCGATACTCGTTGGCCTTAGTACTGTTGTTGAGTGCCGTGTGAGAAAGATATAGATAGTACCAGCTATCCAACTCGTGGATATGGCCAGGGAAACGCTCATTGAGGTCTTCCAGCACCTCTACACACTTCTCATAATTCTCGAGGCGATCGTGATAAAGACGGCCCAATTCGAACATGGCCTTCTTGATCTCCAGGCGAGCAGCTTCTTGGCCACCCTTGTCCTGAGGAACATCAGCAAGGATTTTGTCAATCTGATCCTGCGTTAGTAGGTTCACATCAACGACCTCTGCTTCATCTGGATCACTGAATCCGGCATCTGGGCGGTTGCTACGGCGCCAGTTATCTTCTAGCGGACGACCACCCCAGCGGCGGCTAAATTCACGCTGACCACGCTTCATCGTACGATCATCATAGGCGAAAAAGTCGGACTCGCGCTGCAGTGCTCCACCTCCACCAGTCGTTACGGATGGGCGACCTGAGCCACCAGACATCGCCACACGAGCTGTGTTTCGCGGGTTCAGCTTGTCGCGGGTGTCATTGCTGCCCTCGGTGAGTACCTGACTTTGCTGTTCTTCGTACAGGCGCTTGGCTAATTCTGCCTGCTCTTCAGGGCTCATTGCCGAAATGGCCAAGAGACTATCCTGTAGCGCAATGGTCTCCAGGTTGTTAGCGATATCTACCAGGTTGTTGCGTAGACGCTCCGTTGGTAGGTAACGCTCATCCGTTGGACTCATTACCGACAGGGTGTTATCGAAGTAGATTTTAGCGGCCAGGTAGTCTTCGTTTTGATAGAAGAGATTACCTAGACGGTAGTAGGCTTCTGTTTGCTGGGCCCGATTGGAGTTGCCGCTGTTCAGACTCAACTCCAAATATTCTACACCTTCTGTTTCGTTTCCTTGCGCCAGCTCAATTCCCGCCATAGCGTAATAGATCTGGTCGTGATAAGGCGTATTCTTATCATCCTTCAACAGGCGCTCTAGGTTTGCTAGTGCTTCTGCTGCAGACCCTTGACCGGATAGGTAGGAGTTCTGAGCCATATTCAAACGTGCAGCGAATTCCATCGCGTAGTCAGGGCTGAACTTTACTACATTTTGATAAGCAGCATACGCACCACCACTATTACCAAGCTCTTGATACAACTGGGCTTGAATAAATGCGTAACGCGCCTTGTTACTGCGCTCAGAAGCACGCTCAATGGCTTGATCTAATGCCTGAGCAGCAACATCATAATTTTCTTCCTGAATAGCAAGATGGGCCATAGCAACGGCAACTTCCCGGCGAATATCAGAGAAGGTAGCTGGACTTTGCTCTAGCTGATTCAGTACCCGACGTGCCGCACTATAGTTGTCACGTTCAATCAAAGTACGAGCTAACCACAGTTGACCTTCTTGAAAGGCCGGGCGGTGCTTAAGGAAGTATTTGTCAGGATCGGTATCAGCTTGCAGAGAAGGGTCATCCGACAAACGGATAAGTCCAGTGCGTTCTGGCTCCGTTGGCTCTGCTGCAGGTTGTGTTTCTTCTGGCTCTGGCGTAGGAGTAGTCGTGGTGGTTGGTGTTTCCGTCTCGGTTTCCGGCTTTGGTACATACCGGCCACCTGACTTTCTAGCCTTTGCGCGTTCGCGTTCGCGCTCTTTCTTTTTTCTTTGAACCTCGCGATTGTATTTCTTACGAGCCTTGATACGCTCGCGGGTAGTCATCGGCTTCTCGCCTTCTAAACCGGCAGAAGTGCTTTCGTTCTTATCTCGTGAACGGCTACTGCTAGATTTACCACGGCGTTTGTTAGAACCAGACTTCGCTTCTTTTTCCTCCTCCGTTTCTGGTGGATATTCCCGAAGTAGAAAACGAAATGCCTTCTCTGCACTTTCGTAATCTTGCTTTAGATACAGTGCCTGGCCTGCGAGCAAATAGCAATCATCAGTCCATTGGCTATAAGGGTGAAGGTTTACCACTACCGTAACCTTCTTAATTGCTTCATCAAGTTGCTCCGCTACGGCTTGTGGGTTATCTACATCCACATATTCGTACACATCCAATAGCTGGAGGAAATTGTCCTCGTGTTGCTCCGATAGTTGCATCGTGCTTTCGGTAAGGATTTCATTGGCATTGAAGTAGCCGTTGTAGTGGGCCGTTGTATTATGCCAGAGTTTACCGAACTTCGATAGTTCACCTCGCTTCTTCTGCGTCGTACAGGCAGAGATCAGCAGCAGACAGAGAGCCAGGAAAAGGAGCTTGTTAATCTGTTTCAAGCCAAATATTTTTTGTGAAGGGCAATGACTTTGTATTACGAGAAAAACCACTATTGGTTATTTCAAGGGCTTTGAGAACCGAAACATGCTAAATAGAATCGGTCGGCAAGCTAAAATCGGAATCTGATAGCGATCAGATTATTTTTCCGCGTTACTTAATACTTTATCTTTGCCGCTGGTTTCGCAAAACAATTGCAAAGGTAATTTTTAATTGCTCATACTTCAAACACCACTGTCGAACGTTCCAGTACTTAAATGCGTGTTTTTAACGTACAGGCAAGCGGATCATCTGCGTTCAGCTAATCCATCCAATTGAACGCAGCAGAGACCCGAAGAAGTATAGACCACAAGGGAAAATATGGACGAATTAGAAGGAAATAAGCCAACCTCAGGTTGGCAACGTTGGCGCGAGAGCTTGAACAACCGATATCTGCTCCAGGTAATGAACGAAGAGACCTTTGAAGAGGTACGGTCATTTCAGCTGAGCTTGATGAATGTCTACCTGGCATTAAGTAGCATTGTGGTGCTGGTAGCCCTGGTGGTAGTATTGGTTATTGCCTATACTCCCATCAAGAAGTATTTGCCAGGCTTCGGGGATGTAGTAGCGAAGGAAGACCTCGTGGAACTCTATGGAGAGATGAGCGCCTTGGAGCGGGAACTAGAAGCCCAAACGGCCTACGCCGAAAGTTTCCGTAAACTGTTGTTGGGCGAGTATCAGTCCGTACTAGAAGCGCAAGAGCAGATTGATTCTTCCGCCTTGGCCAACCTAGATGACATTGAGGAAGTTACTATCTCTGCTGAGGAAGTGCAGCTGCGACGTGAAATGGAATTGGAATCTGTAGGACAGGCTGCCCGTAGTAGCCGCCAGCAGCCAATATCAGGTAGTCGGGACGTACCTTTAGAACAACTCTTCTTTGTTGCGCCAGTTCGCGGAGAGATTATTGGTGGTTTTGATGCGGACGATGAGCATCACGGTGTAGATATCATTGCTCCCAAAGGTACTGCTATCAAGGCCGCAATGGATGGCTTCGTCATTTTATCTGATTATACCTACAATACCGGCTATACGATAGGTATCCAGCACCAGAACGGAGTAATCAGCTTCTATAAGCATAATGCCGAGCTGCTGAAGACGGTAGGAAGTTTTGTTAAAGGAGGGGAGGCAATTGCTATTATTGGCAATACCGGACACCTCACAACAGGCCCTCACCTTCATTTCGAATTATGGTGGCGAGGAGTACCCGTAGATCCAGTTGATTATATCCGGTTCTAGGTATTTCTTTATTTACATATATTATATTTTTTCAATTTGATAGGGCAGTTGGTCACCAAATTGCAGCTATTTGTACCCATTTACTTGACGCATTTAAAGAAAAATAATATATTTGTTCCTGATACAAATGATATAGTCCTCATCCCTCATCCCTCATCCCTTATACCCACACCGTGCTATTAAACAGCTAGGATAAACACCTTTCCACACCAGGCCATTACCCCTTGATGGCCTCTCCATCTGATACGTAAGGAAACGGGTCGATTCCCGTATTCCAACCAAACATTCAACTTCAAGAACTATGCGAAACCTCGTATGGCTCAGTTTGGTATGCGTATTTGTTCAAGTTAGTGTTGCTCAGAATGAAATTCCGATTTTTCTCAACAATGAATTGGTCACCAGTGAAACACAACAAAGAAACACTTTACCTACCGAATGGCCACAAAACAACTGTCTTGCTGATGGTCGCTGTTTTGCCATCATTCAATTTGATCGCGTCTTAGACGACAATCAAAAAAATGCGCTTCAGTCGAAGGGCATTATTCTTCACCAGTACATACCGAAGTACGCCTACTTGGCTAGTTACCTTGGTGACTACTCCAACTTGGACTTACCCTCGACGGTGAGGCGTCTGCTTCCACTGGAAGCACATCATAAGCGGCCTAATGGCCCATTGAGCCCTACCGGTGATGTTGAGTCGGGAGGCTACTATGATTTGGTGGGAATTCCTTTACCAGGAGTCTCCCTCTTAGAGCTGGCTCATAGCCTGGAAGAGTATGGCGCAGCTATACAGAAAATCACCGACGACTGGGTTCGATACCGGATAGAGAAAGCGTATCTGTCTGACGTCCTTGTTAGTCCATTACTTCAATACACAGAGGCAGCGCCAACTGCTCCAAAACCAGAAGGGCATATTGGCCGCAGTAGCAGTCGTGTCCCTACCATTCACCCCGTTACGGGAGTAGGTTATACCGGAGCTGGAATCGCTATCGCTATTGGTGATGATGGAGCCGTACAGCATCTCGATTTTTATGGACGTCTCGTAGATAATACGCAGTACAATTCTGGTACACACGCTGAGATGACTACTGGGATGGCTGCTGGTGCAGGAAATATTGATCCTTCTACCCAGGGATCCGCAACTGGTGCTACCATCCATCTCTACGATATTTCAAGCTATGATCACTTGGACGAAGCTCCAGCAAACTTCAATAATCTAGGGATAGCCATTACTTCTACCTCTTTTGGAGAAGGCTGTGGTGAAGTATATGAGTTGAGCACGAGCCAGATTGATGGTCAGGTTTATGCTAATCCTGAACTAGCCCATGTCTTTTCTGCTGGAAATCATGGTGCCGATCCTTGCTTTAATACCTATAGCTGGCTAGGACCAAATGCTAATGGCAACTACTATGCGACGATCACCGGAGGCCGTAAGGCGGGTAAAAATGTACTTGCAGTAGGTAATGTCGAATGGACGGATCAGTTGGTGTCTAGTAGTAGCCGCGGGCCTACGCCAGATGGACGGATAAAGCCGGACTTGAGTGCGCTAGGGCAGTTTGACCGTACCACTGGCCCAGACAATACCTATCGCTTTAGTTCAGGTACATCGGCTGCTGCACCAAATGTTGCGGGTGGCTTGGCCTTATTGTACGAGCAGTATCGCGATACTCACGCGGGCCTATATCCTTCATCGGCACTCATTAAGGCTATGGCCTTGAATACGGCAGATGACTTCGGTCCTGCCGGACCAGATTTCCACTATGGCTGGGGCCGGATGAATGCTGGCCGAGCTTTGGACGCTATGTCAAATAATCAGTACTTCACAAGTACGATTCAACATGGCCAACAGCAGCAGTTTCAGATTAATGTTCCTGCTGGAGCACAGCAACTGAAAGTGATGTTGTATTGGCATGACCCTGCAGGAAGTGTGTTGAGTAGTCAGGCTTTGGTCAATGATCTGGAGCTTCGCGTTCAACGCCCAAATGGGCAATGGATGCTGCCTTGGGTGCCAAGTTCAGTACCTAATCTTGACAGCTTGCAGCGTGATGCTCTTCCTGGTGAAGACCATATCAATAATGTGGAGCAGGTTGTTGTGCCACAAAACGCAGCCGGCAATTACCAAATTCAGATCAATGGCTTCCAAGTTCCGGAAGGACCACAAACCTACTTCGTTGTATACACCTACGAGCTTTCTGCTATGGAAATGCTCAGCCCGCAAGCCGGGACAACCTACTTGCCCGGAGAATCCGTTCTCCTGACTTGGGATGCCATTGATACTGGAGAACTCTTCAGCCTTGAGTACTCTCTTAATGGAGGTGGTAGCTGGGCAAGCTTGGCAACAGATATCCCTGCTAGTAGCCGGAGCTACAACTGGCAGGTGCCGCAGACAATTACCGATCAACTTCAAATCAGACTACGCCGTTCTGGGCAAGTATCTACTACTGGACAAAATGCAGTGATCTCGACTACCCCTGTCTTTACGGTAGGTTATCAGGATTATCAAACTGCTTTGATTGAATGGGCGGCTGTCGAAGGTGCTGCAGCTTACAAGATCTACGCGCTTGGCGACCGATATATGGAAGTTATTGGTAGTACTTCCGGCACACAATTTCCGATGCCCGCAGTGGTAGGAGAAGACTATTGGATTTCTGTAGCACCAGTATTCCCAAGTGGACGCACAGGCCGGCGAGCATTGGCCCAGTACTACGAGCATTTCGGCTGTGAAAGTACCGTTACACTGGAACTGCAATTCGATTTATATCCGAGTGAGACTGCTTGGTATATTCTAGGTTCGGATGGTTCTATTCGTGCCTCTGGTGGACCCTATGGTGGATATCCTGCCTTTTCTTACCAGGAAGAATCAATTTGTCTACCGCCCGGCTGCTTTACTTTGGTAGTAACGGATGCTTACAATGATGGCATGTGCTGTGAAAATGGCGATGGCTGGTACCGTCTACGAGATGGAGCAGGCAATATACTTGCTAGTGGCGGAGAGTTTGCGAATATCAGCTATTCAGTATTTTGCGTTGACCCTGGCGCGATACTACCTTTGACTGCGAATGCTATTGTGCTCAATGAAGTGGCCTGTGTAGCTAGCACTAACGGTATTGTACAGGCAACGGCCAATGGTGGTACCGGAAACTACACCTACAGCTGGAGCAATGGAGCAACGGGACAGACCATTGCTGGATTGGGAGCAGGTACTTATCAGGTTTCGGTTTCTGACGGTTCAGAAGTAGCGGTGGCCAGTGTGACATTGACAGAACCTACCTCTATTCAAATCGTGTCTTTCACGACTCCTGCTATCTGTAATGATGGAGCAATTACGCTAAATATTGCTGCAGGTTCGCCTCCTTACAGTGTGTCATGGGCAGATGGGAGTAGCGATTGGAATCGTACTAACCTAGCACCTGGAAATTACTTTGTTTTAGTTACGGATGCCAATGGCTGTCAGCTAACCCATAGCGCACAGGTAGATCAAGCGAGTCCGCTTTCGCTAAGCATACAATCGAATATGCCTACCTGTACGAGTCCGCAAGGTGGAAGTATTATTGCAGTGGCCCAGGGCGGTAGTGGTAATTACAGCTATGCCTGGAGTACCGGAGCAACAGGTACTTCCGTACTGAATGGTTTATCTGCGGGTACGTATGAGGTCACAGTTACTTCTGGAAATTGTTCTGTAACAGAGACAATTGCATTAACCAATCCGACAGCGATTCAAATTGTGGAAGCCAGCGCTGCTCCAAGGTGCTGGGATAGTGAAGATGGTTGGATTGCATTGAGTATCAGTGGTGGGGTGGAACCCTATACCATCCTTTGGTCGGACGGTGCTACTGGCGCCCACCGTTACAATTTAGGTAGCGGCCCATACTTGGTTACGGTTACCGATGCCGTCGGATGCACAGCTTTCCGGGGCTTCCCGCTTCAGAGCCCAGCTGCGCTGCAGTTGAGTGTGGATGTTCAGCACGTGGATGAGCAACAAAATGGCTCTATCGAATTGACCGTTCAAGGCGGAACAGCACCGTACACTATCAACTGGAGTAATGGTGATGAAGGGCCTATAGCTGATGATCTGGCACCGGGGCAGTACTTGGCAATAGTAACAGATAGCAATGGCTGTACTAGCAGTACTACCGTCACTATCGACGATAATACGTCTACGGAAACCGATCCCATGTACTGCATAGCACAAGGTGCCAGTACGAATTACGAGTGGATTGAGTCCATTACGTTGAATGGAAGTAATTACACCAGTGGAAACGATGGAGGCCTGGGCGATTACGTCCACCTTATCATTCCGATGACGCCTGGAGAATCGCAGGTGCTCAATTTATTACCAGGGTATACGAGCACTCCTTACAATGAACATTGGAAGGTCTGGATCGACTACAATCGCGATGGCGACTTTGCGGATGAAGGAGAAGAAGTTGCCGTGGCCGGACCAGTAACGGGTTCCGTTACTGTGACCTTTATTCCGCCGCAGGGGCTTACCGGTCAAACACGGATGAGAATTGCGATGAAGTATGGTAGTAGCCCGGCTTTGTGCGCCAATCCAAGTTACGGAGAGGTGGAAGATTATACCATTGAATGGCAAGGAGGAGAAAACAGTGATGATGGAACTCTTGGTTTGCAGATAGCACCTTCTTCCATCGAGAGTGCTGCCTCAGCGCCTTGGCGAGTTTTCCCTAATCCCGCGCGCGAAGTCACTCAGCTGAGTGGTTGGAGTGAGATCGAGCAACCGGCAGAACTCGTGATCTTGAATCAACACGGACAAATTCTCCAGCAACAGCAAGTGTTGTTGTGGGAAGGAAAGAATAGGATCCCCCTTGATTTGGCTGATGCCCCAACGGGCATTTATCAACTTCTTTTGATCACCGACAAGAAAACAGAAAAGCTTCGAGTGATTAAGCAATAACTATGGTGATAGGGAAGACTACACAAAGGATCTTTCCCGCACTGTAAGAATTGAGCAACTTTTTCAAAGGGCTCGAAGCACGGTTTACTCCATTGCTTCGAGCCACTTCCTTTTTAGTCAAAATAGAAATGGCAATCAAAGGATCGATATCTTCTTGATTGCCATTTTCACTTAGGACCTATGCATTAGGCCTTTTCCAGATACTGAGCATATTCCTTAGCGAACTTCTCCACTTTAGGGCGGCTCACTCGCTGGATGTAAGGATTCTGCGGATTGTTTGGATAATAATTTTGGTGGTAATCCTCAGCCAGGTAGAACGTACCCGACTGGGTGATTTCTGTGGCAATCTTTTGCGAGTATTTACCACTTGCATCCAGCTTAACTTGGTAAGCAGTAGCCTTGTCTCGCTGCTCATCGCTGAGGTAGAACACACCTGAACGATACTGAGGACCTACATCAGGACCTTGTCGGTTTACTTGAGTAGGGTCGTGGCTGGCGTAGAAGAACTCCAGGAGAAGATCATAAGTTACCTCTGCTGGATCATAGTATACAATTACTGCTTCTGCATATTCTGTGTAGCCAGAGCTTACTGCCCGATAGGTCGGATTAGGATCAGTACCGCCGACATAGCCAGAGTAAACGGCTTTGACGCCAATTACGCGTTCGAATACTTCTTCGGTACACCAAAAGCAACCGCTGGCGAAAATAGCCTGCTCGTACTCTGCTAGCGCATCTACGAGTTGTGCTTCCGCTAAACTGGGGGTTTTGGATTGGCTATAGTCTGGTGCTGGTTCTGTGGATGTTACAGTTTCCTCCGCCTGTGTGGTCTGAGTGTTAGAAGGGTTGCAGGCAAACAGGGCCAGGATAAAAATGAAATTCCAATATTTCGCTTTCATAGTTGAGTATTTTGATGTCTGATAAACGTTGGGAGGGCGGCCTTGTTGCAATGAGGCCTAACCCAATCCAGTAAATATGACCGCACAACGACAGTGCTGCCGCCACTTCAAAAATTAGTGCTTTGCAAAAATAGTTGCTTTAGCCTGCTTACCTTTATGCTTTTGCTGCAATACATGATAGAACCAAAGCAGTTTAATCATCCCTATTAAGTAACAGTCGAACCATTAAATGCCCGACTTCAGCCTTTTTGTGCAGAAGTAAAAGAGAGCATTTAATTTTTGACGAGTACTAAACGATCATGCGCTTTTTACGACTAAGTCTTCTTTCGCTATTCCTGCTACAACTGGCCGTGGCCAATACACAATCTACGGCTCCCACTATCGGCATTCCCACTTTTGAGTCGGCTGTAGAAATTGATGATGGCAGTCTTCTGTTGCTCGGCGAAGCTGCTGAGCGAGGTTTGAGTGATCAGGAAGGATTCCGTCTGGTAGATCGCCGGCGAATGGATGCTGTATTCTTTGCCCGCGAAGAGGTTCGCCACGAAGACTACCTGGCCAGTGATAGAGATCAGATTGCCGCGCTAGGAGCGGACTACATTCTACTGGGTAAAGTCCAGCGACGGGATCTAGAACCCCGCCAATGGGTAGGCAGTGATGGCCTGCCGCGTAAATCGATCGACTTGGGCTATCGGATCAAGCTCAGCCTCTATCAGGTGAGTAATAGCAATTTACTTCGGTCTGAGACGGTAACCTTAACGGGGTATATTCAAACTCAGATGGGAGAGCCAGAAATGGATTTACCGGCACAAGCATTCATCGGTCAGGTAGAACGCCAGGCTGCGGAAAATCTGGCGCCCATCGCCCGCCGTTTTGCGGCAAAGTCCTTTCAGGGAGGGATGGAGATGGTGGATGTCATCAAAGAGAAAGGAAAGCGAGTTACGGAGGTACTTATGGTGAGCACGACCCAGGATAATTTTCGGGGTCAAGAAATTCAGCTATTTACCAATGAGTATTACCTGGTTAACGGCGATAGCCTGGCTCGACCAATTCCACTGGCTGAAATTCGCGTTCGAGATGCGGATGGTCAGTTTTTAGAGTGTGTTGTCCTAGAGGGAACTCGGGCCATTTTTGACGCTCGATTAGAAGGTCACGAAATCTATGGTATTTCGGCCGAGCAAAAATCACCCTGGTTGATCCGCTTTATGACCTGGGGCATCATCGATTAGTGGTATTGGTAAACGTAGGATTATGAATGAAATGAAAACAACGGAACGACAGATGAGCATTAGCCAGGGATATAGATGCATTATGCTTGGATTAGCACTTTTGCTAAGCCTCTGTTCGTGGTCTACCGCTACGGCACAGGAAGAGATGCGCTTTGATAGCACACCTGCCTATCTCCCCACTATCATGGTAATTCCCTTCGCGAAGGAAGGCGTAGATTGGCGCGACCGTCTGGAGCGAGATAAGGTGATGCGTGCCGCGATTACTGCTGTGCGCGAAGGCTTTCAACAAGCTGGCTATAGTACCGTTGACTTGCGAGCACGATTACGCCAATTGGCCAATGATCAAGCAATAGAATGGGGCAATCAGACTAGTGTTAAGCAACAGGTCATTGAGGTGTCTGGTGCTGATATCTATGTTGAGGTGGAGCCCATCATTACCGAGTCCTATAATGGTGCAACGGGTGGCGTTATCCTCACTGCATATGATGCGGTGTCTGGTATTTCCTTAGCTAACCATACTGATCATTCTCCCAGCTTTTACACCAAGCAATACGAACGTCTGGTGTTGAAAGCAGCCGAACGAGCATTACCAGAATTCATCCCACAGATGACTGCTGGTTTTCAGGACATGATGATGGCAGGGCGCATTTTATCCCTAAATATTTCACTTGCCTCTGGCCTAAGTTATGATCTAGATTCTCCGGTGACGGGCGGTGACCTCTTGCTGGCCGAAGTAATTGCCAATTGGTTGGGCGAAAACACTCTGCGTGGCCAGTATCACTTGCAGGGAATGACAGCGACCAAAATGCTAGTCGACCAACTGCGGATTCCTTTCTTCCATCCCACGAATGGTCAGCCGTATCGAGCGTATTTGTTTGCTGTTAAGCTCCGGAACTTCCTGCGAGGTTTAGGGTACGATTGCGATCGGGATGTGCAGGGTAACAAGATCTTCATCACTTTAAACTAAGAACACGTGCGTCGGATACTACTTATTTTCAGCTTACTGCTTTGTGCGCAGTGTTTTTATGCCCAAAAATTGA
>CAJXOS010000103.1 GCA_913057725.1 uncultured Lewinella sp.
AGATTGTCGGTGGCTGTAGAAAAATTAGGGATAGAGGACTTCGCATACACCGATAAGGTCAGAAAGAGACTAAAAGGTAGGAGTAACTGCGTGAGCCCTCCCCGACTACGGGTAGAAGGAGCGTTTGTTGGGCTACTTTCCTTGCGTAAAGCGGGCCATAGAGTATAGGGGTTAGGTAGAAGTCTTTTTTTCATAGTGTAGATTAGATTTGTTATTACATTTTGCAATTCAAAACAAGCTGTAGTCTTTTCTTTAGGCTGCGAAAACTTCAAACTGGTCCTGCTATATTGAAAGCAGTAAAAAGACCGGGGTAGCAGCGATAAAGAGCGTAAGCCTCTTAGGAATCAAGACAAGTAAAGGGTTCCGTCTTTTAGGTCGTGCGTATTTATATCGGGGTAAAGTTCACCT
The DNA here is from genome assembly GCA_913057725.1 of uncultured Lewinella sp. GTDB lineage: Bacteria > Bacteroidota > Bacteroidia > Chitinophagales > Saprospiraceae > Lewinella. Next base: position 409 of record CAJXOS010000103.1, read on the forward strand.
TTTGTACATGTGTTTCTTACAAAGCGAACCGGACAAAAACAGGACAAAATGACTTTTATCTTATTTGTCAAAAGTTGTTTTCAGTGGGAGACCATCACCTGAGGCTCAAATTGAACACCCTTTCTGCTGTATTTGATAAATAGCTGTAAATGAAGGGGTAAGAGAGGAAGGTTGATAAAAGGGCAGGCGAAGGCACCCGGACAGTACCCGGACAGTAATGGTAAATGAGGAGCCCTGCTATACCCGGTCCAAAGGTATAGGGTGGACTGTGCTTTTTGAGCAGGGCAAAAATTACAGCGGCCCATGGCAACGCCATGGGCCGCTTGAGTTAAGTTCCATTTTTTGAGATACTGTTCTGGAGGATTACTTTACAGGGGGCTAATTTGGTTATGCTTTACGCTACCGGGATATCTGGTGGCCCCGCCAGGACTCGAACCTGGAACCTCCTGATCCGTAGTCAGGTGCTCTATCCAGTTGAGCTACGGAGCCCTATTTAATTGCTTCATCTCCCGAAGCGGATGCAAAGATAAGGAGATTTGGAAATAGAAAAAACATTTCGTCAAAAAAAGTTCCATCTTTTTTACCCCTGCGTAGACTTTGCCTTTTCTGGCATCATAATATCCTTTACTAAGGTGTTGATACATAGCTTTTTTGGCCGTCGATTGGGCTTGATCCGAATCTTGGAATAATTATCCTTTACCCAAAATTAATAGCGGATTGCTCATCGCTCTGCTAAAACTCACCTAATTTCACCACAAACCAATATACTACTCCATGCTCCCCATCCAAACCATCATCTTTGATCTTGGCGGTGTTCTTATTGACTGGGATCCACGCTACCTATATCGAAAGCTGTTTACGTCTGAAGCAGAAATGGAGCGCTTCCTGGCAGAAGTAACGACCTCTGATTGGAATGAGGAGCAGGATGGAGGTCGCTCCTTGGCCGAAGCTACTAAGCTATTGATAGCACAACATCCAAGTCAAGAAGCCATGATTCGGGCTTTTTATGACCGCTGGACAGAAATGCTCGGCGGGCCCATCTCCGGTACGGTCGAAATTCTTACACAATTAAAGGAGGAGCAGAACTATCCTTTGTTTGCACTTACGAACTGGTCGGCAGAGACCTGGCCCATTGCTCTGGAGCACTTCGAGTTCTTACACTGGTTCGAAGGAGTGCTGGTGTCAGGGCAGGAAAATATGCGTAAGCCTAACCCGCTTATCTATAAACTCATCGAAGAACGGTTTCCACTGACATTGGAAACTTCCTTGTTCATTGACGATAATCTGCGCAATGTAATGGCTGCTAGAGAACTGGGATTGCGTACGATTCATTTTCTGAATCCTCAGCAGTTAAGAGCAGAGCTATCTGTCAATGGAGTTACTCTAGGCTAGAGCCTCCTTCCTTTATTTAAGACTTCTTCAAAAAAGATAAAAAAAAGATTGGGTCGTCCGTAACGCTTCTATACCACCTGGTATAAAGAGGCAAACACCAACACCTAAAACCTAAGTACAATCCCTAAAAACGAAATGATCCCATTAACTAGGTAATAGCAACTTTGGCGGAAGACGCTCGCATGTTTATGCCGCCATTACCGGTTCGGGCCTGATGAAGTCCCCTCACGGGGCCAGCAACGGCCGGTAATCTACTTCTTCTGTTTTTCTCATTTCTCAAGTGTTTGTTTGACAGAATTAGTAAGCGGTCATTCCGACTATCCGGAATGACCGCTTCTTTATTTATTGCTGTCAATAGGAGTGCTAATTCAGTTCGATCTCTTTTAGAGGAAACGATACCTTGATGGTTGTTCCTGTTTCGGAAGTGTTACGTATCAATTCACCTCCTAGTTGCTCAGCCAGAGTTGCCATGAGCATACTCCCAAAGCGAGTACTATTTGTGGCTGGTTCTTGACTGCCATTGCCATTATCTGCTACTGCCAGCAACATGCTTTCACCTTGTTTACTCAGGCTGACCTCAAGTTGCCCATCTTTTCCTTCTGGAAAGGCGTATTTGGCAGCATTGGTTAAGGCCTCATTTACGAGTAGCCCCATTGGGATGAGCGTATCAATATCGAGGTCGATATCCAATATGTCTTGCTTGAGGGTAACCGCTTGATTCTTGTCCAAGTAGGTATTTGTGATCTCCTGACTCAATTTTTCCAGATAGAACTTGGCGTTGGCTAATGTACTTACCTCCTTATCGGTGTATAGTTGTTGATGGATGAGCGCCATACTACGAACCCGACTCTTTCCCAGTTGCAAGGCATCTACTGCTTTTGAATCCGTCAAATGTCGTGACTGCAGGTTCAGAAGACTGGAAACCATTTGTAAGTTGTTTTTCACCCGATGGTGAATCTCCTTTAGCAGTAATTCCTTCTCACTTAGGGCTTTTTCAATGACTTCTTTTTGCTCTGAAATCTGACTGCGTTGTTGACTTACATAGCGTAGCAGCGCCAGGACAAGTAGCAGTACGATACCGCCAATGACCAATGTCCAATGTCCAATTTCGCCGACTAATAGCCAAAGCTTTGCGTTCATCTTCGGCTGCAAGTAGATCTATCTGTGCCTGCTTCTCTTTGTTCTGGTAACGACCTTCTGCCTCTGCTAGGGCCTGTATTCTGGATTCATCAGCTAGCTGTTTTTGTAGTTGCTTGGCTCTATCCATGTGATATAAGGCACTGTCCAATTGGCTGGTAGCTGCAAAACACTTTGCGAGTCCTTCGTGCGTATCCTGTCGAATAAGTAGTTCGCTTTTACTATTCTCAAGGACCTCCCGGAATCGAGGAATGGCTTCATTGTATCGCTTAAGGCCCATTAGATTGCTAGCCATTCCCAGGTTGACAGTCACCAGTTCGCGGTGTTGGCCGTGTTTGGCGAAGAAGGTGTAGGCCTTTTCTCCTTCTGCAAGGGATAGCTCAAACTTCCCCTGGTCAAAATATAGAGCGCTTAGATTATTGTGGATATAAGCTGCTAGTCCCCCATTTTCTGGAGGGCCAGCTGCCAATTCGAGACCTCGTTCGTACAAGGGTATGGCGAGTTCGTACTCTTTTCGTGTCTTATGGATCACTGCCTGATTTAGGAGTGCCGTAGCTTCACCGCCACTATCGCCTAGAGCTTTACTTGCTGTTGCTGCTTCACTTAAGTATTCGATGGCAGAATCAAAATTGTTTGCGCGCCTTTGTACCACTCCCAGGGCGTTCAGTGTGTTGGCTATTTGTACTTCATAGCCGAGCTCACGGTAAAGCTGCAATGCTCTTTCGTAACCGAGGAAGGCTGATTCGTAATCGCCTTCGGGCAGGTAGGTCCCAGCTAGCGCATATTCTGTATCACATAAACGATCGTTGTAAGGAGCGATTGAAAAGAGTTGCTTGGCCTTTTCCAAGGCAGCCCTTTGTTCTAGGACTTGACCCTGTTTGCGAAATATTCTGCTTTGAAAGAAAAGTACTCGACCTTTAAAAAGAGGAGCGTCTATTCTATCGGCAATAGTCTGTAGTGTGTCTAGGTAAGCCAGCTGTTGGATGCTATCTGCACTGTTTAGTGCTAAGGAGCTTAGGTTGTAAAATTCCTCAAAAGCAATTGAGTCAGTACTACTGCTGAGGTAGCGTTGTCGAATACTGTCGATTTGTGCGGTTTGTGCATGAGCGGCACTAAATACTAAGCAGACGAATGCAAAGAGCAGATTGGATTTTATCATAATAGGGTACAATTTGTAAGCTTTAGATTAAGGAAGACGGAGTGTTGTACGTTGTCTCAGATCTGAGTAACAAGAGCTGTTTAATTAGATATCGTTTAAGGTGTTTACGGTCGCCTCTTAAGGAATTGACTCATTTGGTGCCGCGAAGATACCTGAAGCTTGGCAAACAGCGCTTTTTGGTAAGTTTTGACGGTATTGTGTCCAATGAAAAGGCGCTCACCCACCTGTTTATAGGTAAGTCCCTCTTCCAATAAGAGCAGTACTTCATATTCACGTTGCGAGAGTGGTTCAATTAGTTTTCGATTGAGCGATTCTCGACTGGGGGGCTTTAGAGCTTGTTTTTGGGTAGCAGACCGGTGAAGGGCTAGCTCAATCGCCGTTCGCAAATCGTTTTCATTGAAAGGCTTCACGATGTATCCATAGGGCATTGTCCCTTTAACTTGCTCTAAAGTCTTTTGGTCAGCTAAAGCGGTTAGATAAACAAAGGGGATTCGATACTTTGTTTGAATCACTTTTGCCACGTCGATACCAGACATGTTTCCCTTAAGGTTAATGTCCAATAAGACAATGTCAGGCGAAGTGGATGCCAACAAGTCCAGCGCCCGCATACCATCTTTGGCTTTGCCACTAATGCGGTAACCCAGGTCCCGTAGTACCATTTCTATTTCTATCGCAATGATTCCTTCGTCCTCTACGATTAGTACACTGGCCGGCATAGCTGTCTTGATATTATGGTTAGCTGCAAAACTAAACTTGTGTTCTTACTAATAAATCACCCACTCGGGTGATTGTGAGTGGGAATATTAAGCCAACGAATTACAGGAAGTCATAAAAGCAAATTCACCCATGCGGGTGAGGTGAGGGTGATTCTGAGCCGGTAGTTTTGCATCGCATTTGATTTATAGCTCATTTGCTTTATGAACACTACGCAGCCTCGGGTTGCACCTAAAACTAAAAATTAATGAACACTTCAGCCTTATTAATCATTGTTTCTATTCTTCTTTTTTCTTCTACTTGTTTCGGACAAATCACTGCTAGTACGGATCCTATTCTTTCACTAGCGGTTTCAATCCCGCCAGTAGAGATCCACGCTGAGCCAGTTGACGATTCACCAAGCGGTGATCGACCAATTGCCACTACAGCTGATGAAGCATTTAGCTTCCACAACTTTTTTTCCAAAAACGTTGAGTACCCAGAGATTGCTACCGACAATGCAATGGAGGGGGTAGTTGTCTTGCGCTTATGGGTGGCATCTACCGGTACAGTGGAGGTTTTGGGCGTCGATCGATCAGATTATGCTCTCCTGGATACAGCGGTCTTGGCAGCAGCTAAAGAGTTACCGGAATTGCGGCCAGCACTAGTTGATGGTCAAGCAATTGGCCAGTCCGTTCTCGTGCCTGTTCATTTCTCCTTGAAATAGGCTCCATAGCCTACAATCGTAAACATCTTTTATTCCACTTCAGTAACCGGTGCTAGCTAACTCCAACTGTACCCAGCGAATAGAGCCTGGAGGGTGCAGTTGGAGTGGTGGCACAGTCTACTACAACACACTAATAGTAATGAGATTATTAATACTGCTGCTGGCAATTGCTAGCACCATGGGCACCAAATTGTTGGCAACAACAGTCAACTGGACGGGCAATGTGTCAACCGATTGGAGTGATCCCAATAACTGGGATTGTACCTGCCTTCCTGGTATCGATAACGATGTCAGTATTCCCATTGGCAGCTTTGTCGATCTTGCTGATGACGCTGATGTCCAGATTCGGAGCCTAGCCGTAAGGGGAAACTTATTTATTGAAGATGGCAGCCGCCTGCTTATCAATAGTCAAGCTGTTCCATCAACTGATGGTTTGTTAATTGCCGTAGGCGTTGTCACCAATACCGGTGAGTTGATTATTGACAATGTTGTGGGCGCAACAGCTGTATATGTGAACGAGGCGGCCGAACTCAATAATAATGGTGTGTTGCACATTGGCCCCGTGAGCTGCAATGACTCAAGTTGCTCTTCACAGGATGCGCTGGTAGTAGATGGGACTATGGTAAATACAGGCCAACTGCAGCTAGATGGTGTCTTGAATATGGATGGTATCACCATTCGTGGTATGCTGAGTAATGCGGGAATGATCCAACTAGATATGATCCGCACCAACGGTTCCGTATTGGCGGTGTCACAATTAGCTTCATTCGTCAATGCTGAGGATGGGGTAATTCAGTTTTCAGGTATTGAAGGAGGAAATGTTTCTAGAGTATTCAGTAGCTCATTGGATAGTATAAGCTGGGAGAATGCTGGCGCTATTCGAGTTGATATTAACGACAACACGACAACCGCAATGAGTATCGGAGGTGATGGAAGCACAGTCTTGAATACAGGTACTATTGAAGTTGATGGCGGCGGCGACGGTATTTCTTTGGGCGCCCCAGAGCGTTTTGTGAATCGAGGAGAGATTCACCTATGGGGGCAGCAGAAAAAGGGCTTGATATTACGCGGAGCGATGGTTTTTGAAAATGAAGGGCAAATTACCATGCGGAATGGTGCAGTCCAGGAGGGAATACAACTGACGGGTTCAAGCCCTGGTCCGCAACTACAAAATCGCGGTACGATCGTACTGGAAGATTACTTGCTCGCCAATACTTTTAGCAGAGGACTAAAGGCTACGATTGGGGAAATAGTGAACGAAGGCCTCCTATATATGGTAGGAGCCAACGATGGTCGTGGAATGGAAATCGAAGCGGCTGCGGTTCCCCTGGATAATAGGGAAGCGGGTACTATCTACCTCAATAATTTTGATTTTGGTCTGCAGCTCGCTGCGACTGCCACCAATGCCGGCACAATGATCCTCGCTTCGGGTTTAGGAGATGCTATCCTAGATAATGACATACCGCTGGTAAATACCGGTACGCTAGCCGGAGGTAGTATCTACCGACAAGGGGTATACGAGTTGACGGCTACTTCTGTACTGAGTCCGGGAACAGATTCCACTACTGCTAGACAAACATTTGCTGATGACCTGATTCTAGCAGAGTCTGTTGTTATCAATCTAGATCTGGCTAGTACGCTAGCGGAACCCGATGCATACGATAATATTAGAAACAGTCGCGCCTTTCAGTTTTCGGGGACCTTGAATGTGCGGCTCACAGATGATTTTGCTGTCAATAGTGGAAGTTTTGATTTGTTGCGGGGTAGCGGCTCTGCCGGTGGCTTTACTGGAACGCCAACGATTAACCTACCCGATCCTCCTACTGGCAGTTCCTGGCGATTAGAGCAAACAAGTACAAAGCTGATTCTTCATTTAGATGTAATCAATGATACGGATGTCTTGACCGAAGAGGATCCATCCGTATCTGTATTTCCTAACCCAGTAAGCACGGAAGGAGAACTAATGGTACAGGTGAGCGAAAATCAACTTGTTGGCAGGCTGTACGCCGTAAGCGGACAATTGGTAAGTACAGAACAACTGTATAGGGGAGAGAATAAACTTTCACTGTACGGTTTACCAGCGGGATACTACCTGTTTGTCGTGGGTGAGGATAGAATCCCCATAGTGATTCAGTAAAGGCTAGTAGACTAAATTGCTTTATAATCGAAAGGGATGACTTTGCATGATCAATGCAGAAGTCATCCCTCTTTTTATCTAGCGACTAAGATAAGGCACCGCAAAAGAAAAAGCGGCCACCCCGACAATCCGGAATGACCGCTTCTGTATGCTAGAAGGAGTCAAAAAACATGATGTACATATGTTTAAGCACTCCGTCTTTCTATTATTATACCCAGTGCACCAAGTTCAATCCCTGGCGATTTGCCAGTAGTGGATGGTGTGGGTAGATACGGAAACCAAACTCATAGACTCCTGCTAGTTCTGGGTCAACAGAAATAGCATAACGAGCTTGACCGTTACCTTTCTCTTGGAGATTCAGTTGAGTCACCTTAACCAACTCCAGGTCGTTTTCATCAATGCGTTTGAAGATTACCATCTCCACGCCAACGTATTCAGCAGCAAGGCTACCTAGTCCTACGGTGATAGACGCATCCATCTTCTTACCAATAGGTAGCGGATGGTTAGATGAATCAAATGTATCTACGCTGATGGTATGCACGTTATTCCAATGCTGACGAACATGATCTTTCCAAGCGGCTAGCTCTTTAGCCGAGCGATAGTGATCGCCACGTAGGGTAGCGGCAGAGTCAAATAGCTTGTTGTAGAAACGCTCGTAGTAGTGGTGAAGCATGCGTTGCATGGTGAAGTAAGGAGCTACTTCAGCAATGATACTCTTCACGTAGCTTACCCACTTTGGTGAGACGCCCTGTTCGTTGAAATCGAAGTAAGTAGGAATGATTTCCGTCTCCAGAATATTGTAGATGTTCTCGGCATCCAACTCATTCTGTAGGTTTTGATCTTCGTAGGTACGATCCAGAGACAAAGCCCAACCAGCATCTGGACGATAACCTTCGGCCCACCATCCGTCAAGTACACTGAAGTTTACAACACCATTAAGTGCAGCCTTCATACCGCTGGTGCCAGAAGCCTCCAGTGGTCGTGTTGGTGTGTTCAACCAAATATCTACACCTTGAACCAATAGCTTCGCCATCTCCATGTTGTAATCTTCCAAGAAGATCACCTTGCCAACAAACTCATCGCGCTTGCTGATGTCAATGATGTGGCGAATCAAGTCTTGGCCGCCGCCATCAGCGGGGTGAGCCTTACCAGCAAAGAGGAAGATCACCGGGCGATCGGTGCTATTGACCAGTTCGCGAAGGCGCTCAATATTAGTGAACATCAAATGTGCACGCTTGTAGGTAGCAAAACGGCGGGCAAAGCCTAACACCAATGCATCCTCACGTACATTATTGATTACCTCGAAAATCGCTCTTGGGGACTGACCACGGCGAGTAAGGTCCGCTTGGATCTTTTCCTTAACGTAGTCTAGAAGGCGCTTCTTGAGGTTACGGCGAATTTCCATCACATCCTCATCAGCGACCTCATTGATTTTACGCCAGTGATCGTGGTTGTACTGGTCGCGTAGGAACTTCTTGCCAAACTTGTCCTTGTACAACTGATGCCAATCATTGGCAATCCAAGTAGGGTAGTGGACACTGTTGGTAACGTATCCAATATGTAGTTCATCGGAAGTGTAACCAGGGAAAAGCTTGGTGAACATTTTCTGCGAAACTGTTCCGTGCAGCTTACTTACGCCGTTTACTTCCTGAGACAGGCGGATAGCCAAGTGACTCATATTGAAGTCCTCACCAGGGTTGTCGGCGTTCACGCGACCCAGCGCCATGAAATCATGCCAAGAGATACCGAGGTCCGTAGAGTAGGAGTATAGGTAATTCTTAACTAAGTGCTCTGGGAAGTGATCGTGACCGGCAGGTACCGGAGTGTGGGTAGTAAAGAGGCTTGAAGCACGTACTACTTCCACGGCCTGTGGGTAGCTAAGTCCCTGGTTTTGTACTAGGTCTTTTAGACGTTCCAAGCTTAGGAAGGATGCGTGACCTTCATTCAAGTGATAGATGTCTGGGCTAAGTCCCATGGCTTTTAGAGCACGGACACCACCTATCCCTAGAAGGATCTCTTGCTTCAGACGGTGCTCATTGTCACCACCATATAGTTGGTGAGTCAAAGCGCGATCTTCCCAGCTGTTTTCCTCTAGATCAGTATCAAGGAGGTAGAGAGAAATACGGCCTACCTTCAATAACCAAACTTTGGCTTGTACTTCACGTCCTTGTAGATTGACGTGTACGCGAATCCAATCGCCATTGTCATTTCTGACTGGGCTAACTGGTAGCTTGGTAAATTCCTGTGGAGGGAAGTTGTGGATTTGATCACCGTTCAGTGACAAAGCTTGCTTAAAGTAACCGTAGCGGTACAGCAACCCCACTGAAATGAGATTGGAGTTATCATCACTGGCTTCCTTGAGGTAGTCTCCTGCTAATACACCTAGACCACCAGAGTACAAACGCAGGCTGATATGTAGGCCGTATTCCATGCTGAAATAGCCAACTTGTGCCTGACCTTCTTGTAGTGGGGTGTTGATGTAGGCTTGGAAATCCTTGTAAACCGCTTTCAGGCGCTTAAGGAAATCTTTGTCTTTGGCCAGTGTTTGCGTTTGCTCCAGACTAAGCTGGTCAAGCATTGCCACTGGGTTATAATTGAGAGCCACTAAGGCGTCAGAATCAATGCTGTGAAACAGATCAATGGCTTCCTGATTCCAGGACCACCATAGATTGTGTGCCAACTCGCGCAGGGGCTCTAGTTCCTTAGGGAGTTCGGACTCAATAAAGATGCGTCTCAGTTTGAATTGAGCGTCTTTTAATTGACCAATCATATACTCGAATTTTTGGACGTTCGAGCAAAGGTAATGATCCTAAAGGATTAAGATGATAGATATGTTGTAAAATTTACACTAAGTCTTCTTGACGGGCAATTCAACGACGAATGTACTGCCTTGTCCTACCTTAGATTCCAGGCGTATATGGCCGTCATACCCCTCAATAATACGCTTGCATAAGGCTAAGCCAAGTCCCGTTCCTTCATATTCACTACTAGAGTGTAGACGTTTGAAAAATTCGAAGACTTGATCATGGTATTCTGGCTCAATTCCGATACCGTTGTCGTGTACGTGTATCTTTAACTGCCCATTACCGTTTTCTGCCCATATCTCCACAGTAGGTTCCGCGTCTTGATTGTACTTCAGACCATTTTGGATCAAATTCTGAAAAACGAGGTACATTTCTGAAGCGCTACAGTAGTAAGAAGGAAGTCCTTTGTTGATGACTTTAGCAGTAGGGGTTTTGCTGTCATTCAGTAAAGCTTGACTCACTTGCTCGACAATCTGATCCAATTCATGGGTTCCCCTCACATCCGCATCTGCATAATCAACGGTAGATATTTGGAGGATATCCTCTACTAGCGCCGACATCTGCAGGGCACTGGATTGAATGAATTCCAAATGTTCGGCAAGCCGTTCGTATTCTTCTTTTTGAAGATCTCTTTCAATCAGGCGTGCAAAACTTGTAACATTTCGAATGGGGGTCTTCAAATCATGCGATGCGATGTAAGTAAACTTCTCTAATTGCTTGTTCTTCTTGGCGAGTGTTTCATTTTGCGAAATCGCCAGTTCGTTGAATTCTTCATTTTCATCCAATACTTTTCTCACAAGAATGATAGAAGCGACTGCCGAAAACACCAGATACATAAGTGGCACAGTTGGTAGTATTCTGTCGGCAAGCGGTGGCTGGACGGTTGCTGTGAATAATAGCGTAGCTACAGCAATAAATACGAGTACAACGAAACCACTAAAGATGATGGTGAGTCTTCGCTTGAAAAAGAAGATACACATGAGAATGATCATCAGGTATACAGGCTCCAAGCGTATGCCCCAACCATGAAGTAGGTGAAGTGCCGCAACGGCTAAGATGGGGACCACGATAGTATACACCTTGGCGAAGAAGTACCTATGGCGATAGTTAAAGTAGAGCGGTACCAGGAGAATGATGATCCAACTTATCGTAATGATGAAAGACTGTACTTGTGACTCTGCAAAGATGAGATACAGTAAATGCAAGAATAGACAAGGAAGTGCGATCCCTAAAAAGAGGTTGTTTAATTCCACCCGCAGCTTTTCGGAAAAGGATAGCTCTTCCGTAATACCAATACTGGTCAGCTTCTTATAAAATTTGGCAATTGGGTGCAACGAAAACGAATTTGATAGGGATGAAAACTGTACTGCATCAAACTTAACAAAGTTAAACCAATCCGCAGTAAATACCTAGTTGAACACTGATTGTTATTCAATTAGTCGGACACTTGCTGAATCCATGATTGAATGAAGGGGAATAGTATGCTCGAGTTTTTGACCCAGTAAAAATGTGGATTCTGGTCGTTGCTTATGCCATTCGGGGATACATGTAGGTGTTGGACATTGGCATTGTTCGCAAACTTGTCACATAGGTTTTGTACTGCCCGTTCTGGAGCGAACTCGTCCTTGGCCAGTGACAGAGCGAGTACCGGAAGTTGGGCCCGACTTAAGCCGGCTTCGTAGTCGAAGTCACTCTTAGCCGGTCGGTATTTACCGTAGAGTAAGTTATAACACCAGTCATACATCACCGTACGGGCCTCGCGCCCACCAAATCCGATAGTATTCCCTGGGAAATACCCAATAAGGCGGCTAAGTGGGTAGAACAGATGCCCTGCTAACTTCACTCGTTGTGCCTTCCAGCCGTCCCAGCCTTCATAATGAACCAGACAGGCAGTAATCAAGATAATACCGTCAAAATCATCTGGATACCGAGCTGCACATAAGCTGGCCATCTGACCGCCCAGGCTGTGCCCAGCAGCAAAGACTGGTGTGTTTTTTGGGAGTTCGTAGCGCACTTCTTGTACAACTTCATGGAGATCCTGGACCATCGCCTCATATCCGAAGTCCACGCTGCAGGAAGGGCGGAGAGAGGATTGTCCGTGTCCACGATGATCCACCGTGATTGCGGTATACCCATCTTGTTGAAGTTGCTCTGCAAAACTCCGATAGTAAGATGCACGTACACCCATTGCCGGAAGGCATAGAATTGCTGCTTTAGGTTGGTCCTCAGCAGGGTGCCAGCTTATCCCAAGCGTACTGCCGTCACGTAAGGTGATCGTCTTCATCATGGTGCTAAACTAAAAAAGAAGCGGCAAAAGTGGCTCTTATCACCAGCTTTTGCCGCTATTCCCGTTAAGGGAGGATTCAGACTATGCTGATAATCCGTTTACTTGATGCTCAACAACTCCACCTCAAAGATCAAAGTAGAGTAAGGCTTAATCTTTTGACCCGCCTTACGCTCACCATAGGCTAAGTCGTATGGGATCACAAAACGGTACTTAGAGCCCACTGGCATCAACTGAAGACCTTCTGTCCAGCCAGCAATAACACGGCCTAGCGGGAAGCTAGTTGGAGAACCGCGGTCCACCGAACTGTCAAATACAGTACCGTCAATGAGTGTGCCATGGTAGTGCACCGTTACTTCATCAGCGGCTGTTGGCTTTGGGCCATCACCTTCAGTGATAACTTCGTACTGCAACCCTGAGGCAGTAGTGGTTACCTCTGGACGAGCACCATTTTCTTCCAGGAATGCTGCACCAGCATCCATGTTATCCTTATGCTCTGCCATGCTTAGTTGTTGCATGTACTCTTGCATCTTGGCGTTGGCTTGCATAACATCCATTTTCGGGACATCATTAAGTACATCCTGAACACCGGCAGCTAACGCTTCGGCATTGATGTCTTGCATACCTTGCTTTTTAAGGTTTTGAGCTACCAGGATGCCCAAGCTGTAACTGACAGAATCAACAATGCTTTTTTCTTCTTGTGCGAAAATGGTCTGACTAAACAGAACCAGACAAAGCATGATTATTAAAGTGCGCATGAGAAACTTAAACTTTTGTTACCCGATCGGGGAAATACATGAAAGGAGATGAACTCAAAAGCGTAGGCTATTGGCCTGCTCCTTATCCAATGGATAGTAGCTCAACTTCAAAGATCAAAGTAGAGTAGGGCTTGATCGCTGCACCTGCTTCGCGGTCGCCATAAGCCAACTGATACGGGATGAAGAATCGGTACTTAGATCCTACTGACATCAATTGTACACCTTCTGTCCATCCTCTGATAACTTGGTTCAAGGGGAAAGTTGCAGGAGAGTTGCGAACTACAGAACTGTCGAATACAGTTCCGTCAATTAATGTCCCATGATAGTGAACGGTAACATTATCCGTGGCAGATGGCTTTGGTCCTTCGGCCTTGGTAAGTACCTCGTATTGTAAACCAGAGGCGGTTGTCGTTACTTCTTCGCGTTGGCCATTCTCTGCCAGGAAATTTTGACCAGCCTCTAGATTGGGGCGGTGTTGTTCTGCTTGCTGTTTCTGTGCGTATTCCTGAACATTGGCATTGGCAGTCTGCAGGTCAATTTTCGGTGTCCGGCCACTCAGAACATCGTCGATGGCAGCAGTTAAATCTTCAGAAACGAGATTGTCAAAACCCTGTTGTTTGAGGTTGTTGGTGATCAAAACACCTAGGCTATAACTTAAAGAGTCCATATTGGTTTTTTACTTCTTTTGTAGTAACGCTGTTGAAAATGAGCGCACTGCAAAATGAATTTGATTCATTTGGGCGGCAAAGATAGAATTTTACCACTGCAATCCAACGCACAAAAGGGTAGGGTAGTTGTGCGCTAAACCTATTCTTTAAAATCGATAGCCCGCAAAGAAGGAGAAATTGAAGCGTTTGAAATCCAGATTGTATTCCGCAGTAAATCGGATTGGTCCTAATGTGGTGACACTGCCTAGCTCAGCGCCGACAGCTTGAAAGGTGCCTTCACTGAGGCGCTCTTCATTAATTATTTGGGCGTAGGCCCCATAATTGTAACCAAGACCCAAATAATTCTCCTGCCCAATTTCTTGTCGCAGCTGTAAGCGCCCATAGCCAAAGCTCGTAACAGGAAGCTCACTAATGCGTAAACCGTACACCTCGAAGAAGCGGTTATGAGCAGGAATCTCCCGCCCTAGGTAGAATTGCTGGAGAAAGTGGGGTTGAGAAATATTGGTGTGCCCGGCCCCGGCACTAGCATCTACCCAGAAGTGTTCGCCGAATTGGAAGGCCTTGTGGACTTTGCCTCCTATCGTCCAGTTGCCATCTGTTTCGAAGTTAGCACCACCGATAGCTGCTTCCTCTAAACGACCACTTAAATTGTACTCAAACCAGAGTTGCGAAAGACTTCCATCCTCCGGGAAGTAGGTCCGGTCATAGGTGTCACGAATCAGATGGGCGGAGGCAAACCAGCGTTGGGATCGAGCATCCAATTCTGATAATGAGAAAAACCTGGGGTTCTCTGAAAAGTGTTCACCACCAACACCAATCTGGAAATACCACTGCCGACTAATGCTAGTTTCCAAGTCTATGCCAGTGGTATAATGATGGAAGGTGAATTCGTCAGATAACTCCTCTTCGGTAAATATTTGACCAGGGATGATCTGGCCATTTGCGTAGAGATTCATCCCGAAGCTAGGAGTCGTCGGGGAGCGTAGGGCATAATCCAACCAAAAGCCAGGGAATTCGGATATTCGGATGTCTCCTGTCAAAAGGCTGCCAGAGCCCAACGGATTGCGGACGCTCACATTCACCAATAAAGCAGCATTGAAGTCAATATCGTAGTTAAGGCTACCTCTAACAAATACGTTAGGTGTAGGCTCAGCGTCCAACGCTAAGATGTAACCACCTTCAGGGGCAAAACGGAGCTCGTAGTCGATCAGGCTAAAGAAGCCAGAGGAGTAGAGTACGCCCATAAGTTGTTCCAAGTCAGCTATGGTAGTTACTCTTGGAAGTTTCCAGGATATGAGTCGCTCAAGTGTTCGGTTCAGGCGAGTATCCTCACCTACGTATATGATATCCTTGAGGTAGAAACTGTCTCGCCGACAATTGGGACGCTTGGGAATCGGTCGGGCTTCCCAGCCTACACTGTCTAGAAAAGCCTGTAGTGCTGGTAGGTTGGCACGTGCTGCATCAGCTCCACGTTTAATTAAGGCCTGAGCAGCATCGTAGCTCAATGTGCTATAGCCGTCTAAGTCCGGGTCAATAATCCAATCTGCCAGAGCATATTGCTTCTCTGTGGATTCAACCATTACATAACTACTGGTCTGCTCCAGGACGCGCAATACACTGTTTAATTCATCTCGCTGGTACAGTGGGTCACCAACATCCACCGCAATGACGATATCAGCGCCCATTGCTTTAGCGTCCTCTACCGGAAGGTTTCTGGCTAAAAGACCATCCACTAATAGCCGACCGTCGTATTCCAGTGGATCAAACGCAGAAGGGATAGACATACTGGCTCGAATAGCTTTGCGTAAGGGACCTTCATCAAACACGTATGCTTCACCCGTTTCCAAATCCGTAGCCACGCAGCGGAAGGGGAGGTAGAATTCGTCGAAAGACTCTTGGTTGTGCACACAGGCTGTAAGTCCTGTCAGGAGCGTAAGGATCTTATTACCACCAATCAGGCCTCGAGGTATGATCAGCTTTCCATCTTCCAATGCAAAAGACAATTGGTAGCGATCGGCTTTGGATCGCTGATCTATAGGTAGATAGTTGCGAGAATAGGAATCGTTGAAGTAGTCGTTCCAATTCGCTGTAGTGGTCTCTCTTTCTAGTTCAGCTGGAGTATAACCCGTTGCGTATAGGCCACCGACAATACTTCCCATACTGGTGCCAGTGACATAGTCGGGGAATATGCCGTTTTCTTCCAGGACTTTCAAAACGCCAATGTGTGCCAAACCTTTGGCACCACCACCCGAAAGTGTAATCCCGAGTTTTGGTGGTAGGGTGTCTTGACTAAGTATAGGGGTACTCACAAAGAGGAGTAGGCCAAATAGCATAAGGTAAGCGCGGGAGTAGTTTCTCATAATCATAGGTGCTTAGGCTGGAAATACCGATCAAAGTTAAATGCTTTTCGGCAGTCGAAGGTGAGATATTCTATGTCTTGTGGACTATTAAATGGCTTGAAACAGCCCAAAACGAGCTTGAAATGACATTTTTTGACACTTCCTTCCCACAATTTCCCACGCTCTAATAGTCATTCGTTACCACTTCTGGACGTTTTCTTACCACTTCTTACCACTTTTTAAGGAATTGTACGGTCGGTATAAATTAATATTGACAACTATTTGCGTATTTAATTAACGCATTTTAGTGATAAAAAAGAAAATGTTGTAGGAGGAGGAACTTTTTCGGCCAAAAACAACTAAAAAAGGTGGTAGAAAGTGGTAATTTGTGTCAAAAGTCATTACATTTGAATTGTCAAAGGAGAACATATGTCCTTTAAACAGCTACTAGGTGAATACGAAGTACGTCTGGACGGCAAAGGCCGTTTCCGGATGCCTAGTGGTTTATTGACCCAACTTGGTGATTGGCAGCGTGGCAATTTTGTAATCAACCGTGGCTTTGAAAAATGCCTGGTGTTGTACCCCGAACCGGTGTGGAACGAGATTACATCAGAGATCAATGAATTGAATCTCTACAACAAAAAGAACCGTGATTTTGCACGCTACTTTTTTCGCGGCGCCTCCGAGGTGACCCTCGATAGTGCGGACCGCATCCTGCTGCCTAAAAGGTTGGCGGAATACGCCGATATAGACAAAGATATGATTTTGACGGCATATTCTGGTAGAATTGAAATGTGGTCTTCAGCTGAGTACGATAAGTGGATGGAAGAAGAGCCAGTCGACTTCTCCGATTTAGCCGATGAAGTGCTAGGTGGAAGCAAAGAAAAAGCAGACGAATAATGAGTTATCACGATCCGGTGATGGCACGCGAATGCTTGGAGTATTTGCAAATTCAACCTGATGGCACTTACGTCGATCTAACTTTCGGAGGTGGCGGGCACAGCCGCTTGATTCTAGAACAACTAGGTGGGAACGGACGCCTGGTAGCTTTTGATCAAGATGCTGATGCGCAAGCAAATCTTCCTGAAGATGAGCGCTTACTATTCGCACCTGCCAATTTTCGCTTCCTGAAACGCTATTTGCGTTTATTCGGAATTCGGAAAGTCGATGGCATACTGGCGGATTTAGGAGTTTCATCCCATCAGCTTGATGTGCCGGAGCGCGGATTCTCTTTTCGCTTTGAAGCGGATTTGGATATGCGCATGAACCAGAAAGACGGCCCAACGGCGGCTGAAATACTGGCTCATACACCGGTCGATGAGCTACAATATGTATTCGGCACCTTCGGAGAAGTACGCAATGCCAGAACGCTGGCTCGTCGTATCGCCGAAGTAAGAGAGCAAGAGCCTATCGAAAGGGTAGGGGATTTGGTCTCAATTTGTGAACCATTGTCTTTCGGTAAACCCAATCGGTACTTGGCGCAGGTTTTTCAAGCCTTGCGAATTGCAGTAAACGATGAAATGGGCGTTTTGGAAGATATGCTTACGCAAGTGACTGAAGTGTTGAAGCCAGGAGGGCGGTTCGTAGCAATGAGCTACCACTCCTTGGAAGATCGCATGGTCAAAAATGTATTGAAGTCCGGACAAGTGTCTGGCGAAGCAATTAAGGATTTTTACGGTCGGATTTACCGACCATTTCGAATTATAACTAAGAAGCCAGTGGAGGCTTCGGCAGCAGAAGTTGCTGAAAACCCACGGGCTCGAAGTGCTAAGTTGCGGGTAGGAGAACGACTTGATAGTCAACCTCCGACCGAAAATTGAAACCTCTCCTCAGAGACAGCACGAAAATATAGTTGTGGTTCTGTTTTTTGAATAGTTAATTAAACGATTCACTTTAAGTGTATTAGCTATTTGAAAAACCATAAAAGAACCGCGTTTGTATTTTTTGCGCAATGCACTGTAAGGAGAACAACAAGTCTGAAACACAAAACCAGCCATTTCTCAATAGAGGAAGGGCTTTGGTGAAAAGTCGCAGGCTTAAAAGCAGGAAGCAATGGCCAGAAAAGATGACTTCTGGAGTCAGGTTCAATCCTTTCAGATTTCCGGGTTCATTCTCAAGAACCTGGGCTACTTCCTATTTCTCGGTTTTCTCGCAATTCTGTACATCGGTAATGCTCACTTGGCCGAACGCAATGTGCGTAAGGTACAAGAGCTACAAAGAGACATTCGCGAACTGCGCTGGTCATTTATGTCCTTGCAGTCCGAAAATATGTACAACAGCCTGCGCTCGGAGGTGGTAGATCGAGTCAGAGATGACGGTCTACGTTTACACCGAGGCAAGCCAATTAAGATTGTAACTCGCGACGAGGAATAATACCAAGAGGTGGCGTAATGGATATTAAAAACGAAGTACTGTATCGGGTATACTTTCTGCTGTTCGGCCTTCTGGTGCCAGCGGCTGGGTTCCTGCTGTACCGTACAATCGATATCGCCATCGTCGAAGGGGCAACTTGGAAGAATAGGGGAGAACAGAATTATGTAAAGCCCCGTGCCGTAGCTGCCGAAAGAGGCAATATCTACGCTAAGGACGGAAGCCTGTTGGCTACCTCCGTGCCTTACTTTGACTTGTATTTTGATCCATTCGCTTCATCGGAAGCGGATTACTATCGCAATCTGGATACCCTGGCGTATTGCCTGGCAACTTATGTAGACAACTCTTACACCGTTGGTGGTTTTCGAGAGTACCTACTGCAGTTGCGCGATACTTCGCAAAATCAGCGTCGCAATCGTCACGTGCCTTTGAAGAAGTCAGTTTCATTTGCTGAGAAAGCTCGCATTGAATCTTTCCCACTCTTCAATCTAGGGCAGTTTCGTGGAGGACTGATAGCCAAGAAGTTAAGTGAACGTAAGCGTCCCTTTGGTCTACTCGCTCGCCGGACAATTGGATACGTGAGGGACGGTCTTCAGCCCATCGGAATCGAAGGGCAGTTTGACTCGATCTTGGGTGGTCGCCCCGGTACGCAGATGATGATCAAGGTCGATCCTCGGAATGACCTCTGGTTGCCACTGGATAACCTAACGGAGGTGGAGCCCAGAAGTGGAGATGATGTGGTGACAACTATTGATGTAAACCTACAAGATATCGCCGAACAAGCGCTCTTGCGAGGTATGCGTCGCCACCAGCCAGATTGGGGTACAGCTATAGTAATGGACGTAGAGACCGGAGCGATTAGAGCGATGGCTAATCTCGGACGGGATGACGCAGGTGAGGGCTACTACGAGATGTATAACTACGCCATTGCGATGGCAACAGAGCCTGGTTCGACCTTCAAGTTGGCCTCAATTATGGCGCTGCTAGAAGATGGTCACGTAAAGCTGAGTGACTCCGTGAATGTGGAGCGTGGTAAGACGGTCTTCTACGATCAAGAAATGGAGGACTCCTCAACAAGGAGCTTCAAAATGGACAGCACAACGGTGCAGACCGCTTTTGAAATATCATCCAATGTAGGTATTGCCAAATTGGTAGACCGCTACTACAATTTGCCAGATAATGGCAATAAGAACAAAGGCGCCTATCAGTTTATCCAGCGCTTGAGAGATTTCAATCTGGATCTACCTACAAATATTGAAATCGAGGGAGAAGCTAATCCATATGTGAAGACCGCCTATAGCGAAGAAGAGCAGTGGAGTCTAGTATCGCTTCCGTGGATGGCCACTGGATATGAGGTTCGTCAGACGCCTTTGCAGATGCTAACCTTCTACAATGCGGTAGCTAATAAAGGCCGAATGGTGAAGCCTTACTTAGTGTCAGCAGTTGAGCGCAATGGAGAGCCGATCAATATTTTCCGCCCTACAGTGATTAAGGAGGAAATTGCTTCTCAATCAACGGTAGAAAAGGCACGCATCCTTTTGGAAGGCGTAGTGGAACGTGGAACGGCGTACAAGTTGCGGACCAATCAATACCGCTTTGCCGGTAAAACGGGTACTGCACAGGTGAACTACACTCGCGGTCGCCGAGGCACAAGAGTTGGTGGTTACCAAGCAAGTTTTGCGGGGTATTTCCCAGCTGATAATCCGAAGTACTCTTGCATCGTGGTAGTGTACAAGCCACGGGAGGGAGGTTTCTACGGTAGTGATGTAGCTGGACCAATCTTCCGCGAAATCGCTGATAAGTGCTTCAATAGCATGGTTGAGCTGCATGATCCGCTAAACCAAGGGCCGCGGCCAGTGCTGTACGAAAACAACTTGCCAGGTTTTGAAATCGGTAAGGAAGAAGATATCCGAGTGGTTCTGGACTACTTGAATATGCCATACTACGGCGATCCAGAGAGTGAGATGGTGGTCATGACTGCCAGTACGGATAGCCTCTATTTGGAGAATCGCAGTTTAAGCGACGCCAAAGTGCCTACTGTGGTAGGAATGGGTTTACGCGATGCAGTATTCATCCTGGAAAACAGAGGCCTGAAAGTGATTACGGAAGGAGTGGGGAGAGTCAAGCGACAATCCATCCGTCCAGGAACTACGATCAGGGGCCAAACGATAAAATTGACACTGGGCTAACCAGTAAAAAATACAAGGGCTACGGCCCGTTGAACAGCAGCGATAAAATGAAACTAAACCAACTGATTGCAGAACTCGAGATCCGCCAAACGTGGGGGAATACGAGTGCGGAAGTCAGTCAGCTGGATTTTGACTCTCGGAAGGTGACCGCTGGAAGCGCTTTTGTCGCCGTACGAGGAACCCAAACAGATGGACACCAATACCTGGACAAAGCCATCGCGGCTGGTGCTGAAGTAATTGTGGCCGAACGCGGCCCAGAAACAGCAGCCGAGAATGGTGTGGGTTGTTGGCTAGAAGTAGCTGACAGCTCCCAGGCATTGGGCCAAATGGCAGCCGCTTATTACGAGCATCCAAGCGAAAAGCTGCAGCTGGTAGGTATTACAGGCACGAATGGTAAGACCACATGTGCCACTTTACTTTACCAACTGTACCAAGAGCTCGGTTACCGGACTGGCTTACTGTCGACCGTTGAAAATCGGATTGGGGAGCAAACGATTGAAGCTTCTCATACGACACCGGATGCGGTGCAGATCAATCGCCTGTTGGCGGAGATGGTATATGCTGGCTGCACCTACGTATTCATGGAAGTAAGTTCGCATGCTGCGGATCAGAACCGGATAGCCGGTTTAACATTTGCAGGAGGCGTTTTTACCAATATGTCGCACGATCACCTGGACTACCACGGTACGTTCAAGGCGTATATCGAGGCGAAGAAAAAGTTCTTTGACACATTGCCTAAAGGTGCATTTGCACTGGTCAATACCGACGATAAGCGAGGTAGCGTCATGGTACAAAATACCAAGGCCAAAGCCTACACTTACAGCCTTCGCTCCATGGCTGACTATCGGGCTCGCGTAATCAACAACAGCCCAGTTGGTTTGCATTTGGAGTTGGACGGGCAGGAAGTATTCGCTCGTTTGATTGGCCATTTCAATGCTTATAACCTTCTAGCTGTTTATGGCACTGCTATTCTACTGGAGGCGGATCGCGATGAAGTCTTGCGCATCATCAGTGGATTAGGTGGCCCTAGCGGTCGTGTAAGCTACGTGCGCGGTGATAAAAGCGATGTTGTTGGCGTGGTAGACTACGCACATACACCAGATTCGGTGGAGAAAGTGTGTCAAACCCTGGCCGATATGTTGCGCCCAAAGCAGCGCCTCATTACAGTCTTGGGTTGTGGTGGAGATCGCGACAAAGCTAAGCGCCCCTTGATGGCCAAAGCTGCCTGCGATTTTAGCCACATGGTGATTATGACCAGTGATAATCCTCGTTCCGAGGACCCGGAAGCAATTCTGGATGATATGGAGCCAGGAGTCAGTGAAAAGTGCCGACAGCAGGCACTACGGATTACCGATCGTCGCTCAGCGATCCTCACTGCTTGCCGTTTGGCAAATACGGGGGATATCGTTCTGGTGGCTGGAAAAGGACACGAACAGTATCAGGAAGTCAAGGGGGTAAAACATCCATTTAGTGATTTCGAAATTTTGCGCGAAGCACTGCTGAAGTAGGCTACCAGCAAAATTGACAAGAAGCAGTCGAATAATTAAATCCCGATTTCAGCTTTTTAGTGCAGATATAAGCGATTGCTAAAGAGCTTATTCAAGCTAAAAAACTGAAGAAAAAGCGGGCTTTAATTTTTGACGAGTACAAAAACGAGAAACGCATGTTAATTTATTTAATCGAGTGGTTGGACGCAACATTTGGACTAGGGTCCTGGACGCGTCTATTTCAATACATCACTTTCCGTGCGGGAGTGGCAATTATTCTGTCGCTCATTATCTCGATGTTGTTTGGTGGCAAGATCATTAGTTTACTCCGCTCACTCCAAGTAGGAGAGGAGGTACGTGATCTTGGGCTAGATGGGCAGAAAGCTAAACAGGGAACCCCTACTATGGGTGGCATCATTATCGTGATGGCTATTCTCATTCCTTGTTGGTTGATGGCTCGCCTGGATAATGTCTACATCGTACTGATGCTAGTAGCTACGAGTTGGATGACCGTTATCGGTTTTATCGATGACTATATCAAGGTCTTCCGCAAGAATAAGAAGGGTTTGCACGGTCGCTTCAAGATTATGGGGCAAGTTGGTCTTGGTCTATTCATCGCCTTGACGATGATGAACAACGAGCAAATTGTAGTGCGGATGGATGTGGCAGAGGCGAAACAACTGGGGTTAACCGAAGAAAATCTGGTAGGAGACGTCATTCCAGTTTTCGAAAATGGAATCCAAAAAGGGTTCAAAGGAGACTACAAAACGAACCTGACCAATGTGCCATTTCTGAAAGGAAATCGCCTGGACTATGCACGATTACTACCTCTAGCACCGCACTTAGCGTGGATCATTTTTGTACCCCTGGTGATTTTTGTGGTCACTGCGGTCTCTAACGCAGCGAATTTGACCGATGGATTGGATGGTTTAGCCACCGGCGTTTCAGGAATCATAGGAATAACACTAGCCGTTTTTGCTTATGTATCCGGAAACTCGATCGCTGCCAACTACCTCAATATCCTGCATTTGCCAGGTAGTGGAGAGCTGGTGATCTACGCCGCATGTTTCCTGGGAGCTTGTTTAGGGTTCCTTTGGTACAATTCCTTTCCGGCTCAGGTCTTCATGGGAGATACGGGAAGTTTGACATTGGGAGGTGTAATCGCAGCCATGGCTATCCTTCTTCGTAAGGAGTTACTGATCCCAATTTTGTGCGGAATATTTGTAGCTGAGAATTTATCTGTAATGCTACAGGTTGGCTACTTCAAGTACACGAAAAGAAAATACGGTGAAGGCCGACGCATCTTCTTGATGTCGCCGCTCCATCACCATTACCAAAAGAAAGGAATGCCAGAAACGAAGATTGTGACCCGCTTCTGGATCATCGGAATTCTTTTGGCAGTAGCCACCATTTTGACACTCAAGATTCGCTAACAGTAGCGAATAGGAATTATGGAAGAAGGGCAACAGAATATAGTAGTCTTGGGCGGAGGAGAAAGCGGCGTAGGTGCGGCTTTACTCGCCCAGAAGCAAGGAGCAAAAGTGTTCCTTTCGGACCGCGGCCAAATCGGTGAAAACCAGAGAGTTGAACTTGAACTGGCCGGCATTGACTTTGAAAGTGGAAAGCACACCTGGGAGCGGATTTTTGCGGCAGATGAAGTGATAAAGAGCCCTGGGATCCCTGATACTGTGCCGCTGATTCAGCAGCTACGTGATCAGGATATTCCGATCATCGGTGAGATTGAGTATGCAGCACGCTTTACGGATGCGACCTTACTCGCCATTACCGGGAGTAACGGAAAAACAACCACGGCTTACCTGACGCACCACTTGCTGGAGGCAGCAGGGAAAAATGTAGCTCTGGTTGGAAATGTTGGCTTCAGCTTTGCACGCCATTTGGCACAAGAAGAAGAGGCAGACTGTTACGTGATCGAGGTGAGTAGCTTCCAATTGGATAGCATTGTGCATTTCCGACCAAGCTTGGCAGCTATTCTCAATATCACGCCGGATCACTTGGATCGCTACAACCACCAGATGGATGGATATATCGATTCTAAGCTTCGGATTACGAGAAACCAGGATGAGGATGATTCCTTCTGGTTCTTAGATGGCGATGAGAATATTGCGAAAGGAATGCGCCGAAATGCAGTGAGAGCGAAAAAGTTCGCAATCCAGCGCAGCGATATCGAAGGATATCAGATCCGAATTGCGGATCAAATGATTGACTTGCAGGAAACACGTCTTCGCGGAAAGCATAATGCACTTAATGCATTGTTCGCCGCCGGAATGGCGCAGGTACTCGGCCTTACGGTCGAAGAAGTGAAAGCAGGATTGGAAAGTTTTCAACCCGTTCCTCATCGCCTGGAGCCAGTAGGTACGATCAACGATGTTTTGTACATCAACGACAGCAAAGCTACCAATGTAGATGCCGTAACCTACGCCCTGGACGCCATGGAAACAGAGGTGATCTGGATCGCAGGAGGCACTGATAAAGGCAATGATTATTCACCACTCTTCGAGTTGGTCCAGCAAAAAGTAAAAGCGCTGGTCTGCATGGGAGTGGATAACACCAAGCTGAAAGCAGCATTTGGTGATCAAGTTGAGGAAATACAGGAAGCTAAATCCGCCCAGGAAGCGGTGGCATTAGCAGCAAGTTTAGCCAAGCCAGGGCAGGTAGTCCTACTATCTCCGGCCTGTGCAAGCTTCGACCTGTTCAAAAATTATATCGATCGCGGTGATCAATTTAGGACCGCCGTGCAAAAATTAACTAAAAAATAAGGTGCAATAAGCACCTAAAACCAGAAACAGAAAGACATGAGTTTATCAACCAGAATAGCAGCAGAATTACGCGGAGACCGGGTGGTCTGGGCTATCCTGGTATTGCTAGGACTGTTTTCGATCC
>CAJXOS010000104.1 GCA_913057725.1 uncultured Lewinella sp.
AGAGAGCAGGTACGGTCTTATCTAAATGGAGAGGATGTTCGAAGACAATCGTTAGATAGCCTAGTATGAATACGAGTACAACAGCAGTAATCATGAAGCGTTATTTAGCGTAGTATTTAGAGAAGAGTATGTGCGGTAAAAATAAAGCTTTCTGCTTGCCAGCCAAATACCAGGCCAGCAATTCTTGAAAGCAAGAGTAAATTAGGGTAAAACTTATCCTTACCGTTGCAATTCCACCCTCATTTCGGTATTTTTGCCCCCTGCAAACAGGATTAGGTTTATGGTAAAAATCGGAGATGTTGAAATCGGGGAGTTTCCACTCTTGTTGGCTCCGATGGAGGATGTAAGCGACCCACCGTTTCGCGCACTTTGCAAAGAGCAAGGGTGCGACATGATGTATACAGAGTTTATCTCAGTCGAGGGTCTTATTCGGGATGCCACAAAGAGCGTTCAGAAGCTCGATATATACGATGAAGAACGGCCCATTGGTATTCAGATTTTTGGTGCCAATCTCGACTCCATGGAACGCGCCGCAGAAATTGTGGAAGAAGCCCAGCCAGAGGTACTAGACATAAACTTTGGTTGTCCGGTGAAGAAGGTTACTTGCAAAGGTGCTGGAGCTGGAATTCTACAAGATATCCCTAAGATGGTTCGGCTTACAGAAGCCATTGTCAAACGGACAAACTTACCTGTAACCGTCAAGACTCGGTTAGGTTGGGATGATAAAACCCAGTATATCGAAGAGGTCGCAGAACGCCTACAAGACGTTGGTATTAAGGCACTTTCGATCCACGGCCGTACACGCAAGCAGATGTATAAGGGAGAAGCTGACTGGACTAGAATTGGTCGTATCAAAGAGAACCCAAGAGTACATATCCCGATTTTCGGAAATGGAGATATTGATAGCCCGCAAAAGGCCAAGACCTATCGCGAACGCTACGGTGTAGATGGAATCATGATTGGAAGAGCAAGTATTGGATATCCCTGGATCTTCCGCGAAATCAAGCACTATTTCGCTACGGGTGAAATCCTGCCGCCACCTACTATCATCGAACGAGTAGCAGCCTGTCGTCAGCACCTTCAACATAGTCTGGATTGGAAAGGACTTAAGCTTGGAGTGCTAGAAATGCGCCGCCACTACTCTAACTATTTCCGCGGATATCCAGGCATTAAGGAGTATCGCAAAATACTCGTTACCGAGCACGACCCTGCGATTCTCTTCGCTACACTAGCTGAAATTGAGCACAACTACGCCGAGGTTCGACCACTGGTCACCTCTTAAGCTGTAGAACACATCACAAACCTGAGGCAAACCTAAATATTCCACGTGGTATTTAATATCGAAAAGCGGGAACAGAAAATTTTTGCGGTCATTCAAGCTGCGGCTGAAGACCTTGAGTATCCTGCGTATGTGGTAGGCGGTTATGTGCGTGATCGATTGCTAGCCCGGCCCTCCAAAGACATGGACATTGTTTGTGTTGGAAGTGGAATAGCACTCGCTCAAGCTGTAGCAAAACGCTTGCGACCAAGACCACGTGTGACTACCTATAAGCGATTTGGTACCGCTATGCTCAAGCATGAAGGAATCGAAGTGGAGTTTGTCGGAGCCAGAAAAGAGAGCTACCGTTCAGACTCTAGGAAGCCTATTGTGGAAGAAGGTTCTTTGGCGGATGATCAAAACCGTCGCGACTTCACCATTAACGCACTAGCCGTTAGTCTGAATGAAAATAACTATGGTGCGATTATTGATCCATTTGACGGTCTTGAACACCTGGAGCAAAAGAAAATCATCACTCCATTGGAGCCGGGTAAAACCTTCTCTGATGATCCGTTACGGATGATGCGAGCAATTCGGTTTGCAGCTCAGCTAGGTTTCTATATCGAGGAAGTCACGCTGGAAGCTATTTCAAAATTCCGCAACCGGATCAAGATTATCTCACAAGAGCGAATCGCTACCGAGTTGAATAAGATATTGCTATCTCCAAAGCCGAGTGTCGGCTTTAAGCTGCTCTTCGATACTGGTTTGTTGGAGCTCATTCTGCCTGAGTTAGCCGCGATGCATGGTGTAGAAGTAAAGAATGGTGTTGGGCATAAGGACAACTTTTACCACACCCTGCAGGTAGTTGATCAACTTGCGCCAAAGAGCAACAATCTATGGCTCCGTTGGTCGGCACTTCTCCATGACATTGCTAAGCCGGTCACTAAGCGTTTTGATAAAGAGCAAGGTTGGACCTTTCATGGGCATGAGGCTGTTGGTGCTGCAATGGTCCCACGTATATTTCGCCGCCTTCGACTGCCGATGGATCAAAAGATGAAGTTTGTGCAGAAGATGGTGCAATTACACCAAAGACCAATCGCACTTACGAAGGAAGATATTACCGATTCTGCCGTGCGCCGCATCCTATTTGAAGCAGGGGACGATATCGACCAACTGATGCTTCTTTGTGAAGCCGATATCACTTCTAAGAACGAGAAACGCGTTAAGCGTTATCTCCGTAACTATGACCATCTACGAGAGCGCCTGCAAGAAGTAGAGGAAAAAGACCATCTGCGTAATTGGCAACCGCCGATTACTGGTGAGCTCATCATGGAGACCTTCGCGATCCCGCCGAGTAGAGAAGTTGGCGTGATCAAAAACGCGATTCGAGAAGCTATCCTTGACGGTGATATTCCAAACGAATACGACGCTGCTTTCGCCTTTATGGTAAGTAAGGCTGAAGAGATGGGTATCAGCATGCCAGCAGACAAGAAAGAGTAATGACGTTTTACGTCTGTACTTCTCCCCCCTTTAATTTAGTCTTCCCATTTATTATGGAACCGAAGTAGGTGCTTTTCTGCAGCCTCATTGTACAACTTGAGTATCAAGGTAGATTTCTTCCGTCGATCCAAGGGGAAGAGAATCTTCACTGGATTGTGCACGTAGCCATTATCCTCAAACAAAAGAACTTGGCGATTCCGAGTGCTTAACTGAAAGGCTCGCAATTCATCGACGTCGGTAGGAATAGGTACATCGATATATCCTTCTTCGACCAAGAAGGCCTTTATCATTGCGAAGGTGTCTTCAAGATTTCTTCCGGCAAAGGTGGTTTCATAGATATTGCCGGTACTAGATCCTCCCATGTAGGACTCCCCCTCTGCGGGGAAAGCATTTCGCATAGGAGGTTTGATCGCTGCTCGATCTTCTTCCACATAGGAGGCGATCATTACAGGGCGACCATTAATCTTAACTTGCTGCTGAGGCGATATTCCCATATCAACTCGATTATGGCTGATCAAATAAAACTATTTGATTCAAAAGTAAAGCAATCGAGTTGTAAATAAAAATATTTTGTTTTATAATTTTTAAAACAATTAGCCGGTAGCTGAAACAGAAGGAGTTACACCTTCAAAAAGAGGCAAACGAGGTGTGCACTAGCAGCTTGCCTTTGCACATCCTCGTCGCTTACTTTATACAAAAGAACGATTAATACTTTTTGAATGGGGTTAGTCTAGATCATCATAATCGATGCGGCGAAGCGCTTTACGCATATCATCTTCATCCAATCCATCTCCCTTTAAGGTGATAATGTAACGATCTTTATAGAGTAGAATCAATTCGGCCCTTCCACTATGGGCGTCCCATTTTTCATAGGCTTTGTGCCCATCTATCTCAATGGTACGCTCGTAGCCCGTATCGCTTTCGCGATCGATCTCCATGGTTGCCCAAGCAGCAACACCCATTTTCATCATACCGAACTGGCCAGCATCAACTACTTGTACTTCCAAGTTCTGCGCGCCATCTTCATATTCGGCTTCAGCCTGAGAAATGGCAAAGCCCATTGCTGAAGTCTTTTCACCGGTGTGCTTGGTACGTTCCATACCCAATAGGCGTCCTGGCATAATTTCCTTCAGGTCACGAAAGCCCATCACCTCTACTTCTTCACCATTGCTATTGTTGCGCAAGGCATCGGAAGCTTCTTGAAGGGCATCCGCTATGCCATTTTGAATACCATTTAGGTCATTTTCATCGATATCAATGTTGATGGATTGCTTATCTCCATCTTCCCCTTCAACAGTAACGGTAATGCCATCGCCATCACCCTCAGTGTTTGTTTCTTCTTCGGTTTGGTCACTACCACAGGCTACAATTGCCAGTGATAAGAGTGCTAATAGGAATAATAGGGAATGTTTACGATACATGATGGTTTATTTTTAGTACGTCCCAAATGTAACCGCTTTAGGGCCAATCAAGAGAGAGAATTTCGATAAAGGAAGGGGAATAAACGATGAGAGAAGGCGCAAACCCACATAATAGAAAAGGGGAAACTACAGCAGCGAGTGCCATAATTTCCCCTCATGGTATTGATCAACCTACTAAGAGGTCACTATTCTTCTACTGCTTCCTCTTCCTTGCCTTTTTCAGGCCGCATCTGCGGGAAGAAGAGCACTTCTTGTATACTGGTCTGGCCGGTCAATAACATGACCAAACGATCGACTCCAATACCAATCCCAGAAGTAGGAGGCATTCCATACTCCAAAGCACGCAGGAAGTCATCATCCAAGGCCATAGCCTCATCATCACCTCGCTTAGCCAGATTCAACTGATCCTCAAAACGCTCGCGCTGATCAATAGGATCGTTAAGCTCTGTGTACGCGTTTGCAAGCTCTTTGCCATTCACAATTAGCTCGAAACGCTCCACTAATCCTGGCTTATCACGGTGCTTTTTCGTCAAAGGTGACATCTCAACCGGGTAGTCTGTAATAAAGGTAGGCTGAATAAGATTAGCCTCTACCTTTTCGCCGAAGATCTCATCGATCAACTTACCCTTGCCCATGCTATCATCCACCTCAATGTGAAGCTCCTTCGCGAACTTGACTAAGGCAGCTTCATCCATTTCACTGATATCGACGCCTGTGTATTCCTTGATCGCATCAAACATGGTCAAGCGGCGGAAAGGCCCCTTGAAGTCGATTTCGTGCTCACCAACGGTTACGGTAGTGCCTCCGGTAACAGACTTGATCGCTGATTCCAATAGCTGTTCTGCAGTCTCCATCATCCAATAGTAGTCCTTATAGGCTACATAGAACTCGACCATCGTGAACTCCGGATTATGCGTAGCATCCATTCCTTCATTACGGAACATCTTACCAAACTCATAAACACCATCAAAGCCACCGACAATCAATCGCTTCAGGTACAGCTCGTTTGCGATTCGCAAGTACAATGGAATATCCAATGTATTGTGATGCGTCTTGAACGGACGTGCCGCGGCACCACCATGGATCGGCTGAAGAATCGGAGTTTCCACCTCTACCAGACCTAGATCATCCAGGAAACGACGCATAGAGGTGATCAACTTACTGCGATTCCGGAAACGCTCACGCACCTCGGGGTTCACGGTAAGATCAACGTAACGTTGACGATAACGCAACTCCGGATCATCAAAGGAGTCATAGACATTACCTTCCGCATCACGCTTCACCACGGGCAACGGACGCAATGACTTACTCAATAGCGTAAAGTCATTGACATGCACTGTTGTCTCTCCCATGTTTGTCTTGAAGACATAACCCTTGATACCGATGTAATCGCCCAAGTCGAGCAACTTCTTGAAGACATCATTATACAAGGACTTATCCTCACCAGGAGCGATATCGTCGCGTGTGACGTAAATCTGAATACGTCCAGAGGCATCTTGTAGCTCGGCGAACGAAGCTTTACCCTTACCACGTTTGGCCATCAGGCGGCCAGCCAGGCACACCTCTTTATAGTTGGTCGATAGCTTACCTTCTTCGTCAAATTCGACATTAGCTTTAATGTCGGCTGATTGATGAGTGACGGGGTACAATGGGGCCGGATAGGGATCGATTCCCAAATTACGAATGGCCTCCAGGTTGCCTCTGCGGACAATTTCCTGTTCGCTAAGTTGCATAATTATTGATATGGTTAAATGCGCTTAAGCTTGCGCTGTGGGTGTAAAACCGATTGGAGGTAAACCTCCGGTGTTTGGGTCAGATTCCTTAATCGGACCATGCTGTTGTTCAAACTTTTTAACATTTTCAGTCAATGCTCGCATCAAACGTTTCGCATGCTGAGGAGTCAGAATGATTCTTGACTTCACCTTCGCCTTAGGCACATTCGGTACCAAGCGTAGAAAATCTACGATGAACTCACTATTGGAATGCGCAATTACCGCTAGGTTTGAGTAAGTACCTTCTGCTACCTCCTCCGGTAGTTCGATGCTAAGCTGCTTATTTGGCTTTTTATTCTCTGCCATGTCTATAGGTTATTATTACTTCTTAGTGGCTTTCTTCTTGGTTTTCGCTTTGCCTTTGGCCTTACCTCCTTTTGGAAATGACCCTGGCAATTCTTCCTCAATGATCGCCTTTACCTGATCCAAGCTTAGTTCTTTTGCTTGTTCAGCATTCATCTTCTCCTTACCGACTTTCGGAAGCTTCACGTTCTGTTTACCGTACTTGATAAAAGGCCCCCAACGCCCGTTTTGGATGCTGATTTCTTCATCATCCCAACGTTGGATATAACGATTAGCCTCTTTTTCAATCTTGGCTTTCAGTAGCTCCAATGCTTCCTCTTCAGTCAAGTTATCCCAGTCATATCGCTTAGGAACGTTCACGAATAGCTTACGCCATTTGATGAAAGGACCAAAGCGACCTTTTCCTTTAGTGATAGGATCACCTTCGTGCGTTGCAATTGGACGATCCTCTTCTTTCTTGACCTCGATCTTCTCAATGGCTTGATCAAAATCGACCGAATGTGGATCCGTGTTACGTCCCAGACTAATGAAGGCTTCCCCCCATTTAACGTATGGGCCAAAACGTCCTACACCTATTACCACTTCTTTGTCCTCATACTCTCCTAAGGTCTTTGGAAGCTCGAATAGTTTCAGTGCAATCTCCAAAGTCACATCCTCCATTTCCATGCCATTCGGCAAATTCGCGTAGCGCGGTTTCTCATCAGGAAGAAGCTCGTCTGGCGCACCAAGTTGTATTACCGGTCCACGGCGTGATAAACGAGTCAATACGGTCCGACCGGTTTCCGGATCATTACCAATGATTCGTTCTTTTGTAACACGCTCAGCAGTCTCAGTAATAACCTGGACATTATCATGGAACGGATCATAGAACTCCCGCAACATCTTAGTCCACTGCTCCTTACCGTCCGCAACACTATCGAAGCGTTCCTCAATCTGGCCGGTAAAGCTATAGTCCATGATGCGATCAAAATGCTCTTCCAGGAAGTCGGAAACAGTCATTCCGATCTCAGTTGGGAACAGGCGATTCTTAACAGCGCCAGCCTTTTCAGACTGGGTTACCACCTCAACTGCATTATTCTCTAAGGTGAGTACCCGGAAGTCACGATCAATTCCGTCTCGGGAATCTCTTACAACATAACCGCGGTTCTCCTCCATTATCTTACTAATAGTCGGAGCATAGGTAGAAGGACGACCGATACCTTTCTCTTCCAAGGCCTTTACTAGTCCTGCCTCCGTGTAGCGAGACGGTGGACGAGTAAATCGCTCAGTCGCTGTTAAGGTCCGTAGCGGAAGAACTTGCCCCTCAGTAAGAGGTGGCAACATGCCTTTTGTTTCTTCCTCGTCTTCTTCGTCCTTAGACTCTAGATAGACTTTCAAGAAACCATCAAAGACTAACACCTCACCCTCCGCACGAAGCAGGCGTTCAGGCGCCTTGTCTATCGCAATATTGACAATGGTCTTTTCTAACTGAGCTTCAGCCATTTGCGAGGCTATCGTTCGCTTCCAGATAAGCTCATACAAACGTTGCTCATCGCGATCACCGCTTACATTTTGCTTAGCGATATAGGTAGGACGAATGGCTTCGTGCGCCTCTTGGGCGTTACTCTTCTTATTCTTGTATCGACGTACTTTTACGTACTCTTTACCAAAGTCTTGCTCAATTTGCTGGGCAATACTGGCAATAGCTACTTCTGATAAGTTGATAGAGTCGGTACGCATATAAGTAATGTGTCCCGCCTCATATAGACGCTGTGCGACCTGCATTGTACGCTTTACCGAAAATCCGAATTTACGGCTCGCATCCTGCTGCAAAGTTGAAGTGGTAAATGGTGCTGCTGGTTTCCGCTTC
Source organism: uncultured Lewinella sp. (assembly GCA_913057725.1). Taxonomy (GTDB): domain Bacteria; phylum Bacteroidota; class Bacteroidia; order Chitinophagales; family Saprospiraceae; genus Lewinella. The sequence goes on from CAJXOS010000104.1 coordinate 8,104, forward strand.
AGGGGTTTTATCTCAATATCGGAGATCGAGAAAGAAGCACCAATACAATTATTAAGTAGATCCTGAGCATCCTCAAGGGTCGATAGTCGTTCAGGAGAAGTAGCTTTCAGCTGTACAACGCGACCTGCCTCGTTCTTTACATTAAAGACGGCATCCAGGCGGTAAAATGCTTGTGGCGTGAAGGCACGAATCTTACGTTCGCGTTCCACAATCAACTTTACAGCTACAGATTGTACACGACCAGCAGACAATTTGCCACGAATCTTCTTCCACAGCAATTCTGACAATTCAAACCCAACCAAGCGATCCAGTACTCGGCGCGCTTGTTGCGCATCGACCAGGTTCAAATCTACCGTTCTGGGAGTTTGAATAGCATTTAGGATGGCAGGCTTTGTGATTTCGCGGAATACAATCCGCTTTGTGGTTTGCTCATCTAGTCCGAGTACCGCACAGAGGTGCCAGGAAATGGCTTCTCCTTCGCGGTCTTCATCCGTCGCGAGCCAAACCTCATCGACCTTCTTAACCCAATTCTTTAGTTCTTTAACAACTTTTCTTTTTTCGGGAGAGACGACGTATTTGGTAGCAAAATCACGCTCTACGTCCACAGCCTGGTTGCCTTTATCCAGGTCGCGTACGTGCCCAAAGCTGGATTTAACAACGAAATCCTTACCGAGAATTTTCTCGATTGTCTTCGCTTTGGCTGGTGACTCTACTATTACAAGGTTCTTTGGCATAATTCAGTTTCTATTCTGCACATGGGGGGCATCTTTTGCCCTCTTCAAAACTGCAAATGTAATTATTTTAAGAATTGTTCACTGATCGCCTCTTATTAGGGCAGAAAAATTAACTTCTTGATTTCCGTATTTAGTCCGGGCATAAAACCCTTCATTTCAGCTGTATCCGCTATCTGAAACCAATAGAGAAATCGACAGGCAATTTTTCAAGTGGTACTTAAATAGTCCTTACATTTGCCGCGCATATTCTCCACAATAATATTCCAAATGACTCCACTTAGTGCAGTTAGTCCGATTGATGGTCGGTACCACGGCAAAACGGCAGATTTGAGCGATTATTTTTCGGAAGCAGCGCTTATCCGCTATCGTATCCTAGTTGAAATCAAATATTTCCAAGCACTTTACGATCTCGGACTCCCTCAACTAAAGCACTTATCTGCGGATAAAGTTGAACAACTCCATAAATTGTACGAGAACTTTAGTGAAAAGGATGCTCAAGCGATCAAGGATATTGAAAAAACTACAAATCACGACGTAAAAGCGGTGGAGTACTTCATCAAGACGGCTTTCCAGGAGCAAGGTCTGGAAGACAGTCAGGAGTTTGTGCACTTCGGCCTCACCAGCCAGGATATTAATAATACCGCAGTCCCACTTTCTCTTCGAAATGCTTATAAAGCGGTGTACCGCCCGGCCATCAGCGATTTGATCGCTAGCATGGAGGCACTACAAGAAGAGTGGAAAAATATTCCAATGCTAGCTCGTACGCATGGGCAGCCAGCGTCTCCTACCCTACTTGGCAAAGAGATTGCTGTATTTACGAGCCGCCTGCGTACACAGCTACAGCAATTGCAGCAGGTAGGACTGACGGTGAAATTTGGTGGTGCTACTGGAAACATGAATGCACACTACACGGCTTATCCCGATTTTGACTGGCACGAATTTGCCGACAACTTTGCGGAAAGCTATCTAGGTTTAGGCCGTGCCTATCCTACTACCCAGATTGAGCACTACGATAACCTGGCCGCCTTCTTCCACGCCATGGTGCGCATCAATACCATCCTTATTGATTTCTGTCGGGATATCTGGACCTATATATCTATGGAGTATTTCCGGCAAAAAACGATTGCTGGGGAAGTGGGATCTAGTGCCATGCCTCACAAAGTCAACCCCATTGATTTTGAGAATGCTGAAGGGAACCTGGGAATAGCCAATGCATTACTAGAGCATCTAGCAGCAAAACTGCCCATCTCTCGTTTGCAGCGCGATCTTACAGACAGCACGGTACTGCGCAACGTTGGCGTGCCTTTCGCTCATACCATGATTGCCATCAAAGCCATCCAAAAGGGCATGGGCAAATTGCTCTTAAACGAAGCGAAACTGCATTCTGACTTAGAAGCTAACTGGATGGTTATTGCAGAAGCAATTCAAAATATCCTTCGTCGCGAAAATTATCCTAAGCCTTACGAAGCACTAAAGGCCCTAACCCGCGGGAAAGCTGAGGTGGGTGAGGCGGAGATTAAGGCCTTTATTAAGGACCTCAATGTCAGCGATGCGATAAAGGAAGAGTTACTTCAGCTTTCGCCACATACTTATACCGGTGTATTCAAATAGGTCTGGCTACTAAATTGGTATTATTTCGTTAGTGCAAGGTTCCCAATTCGCTTTTGACGCATTAGTTCTTCCAATTCGGGAAGAACTTGCATGTCCTCAATTGTAGAGGGCGGATTGAAGCTGCGGGCATCGGCGATGTAGCGCATAATCTTTCGAAGAATCTTGCCGGAGCGTGTCTTCGGAAGACGCTCTACCTGGACGGCACGTTTAAAGGCTGCAACTGCACCGATTGTGCTTCGTACCATTTGAATAACTTCCTTCTCTACTTCTTCTTCCGTAGTATTTATACCTGCTTTCAGCACAAAAAAGCCCACCGGGATTTGTCCTTTGAAATCATCGGCAACCCCAACTACTGCGCATTCAGCAATAGCAGGATGGCTAGCCAAAACTTCTTCCATTGCCGCGGTAGATAAACGGTGTCCAGCCACGTTAATGATATCATCTATGCGGCCAGTGATGAAAATATAGCCGTCTTCATCACGATACCCACCGTCGCCGGTGAAGTAAAATCCTGGATATGGCTCTAGGTAACTTTCCTTGAAGCGGGCAGTGTCCTCCCACAAGTTGGGTAGACAGCCAGGAGGTAATGGATATCGAATGGCTACTGTTCCTTCCTCATTGGCAGCTAGTACATTTCCGTCAGGGTCCAAGATTTGTACATCAAATCCACAGGCAGGTGGGCCAGCTGAACCAGGTTTAATGGGTTGCAATTCTAGCCCAGCCATATTGGCCAGCATTGGGTAGCCTGATTCTGTTTGCCACCAGTGGTCAATGACCGGTACACCTAACATCTGCTCGCACCATTCTAGCGTTGCTACGTCGGTACGCTCTCCAGCTAAAAACAGATAACGTAAGCATGAGGTATCATACTTTGCCCTTAGCTCGCCCTTAGAATCCTCTTTCTTGATAGCTCGGAAAGCCGTTGGAGCTGTGAAGAACACTTTTACCTGATATTCCTCAATCACTCGCCAAAACGTTCCTGCATCAGGTGTTTTGATCGGTTTACCTTCAAATAATATGGTAGTACAGCCATAAATAAGTGGCGCATATACGATGTATGAATGTCCGACAACCCAACCTACATCAGAGGCCGCCCAATAGGTTTCGCCGGGTTTAATACCGTAAACATTTTTCAGACTTGAATACATGGCCACCGCATGGCCACCATTATCTCTAAGCACACCTTTGGGTCGCCCTGTTGTTCCAGAAGTGTACAAAATGTACAACGGATCCGTGGCGTCTACGGTTACGTAGCTTGCTGGTTCTGCGGTTGCCAGGAGTTCCATCCAGTCTAGGTCACGGCCATCTTGCATTTCGGCCTTCACAAATTCTCGCTGATACATAATGCAAGCCTGTGGCTGGTGCTTGGATTTCTCCAATGCGGCATCAATAATCGGCTTGTAAGGAACAATCCTACTAATTTCTTTACCTCCGCTAGCAGCTAGAATAAGCTTGGGTTTTGCATCATCGATGCGTATAGCTAACTCGTGAGCCGCGAAGCCACCAAATACAACGGAGTGAACTGCTCCTAATCGAGCACAGGCTAGCATTGCGAATGTTACCTGTGGAATCATGGGCATGTAAATGATTACCCGATCTCCTTTTTCTATTCCTTGCGCTTTGAGAACACCAGCAAAGCGAGCTACCTCTTCTAGTAACGCTCTGTAGGTATAGGTCTCCTTTTTACCGGTCACAGGCGAATCGTAGATAAGTGCTAATTGATCAGCACGGCCATTCATGACATGATGATCTAAAGCCAAATAACAAGTATTGAGTTTGCCGCCTTTAAACCACCGATAGAGATCGTTCTCATCCTTACTTAAACCGACCTGCGGTGCTTCAAACCAGTGAATGGCTTCAGCCAGTTCTTGCCAATATCCCTCGAAATTGTCAATACTTCTCTGATATTCTGTAGCGTAAGTCATGCTTGTTGGTTTTGGCTAGTACGATAAAAACGTGGTGATTTGAAGCATTCTTCTGCATAGTCCACACTTCTCTGAGAGACTAAAGATGAAGAAAAATTCGGAAAACATATAATTATCTATATTTTTACATAGACTGATTTTCATCATCGCCTGATTGGCCGTAGATCAAGATATTGGGCGAAAATCCTAGATGGCTCGCCAATGAATGTTATCCCAGATCGCGTTTTTCGCTTCCTAAACGGCTACCTCCCCTTCAATCTTCTCGAAGGCGATACACTGCGGCAAATCGCAGAAAACGTCGTGATTCAACATTTGAACCCTGGGGATTTCATCTTTCAAGCCGGCGAAGATCCTAAGGCCTTCTTATATGTGGTGAGGGATGGAGCGGTAGAAATACTACAGCCAGAAGGCAACGTCCTGGTTGAATACTGCGACGAAGGTGATTTATTTGGCTTAAGGCCACTCATTGCCGATGAACCCTATTTATTGTCGGCACGAGCAGCAGAAGAAAGCCTACTTTATGCTATACCGGCAGTTAATATCCAGCATGTAATCGAGGCCAACCCTAAAGTTGGTTACTACCTGGCACAGCATTTCGCGGCTGGAATCAGCAATAAGTACACCAAAATGTACAAGGGAAGATTGTTCTTGGAAAAAGACCTTCCTGTTCTCTACCAAAATTCCCTTTTTGAAATTCAATCGGTAAAGCAAAGTAAGAAGCCAGTCAGCTGTACGGAGGACTTCACTATTCAGGAGGCTGCAAAGCGAATGCAGTCCAAGCGGGTCGGATCTATAATTGTAGTAGATGATAAACAACATCCGGTAGGAATAGTGACCGACCGCGATTTGCGTAACCGAGTGGTGACTGGTGAGCTCTCCAGGAAAGAGCCAATTGGCAAAATCATGAGCAGCCCAGTAGTTACGGTGGAAGCGAACTCAAGCGTAGCCAGTGTCCAAATCATGATGATGAAGCACCGAATTCATCACCTATGCATAACGGCTGATGGCACACCGAATAGTCCTGTACTCGGAATTCTCTCTGAACACGACCTATTAGTGCTTCAAGGAAACAACCCTGCAATTCTCATCAGAGAGATGCAGCGTAGCCCCAATGCTGAAGAATTGCGTGCCATTAGAGCCAAAGCAGAACAACTGCTACAGCGCTATCTTGAACGTGAAGTGGCGATGGACTTCATAGCCTCCGTCATGACTGAGATCAATGATGCTCTGATTGTAAGGGTGATCGAGATTTCGTTGAAAGAATTGCAAGAAGAGGGAATGCAACTGCCCGATGTGTCTTGGTCGTGGTGGGGGCTGGGAAGTGAAGGCCGCGGTGAACAACTGCTTCGAACGGACCAGGACAATGCGCTAATATTTGGCGACGTCGCAGAAGAAGAATTAGAAAATACTCGAAATATCTTCCTGAGGCTCGCAGAGAAAGTAACAGCGAAACTCCATCAAAGTGGATTCGCCTATTGTCCGGGAGACATGATGGCCAGTAACCCCAAATGGTGCCTATCCCTACAGGAGTGGAAAGATCAATTTTCGGATTGGATTTTGACGCCCACTACCCAGAACATCTTGCATTGCAATATCTTTTTTGACTACCGGAGTCTTTATGGAGACGCGAGCTTAGCAGAGGAGATTGGGAATCACATCTACAGTTTAATTGATCAAAAGGGCATATTTCTATCCCTTCTCGCAAAGAATGCTCTGCAGAATCCGCCACCGCTCACCTTCTTTCGAAACTTCGTCATTGAAAAAGACGGTGAGCATAAGGATGCCTTTAATATCAAGGCTCGTGCAATGATGCCATTGACGGATGCCGCTCGAGTACTCATCTTAGGACATAAAGTGAGTGGAATCAATAATACCTTCAAACGCTTTGAGAAATTAGCTGAACTAGAGCCAAAGTATCGCGAGTTGTACGAACAAGCAGCAGATGCGTATGAAATCCTAATTCGCTACCGAGCTCTGCAAGGACTAAAGAATGGAGACACCGGTAAGTTTCTCAATCCCGCTGACCTAGCCAAAATGCAAAGGCTTAACCTGCGGAATAGCTTCCGCCCAATCAGTGACTTGCAGGAAATTATTAGCATCCGATTCCAAGTTAGTTTCTTCAATTAGATACAATGAGCAATTGGTGGAAACAATGGTGGCCTTTTCAGCAGGATAAACTTCCCAATACTCCGTATTGGCAAGCTTACCAAGAAGCAATGGATCACCAACCGAAACGGGATACATCGATTCGCGATATTCGTTTTGTAGTGCTTGATACAGAAACAACCGGTCTAGATCCTGCGAAGGACCAGATCTTATCCATCGGAGCCGTTGCCGTGAGAAATCAACAGATATGGGTAAGCGACCGATTTGAAGCTTTTCTCCCACAAGATGAACTCGATAACACAGGAGAGGCAGAAGCTGTTGCGGTACACGGTATTTTAGGAAAACACGCTAATAGCGAACAGGCGACTGCTGAAATATTGATTGATTTTCTCTCCTACTTAAAGGGTAGCATCTTTGTGGCGCATCATGCAGCTTTTGACTTTGGTATTCTACAAACCGCTTACGATCGATACCTCGACGGAATGCTGCTGAATAAAACATTAGACACTGCCCATCTTGCCCGAAGGCTTGATGACCCAATGGGGCGAAAAATGATGGGCCCACAAGAAGCAAAACAATTCAGTCTTGATCACCTATGTCAACGCTTCAATATTCCGATTGAAGCACGGCACACAGCATCGGGTGATGCATTGCTTACGGCAATTCTATTGGTAAAACTCCTAGCCAGATTGGATGCAAGAGGAATTAGCAGTTGGGGAGAGTTATGGCGTTAAAGCAGGAGAAGCAGGCTCAGAATTCCAATAATGTTATTATACTTGTGCATAAGTAAATTGCAAATATCTACTATGAAACATATCATCCTTCTTTTCAGCGTTTTCGCGGCCTTGCTTGTTTTTACACCTTCTACTCAAGCTGCTGTCTTACATCCAGTTAAGCAGACAGAGTCCGTGGAAAAGTCAGAACGTCAAATGACGAAAAAAGAACTGCGCAGAGAACGCCGAGCTGTACGTAAGAGTTTTCGTAAAGCCTTAAGAGAGCAGCTTCGTGAAATGCGTCGTAGTGGCAAAGTGGATGATGTAGAGCTTATCTTACTCGTTATTATCGCTCTATTTGTTCCGCCATTAGCTATGTTTCTGTATGATGGTGAGGCTAGTTCGCGATTCTGGATTTCATTAGTCCTACTACTATTGGCCATTCCTCTTTGGGGCTTCCTGGGAGCAGTTGCACTGCTAGCCAGCGTCCTCTATACATTATATATAATACTGAGTGAATCCCTCTAGGGAAGCTTTTTCTTATTACACTGCGGTTTATTCGGACAGATTAGTCTTATTTGCTTTTCCACAGAAGCACCAGGCCAGTTTTTGGCCCAATGGAAGGTAGATATTTCGATATATAGAAAACTATATAATTATATTTACGTTAAGGTTATTTATAGACACCATCCCTAAGTGAAGAATCAAAGTAATGAAATCAGTAAATCAGAAGGCCTTATTGCGAGAATCTAGCGAGACGCTGCGTGCAATTGCCCATCCATTGCGGCTTCAGATTATTGAGCTTCTCCAGCTCAACAAGCAATTGACTGTTACTGAGATTCATCAACAACTTGATGTGGAGCAAGCTGTTGCCTCCCATCATCTACGCATCCTAAAGAACAAGCGGGTTGTCGATCTTGAGCGCAGCGGAAAGAACTCGATGTACTTTCTAGCAAACCCAGCTTTTTACGAAATCGTGCGTATTATTAACAACAACGTCTAGCCCACACACGACCAGTCTTTCTTTCCTTTTCCATTTAATAGAATTCCTGTTTGCCCTCTGAACTGACGGCTCCTGTCTTGCTATATCTTTCAGCAAGTCCATTCTTCTTTGCCTCACCCTACCCTATCAAGGTCTCATTCCTGGCTTCAATATTTTCGTAAAACTGCTATCGTTTTACCAGAATAATCTTTCCTGCATTGAATAAAGTTTAGAAAAAAATACGGTCAACGTTTGTATATATATACATATCTATATACTTTAGCATCAACAAGTGATCTACAGCAAACAAAAAACAGGCTTTATTCAACTATTGAGATTATGAAAAGGATTATACCATTAATCACTCTTTTGACTTGCCTTTTGCTTCTTAGCTGGCAGGGCTTAAATGCCCAAGAAAAGCCAGAGGTAGATCACAGTTACAAGCCACTTAAGGTCAACCTTAGTGAAGACGGCAGCAAGTATGTTCGCTTTATCATTTGGCACCAGCAATGGCTAACGAGTGGCAATCTTTCAGCACCAGATGGCGGTGAAGCTGCGAAGTTTCAACTTACTTCAAGCGTACGTCGTTCAAGAATGCTGGCTTTTGCGCAAGTATCTCCTCGTTTCTTGATTTTGACTCACTTTGGTCTGAACGGATTGAGTCCTAATAACCTGACCTCCCTAGGAGGTAATGGCAATGCACCACAGCTGTTCTTGCACGATGCTTGGACAGAATTCATGGTAAACGAGAATCTGTACATTGGTACTGGTTTACACTACTGGAAAGGCCTCACACGGCTGGCGAACCAGAGTACACTGAACTTCATGACACTCGACCAGAGTCGTCCGTTTGTTCACTGGCACTCATTAGGAATTACCGACCAATTTGCTCGACACCTTGGTGTTTACGCAAAAGGAAGCATTGACAAATTCGATTACCGCATCGCCTTCAATAACCCCGGTCGTAATGGCATCAGTGGCAACTTCAATGGCGAAGTTGATCCTGCTTTGACCTATACTGGTGTAAACAATACGGATAAGGACGGTGACCCTACCGGGAGCACTGTAGTTGAAGGCTATTTCCGCTATCAACTAAAGGACAAGGAGTCTACAAAATTACCATACGCCGTGGGTAGTTACCTAGGCAAGAAAGATGTATTAGCGATTGGAGCTGGTTTCTTTGCCCATTCTAACGGTGTTTACAACAGTAATAGCGGAGAGCACGAAAACGTATCTCACTTTGCAGCTGATGTATTCTTAGACAAGCCAATCAATGGCGGCGGCTGTGTTAATGCATATGCTTCTTTCATGAGCTTCAATTATGGCGACAACTACATCGCTCGCTGGGCTGGCACTGGAAGTGTGTTGTATGGTCACTTGGGTGTGTTGATACCTGGTAGCAAATTGATGCCTTACGTTTCTTACCAAAGCGGTAGTTACGACGCTTTTGATGACCCAACAAATGCTATGGACATCGGTGTCAACTACTTCATCAATGGCCATAATGCCAAGATAACACTGGAATATCACCGCATCGGCAATGATCCGCGCGAGGATGGAATCGGTAGCACGACTACCCAGGCTGCAGCTCAGACGTTCAGCCAGCTCCGCATGCAAGCACACATCTTCTTATAGGAGAAGAACAAGATACTTTCATTTAAATCAAACCCTCATGTCTGACAAGAATCTACAACAGTACTGGCGCGACAATATTCGCTACGTGCTTATTCTATTGTCTATCTGGTTTCTGGTGTCCTATGTCTTCGGCATCTTCATGGTAGACACACTCGATACGATTAGTCTGGGCGGCGCACCACTAGGTTTCTGGTTTGCTCAACAAGGCTCTATCTACGTGTTTGTCATCCTGATTTTCGTGTACGTAAGCTGGATGAACAAGCTTGACAAAAAATACGACGTGGATGAGGAGTAGGCCTCCTTGGCATCTCATTCAAATCATTAAAAACTGATCGAAAAACTACAATATCATGGATGTTCAAGGTTGGACACTACTCATAGTTGGCCTCACATTCGCCCTTTATATTGGTATCGCCATTTGGGCTCGGGCCGGATCTACTAAAGAATTCTATGTGGCTGGCGGTGGCGTACCGCCGATCGCTAACGGTATGGCCACAGCTGCTGACTGGATGTCGGCTGCCTCCTTTATCTCAATGGCCGGATTGATCTCATTTATGGGATATGACGGCGCTGTTTTCCTTATGGGTTGGACCGGTGGATACGTTCTACTGGCACTCTTACTAGCCCCGTATCTTCGAAAATTTGGCAAGTTTACAGTGCCAGACTTTATCGGGGATCGCTATTACTCTAACACCGCACGTACTGTTGCAGTAGTGTGTGCTTTGATTGTATCCTTCACCTATGTTGCAGGGCAGATGCGTGGTGTAGGTGTTGTATTCTCTCGTTTCCTTGAGGTTGACATCAACATGGGGGTATACATCGGTATGGGTATCGTATTCTTCTATGCAGTGCTAGGTGGTATGAAGGGTATCACTTACACGCAGGTAGCTCAGTACTGTGTATTGATCTTTGCCTATATGGTACCTGCTATCTTCATCTCTCTAGCAATGACTGGTAATGCCATTCCTCAGCTAGGTCTATTGGGTGAAGTAACTGATGGTAGCGGTACTGCGCTATTAGCTAAACTAGATCAATTGCATACCGATCTTGGCTTTGCAGAATACACCGATGGTACAAAGTCGATGACGGACGTATTCGCTATCACCTTTGCCTTGATGGTTGGTACAGCGGGTCTACCACACGTAATCGTACGTTTCTTTACCGTACCTCGCGTTAAGGATGCTCGCTCCTCTGCGGGTTGGGCACTATTGTTCATCGCTATCCTTTATACCACTGCACCAGCCATTGCTGCTTTTGCACGTACGAACTTGATTAACACAGTAAGTAACAAGGAGTACGCTGAAATGCCAGAGTGGTTCAGTAAGTGGGAACAAACTGGATTGATTAAATTTGAAGACAAGAACCAAGACGGTCGCATTCAATATGTAGCCGCAGCTGACGCCAACGAATTGACCATCGACCGTGATATCATGGTATTGGCGAATCCTGAAATTGCTAACCTTCCAGCCTGGGTTATTGCCCTCGTTGCCGCAGGTGGTTTAGCCGCAGCATTATCCACAGCGGCCGGGCTTCTACTCGTTATCTCTACTGCTATCTCGCGTGACTTGATTAAGATGCAGATTAAGCCGGATATCAGCGAGAAAGGTGAGCTACGATGGGCTCGTATTGGAGCTTTCATCGCTGTATTGATCGCTGGTTATTTTGGTGTAAATCCACCAGGATTTGTGGCCGCGGTTGTGGCCTTGGCCTTCGGTCTGGCGGCCGCCTCCTTCTTCCCCGCTATCATACTCGGAATCTTCGATAAGCGGATGAATATGCAGGGAGCCATTACGGGTATGGTAGTTGGTATCGCCCTGATGGTATGGTACATGCTTAAGTATAAGTTCGGTCTGTTTGATGGTGGTAAATCTGCTGTTGCCGGTTTGAAAGACGGTTGGTGGTTCGGTATTTCACCAGAAGGGTTCGGTACCATTGCTATGGCTGTCAACTTGGTGGTATCACTGGTAGTATCTCGTATGACACCTCCACCACCAGAATCTGTACAGCAGATCGTAGAGGACATCCGTATTCCTCGCGGTGCTGGTGATGCACATGCGCATTAATTGTTCGTATTAACCAACATATACGTAGGAAGCTTGGAGGTACCAATTTCGTTTTGTTTTGCTGTAGAATCCAAAATCCTCCGGGCTTCCTTTTAAATCTAAAATGTAAAAACCATGGCACGATTTTCTCTTGGTCCTAAGGCTTCAGATTGGTTTATTGCCGTGTACTTGACCATCACCCTGGGCTTGCGCTTCATTCTGGAGCCACAACTTCAAGGGTACTACATTATCTCACTCGGCCTAGGTCTTTTTGCTCTACTCTTTCTGTGGGCCTTGATCAAAAGTAAAATCCTGCGACCAACGTATTTCGGGTTCTTTCCTGAAAGCCCCCAAAAAAGCTAATCAGCACTAATGTGGTTTTCTGACATCCCGGGCCTTGGCGTTTTGCCATCGTTCGGGATGCCTTTTTGATGATTTCTTATCTTACACATATGCCAAACAAAAGATCAGCTAGGCTTGCTTTCATTACAATTGCCTGTGCAATCTGTTTCAACTTTCCCGTCTTGCGACTATTCGGCAAAAAGGAATTGATCTTTGGAATCCCGCAACTTTACTTCGTAATATTCTTAATTTGGTTGCTGGTCATTGTTGCCACCTACTTCACATTGCGTTCAAAAAAACCTTAAGCCACTTTGTCTAAAGTTCTCATTATTTCTGTGACGATGGTCTACCTGGCATTGCTATTTGGCATTGCCTACTGGGTGGAAGACCGCGGAAAGAACAGACCAAAGTGGAGCAGTTCTCCTCTCATATACGCCTTGTCATTAGCTGTATATTGTACAGCATGGACCTTCTTCGGCAGCGTGGGAAGAGCAGCGGATAGTGGTGCAAGTTTCTTGCCTATTTATCTAGGTCCTACCCTATTGGCACCTGTTTGGGTCATTGTTCTGAGGAAGATGGTCTTAATCTCCAAGCATCAACGTGTCACCTCCGTCGCCGATTTTCTTTCCAGTCGCTATGGGAAGAGCACTGCGATGGGGTTACTAGCGGTAGTTGTAGCGGTGCTAGGAATCATACCCTATATTTCTATTCAGCTTAAAGCCATCTCATTGAGCTATGATTTGCTGCTGGCAAATACACCTCAATTCTATCAACAGGACTATGATCTTCCTTTTTTCCAAGACACCGCATTTTATGTAACCGTTCTCCTAGCTGTCTTCGCCATCCTCTTTGGTACGCGGCATCTTGATCCCAACGAACGGCATAGTGGCCTGGTGGCAGCCATTGCCTTTGAATCGGTATTCAAATTGATCGCCTTCTTGGCCATTGGTCTTTTTGTCACCTTCGGACTCTACAATGGTTTTGGTGATCTCTTCGGACAAGCAATGGAAAGGCCAGACCTTTCAAGTTTGTTCACCTTTGAAGGAAATATGGATGGTAATCGCTGGTTTTGGCTCATGCTCGTCTCCATGTTTGCCTTTCTACTCCTACCTCGCCAATTCCACGTGGCAGTAGTTGAAAATGAAAGTCCTAAAAACATTGCCACAGCCAGTTGGCTATTACCACTCTATCTATTACTCATCAACATATTTGTAGTACCCATTGCTATTGCTGGCGGCTTACTACTCGGTGATCAAGGTATTGAGCCCGATACATTTGTTCTAAGCCTACCACTTTTAGAAGGTAATCAAGGATTAGCTTTCCTAGCCGGACTAGGAGGTTTCTCTGCCGCCACAGGCATGGTCATAGTTGCCACCGTGGCACTGAGTATAATGATCAGTAATAACTTACTACTACCATTAGTCATCCGTTCAGAACTCACTGACCAATGGCGAGAGGAGCTACCGGTACGCCTCCTCAAGATTAGGAGGTTAAGTATTGTTATTGTATTGCTTTTGTCCTATGGCTATTTCAAGCTAGTCGGTGAAGGCTACAGTCTGGTATCAATTGGTCTAATTTCCTTTTTAGCCGTAGCTCAGTTTGCACCTCCTTTGATTGCCGGTATGTATTGGAAAAATGCGAACAAACTTGGAGCAATGGTTGGACTAGCTACCGGTGTGATCGTATGGGCCTTCTGCTTACCATTTCCTACCTTAATTGAAGCAGGATTCTTCTCTGATGGCATCCTGCAAGAAGGACTCTTTGGTTGGGAGGCATTGCGGCCCAATGCCATTATGGGCTTAGATTTTATGGACCAGTTTTCCCATGCCGCTTTTTGGAGTTTAGGGCTAAACACCTTGGCTCTAGTTGGAATTTCATTATACACAAGACCGGAGGCTACCGAAATACCGCAGGCAGATTTATTTGTCAACATCTATAAGTATACGGGAAGCCCAGAGGAAATTCCCATCATTAGGCGCCGTGGTAAAATCGAAGACATACGAATGGTTTTAGTGCGCTTTTTGGGGCAGCAAAAGGCAGCCAACCTACTGCAAACATTTGAGGTTAATAGGCAAATTGATCTGTCAGAACTCGAGATTGCCCCACCATCATTTATCGATTTCGCTGAAACACAGCTGGCCGGTGCCCTAGGAGCTGCATCAGCCAAGACAGTGGTTGGTTCTATCACTAAACAGGAACCCATTAGCCTGGAAGAAATGCTTGTTGTATTGGAGCAAACCAAGGAAATCTTGGAATACAATCGACAGCTAGAAAACCAACGAAATGAACTTGAAAAACTGACCGGTGAGCTCCGTGAGGCGAATCAACAGTTGCAAGCACTAGATCGGCTAAAGGCGGAATTCGTCTCTACGGTTACACATGAGCTACGGACGCCAATTACCTCCATAAAAGCCTTCGCTAAAATCCTGTTTGACAACCCGGACTTAGAACTCGAACGCAAAACTGAGTTTTTAGATGTCTTGGTCAAAGAAAGCGAACGAGTCTCTAGGCTGATCAATCAAGTTCTGGATCTGGAAAAGATCCAAGCAGTGGACAATAAACAGCCCCACACCGAAATTGACCTTTACGAAATCCTCCAAAACACGGAGCGGACCTTCAGTCAGCAACTTGAAGAACGATACATTGAATATGCTATCGAAGGCCAAGGGCCGTACCTAGTGCTCGGAGATGAAGACCGAATCACTCAGGTGCTGGTTAACCTTTGGTCTAATGCAATAAAATTCTGTCAACCAGATAGTGGAATCATACAAGTAGACGCACAAGAAATCGACGAAAAACTCCACATCTACTTTAGTAATAACGGCCAAGCAATTCCCGCCGACAAGCGGATTTCAATTTTCGATCGCTTCACACAATTGGAGGATAATGAACTAGGTAAGCCTCAAGGGAGCGGCTTAGGTTTATACATCTGTAGACACATTCTTGAACAACATCAAGGCACTATTGAAATAGTGGACCGAGAGGGCTGGGCTACCTCATTTCTGATAACCTTGCCACTGCTCAAATAATCGCAGACCGATTTTTCTTTTTTATCTATTAGATTAGGCAGAATATCTTTTCCTTTTGCTACATTTGTTTATAGTAAAATGCTAAAAGTCGAAATATTTTATCGCCGCTAACCAATGAAGGAAGAAGGAACTATTTTACTGGTTGACGATGAGCCAAACATCTTACTTGCGTTAGAATTCTTAATTCAGCAAAAGGGCTTTTCCGTCATTAAAGCAAGCAATGGTGCCGAAGGAATTCAAATGGCACGAAAGCATCATCCACACATCGTGGTCCTGGATGTAATGATGCCTGGTTTGGATGGTTTCGAGGTGGCAAAAGCCATTAGAAAAGACGATCGACTGGAAAACACAACCATCATTTTCCTTACTGCTAAGGGCACAAATGACGATTTTGAAGAAGGTTACGCAAGTGGTGGCGAGATCTACCTAACAAAGCCGTTTGACAACCAAGAATTACTGAATATTATTACTGAAGTTTTTGAGTTCGGATAATAAAATTTTTTATCTTTACACATATATACATCTATATACGTCTGTATTTAAATAAAACCTATCGTATGACTACTCAAATCACCTCTTTCGAGGAATATCAACGCGTCTATCAAGACAGCGTTAGTGATCCCGAAGCCTTCTGGGCTGCACAGGCCGAGACGTTCGACTGGCATGAAAAATGGGATAAAGTGCTGGAGTGGGAATTCCGCTCTCCAGCAGTGAAGTGGTTCATTGGTGGTAAACTGAATATTACAGAGAACTGTCTGGATCGTCACCTAGAAACTCGCGGTGACCAGGTAGCAATCAAGTACGAAGCCAACGACCCCAACACTCCGGTGCAGGACATTACTTACCGCGAGCTGTATGAGCGTGTATGCCAAACGGCCAATGCCCTCAAAGAAATGGGTATCCAGAAAGGCGATCGAGTTTGTTTCTACATGCCGATGGTTCCAGAACTAGCTATTGCCGTATTGGCTTGTGCTCGAATTGGTGCTATCCATAGTGTAGTATTTGCAGGATTCTCCGCTAAAGCCTTAGCCGACCGCATCAACGATGCTGATTGTAAAATGGTAATCTGCTCTGATTACAACAACCGGGGAGCTAAACACATTCCCGTCAAAGCAGTAGTCGACGATGCACTTGCACTAGGATGTCCTACGATTGAAACCGTTGTTGTACATAAGAACACAGGTGACGACATTAGCTGGGGTGACAAAGACGTATGGTGGCATGATGTAGTGCCTAAGCAAGAAAAGACTTGTCCAGCAGAGGTGATGGACAGTGAAGATATGCTCTTCATCCTTTACACTTCTGGTTCTACCGGTAAGCCTAAGGGCGTGGTACACACTTGCGGTGGCTATATGGTGTACACCAAGTATTCTTTTGAGAATGTCTTCCAGTATCAGGAGGGCGATATCTACTGGTGCACGGCTGACATCGGCTGGATTACCGGCCACTCTTACATCGTGTACGGCCCTCTGCTGGCTGGTGCGACTACCGTGATGTTTGAGGGCGTCCCCACCTATCCGGATGCCGGCCGCTTCTGGCAAACCTGCGAAAAACTAAAAGTCAACCAATTCTATACGGCTCCTACTGCCATCCGTGCCCTCATGGCTCAGGGCGACCAACATGTGACCAAGTACGACCTCAGCTCCCTGAAAGTCCTGGGCAGCGTGGGCGAGCCCATCAACGAGGAAGCCTGGGAATGGTACCACGAGCTGGTGGGCAAAAAGAACTGCCCGATCGTAGACACCTGGTGGCAGACCGAGACCGGCGCCATGATGATGACCCCCCTGCCCGGCGCCATCCCGGCGGTGCCAGGCTCATGCAC
>CAJXOS010000105.1 GCA_913057725.1 uncultured Lewinella sp.
TGCCCGCCTAGCTAAAAACTTTAGACAACTTCATCCCATCTATAGCTTTAGCACCTAGATTTTCCACAAAAAAAACGGAAGCAGAAGACACCATTGCCCCCTGCTTCCGATTGCAGATTATGACTTAGCCACTTGGCCTTGTCTTTATTCTATTGCTTTACCAGTCGAGTAGCCGTTCCGCCCAACTGAACTACATAGATCCCAGTAGGTAACTGCTCCATTGGGATTTGGTACTGTAGCTGTCCTTGGGGAAGTTGAGCCTCCCACATGAGCTGTCCGCTAATATTGAATACTCGAAGTGGCATTCTTGTACTTGCTGGTTCCTGGAGTTGAACCGTTGCTACATCAGTGGTTGGGTTCGGGAAGATGATAAACTCATCAGCCGCAAACAAATCTTCCGTACTCACCACTGCTCCTTCGTCGATCTTAATATTGAATCGCTGCGAAGGCAGGAAGCCACCGGTGCCGTCTTCTACCACAAAGGTAAAGGCGTCATGGATTGCTTCCGGATCAGTATTTACATAGCGTAGGTTGCCAGCATTGATAGTTCCTTGCGTAAAGGTACTTCCGGCAGAAAGTTCCTGGTCGATGATATAAAGGGTGCCATGACCTGGTGTGCTTACCAGTGAGTAGGTCAGCTCAAACGGTCCTTGTTCATCGTCCACAATGCTAAGCAAGGTCTCCGTTACCGGATTGCTCATTAATGGTGGTACAAACAAGGTGTCATTGGTCAACAAGCTTGGTGCAGCAGCATTGCCATCTGCACAAAATTCAATTCTCCAATCTCCTACCTGACCAGGGGCACCAAAACCTGTTTCTAAAACCTTCACTTGAAGAGTCCAGATACCTTGGCTACTCTCGCCGATAAATGCAGAAAGTGGTTCTTCGGGACGGAATAGAATGCCATCATCCGGAGGACAAATGATGTCATTTGGTGCCTCATCATCAAATCCGATGATAACTTGATCCGTACTGAAGCAGCTTTGATCATACAATCTAACCTCTGTCCCAGATGGACTAATCAAGGAAACATAGAAGTTCTGAATAGGCTGATAACGCACAGAAATCAATGGAACATTCAAATCACTAATGATTCCCTCAAACGGTACGAAGATTTCAGAGGTGATAGTTGGTAGTGGTCCTGTACCTGGAATGGTAAGTGGAGTATCACCAGAAGCCTCTGGGCTACAGATAGAGTTCACCGTATGGAATACTTTCGGCTCTCGCCATTCAGCAGTACCACATTCATTGGTAGCACGGACGCGCCAGAAGTACAGCGTATTAGGAGCAAACTGCGCAGTTGGCGTATACTCCGTTGTTGTCATGTCATAACTTCCTTCAATAATATTACTGAAACCAGCATCGTCAGAAAGCTCCCAATCATAGGTCTGAGCATTTGGCACTGCATTCCAGCTGAAGTCTGTTCCAAGCTGAATACCAGCTTCTCCATCCACAGGCGCCAGCAACTCCAATTCACTGAAGTCATTGTCCACCAATTCCAGATATACCGTGCGGTAAGTCGTATCCTGATCCGGTGAAGTGACGATTACTTCTACCTCAAGTGGACCATCATAGTTTTCTACACCAGTCAAATCCAGGCTTAGATCAACAGACTCGCCTGGTGCTACCTCGTTTGCAGAAAATGACAATTCTGCACCTTCTGGTAGTTCAGAGTTAATTCCTAGCGTAATCGCACCTTCATAATCAAGTACAGCACCAGTGTTGAACTCTACCTCTGCCACATCTGGCAAACACACCTGCTGAAAAATTGGTCCGTAGCTTAGGGTGTAAGTAGGTTCCTGCGCCTCCTCAATACGGAAGTCGTTATTAGAGATATCGAAGAAGATATTGTTGGCAGCTTCTACACGGATACGCATCTCGTCTCCTACTACATCAGGTACAGTTACAAGTGCTGAACCAATATTAGGAGTAGATTCTACTAGCGTATACGGATAAGTAAATCCACCATCAGTAGACAGGCGAATGTTAACCAACTGACAGTTAACCGTATTATTATCGGTATTGGCTACATCCCAAGTCACCTCGCGAAGCTCACCAACTCGCCAACTCTCATCGCCGTTGTTGGGTGACATAACCAGGAATGGTCCAGCAGTGACCGTACTTCGAAAAGCTACATCTTTCCAAACGGTGGCACCAATCTCTGGATTATTGTCCCGAACGGTACAACGGAAGGTCAGATTACGAGAGTAAGTCGGTAGTACTTCTGTGTTCTCACTTCCATTACTCACTAGAATTGGTAAGCGAGGAAATACTCGATTACTCACATTAGTAGGTGCAAAGCTCCGGAAGATAGGAGCATCACCAGTTGGTGCACCCAAATCAGAAAGTGGTCCCAGGTCCAACTGTTCCCAACAGTAACTCATGTTATCATCATCTGGGTCAATAGCAGAAGCCTTCAGCTCAAATGGCGTGCTCACTGGAATATAGAAACCATCTACATAATCAACAGATAGCTTTGGTTCGCTATTCTCGGTAGGTAGGACAGTAGCACAGTTGCTAGCTTGACCTTCGCGAGTAAAAAAGATGAATTGCTCAAGAGAGTGACCGTGGTAGTAATCGTCGTTATTGAAGGAAACGTTTTGGTCACCACAGCTACCCGCATAAGACATGATAGTGGTACCGGAGCCTGGCTCAAAAGCAGAACCCGTAGCCAGCTGGCCAAGGCTACTTGGACAGTTACTCCAAGAGTGTGCTACCGCAAACTGGTGAGCTACCTCGTGTGTGAATACGCGACGGATAATAGCATTAATGTTATTAGTATAGTGGCAAGTAACACCGCGATCTTTTCCAGGTGTACAAACCTGACCTCCAACAACACCACCAACATCAGTACAACCACTGGTGAATACGTGGCCCATGTCGTAAGCAGTTGTTGGCACACCAGCACCAACCAATGCTCCTTGCACCTGACCTAGCAAACCTCCACCATTATCTGCATTGATAAATGGATCGGTGCCTGCATTCAGATAAATCAGGGCTTCCTGGTTTTCGATCAACCGAACGCGAACACCAACCTCACGTTCGAAGGTGGAATTAGCCAAGTTCATAGCAGTAACAAAAGAAGCCAAGACCGCTTCCACAGTACCACCTTTTTGCTGGGCATATTCACCGGTACAGGTCAGTGCCATGACGTACTCATGGATGTTTGCCGGAGTATCGGACTTCTCTTCATCAATTCCACCACTCAAGGTAGGACCGAAAGGTTTTGGTTCTTCTGTCTCTTCTGGCTGGTAGCCACAAGCAAACTGCGGCAAATATTCGGCATCAAGAACCACGTCGTGATTGTAGTAGCTTACGTGGTAGCGAGATTGATTCGTCGCATAAGGCTCAACGAACACCTCTCCAAATGGCGAGGTAAACAAAGCAGTAAGACCTTGTGGTGTAATACTCAAGCGGCCATTAAAGCGCTCGTCACCAGCATCCAGGATGCGATAAGTTCTAAGCTGCGGCCAACGGGCTTGAAGCCCTTCCGGCATAACGGAACTTTCTACTACCTTGAAAACACGCCATTGTCCGTTAGGCATTGGCAGTTGAATGGCAGTAGTAGAGGAACGAAGTGGCTGGCTGAATTCTTGAGGAGCCTGTCCAAGCAACTCATAGAAGCTGTTTAGTTCAAGATCAACCAATTCATAATTAGAAACAGGCAGGTTTACTTCAGCATCTGCAGGCAGGGAAATCTGATTTTCTCCAACAAACTGAATCTGTTGCCCAAAAAGCACCAGACTACTCAGTAGGAGGAGAGCACAAGTAGATGTCAGTCTCATTATAGTCGCTGATTTAAGCATGGAATAGAAAAGAAAAATACTCTCGTTTGTTTCGGACAACTGGTATTTATTACACCACTAAATCCGAAACGACACGAATGTAGGAATTGTCTGTCGTCTATGCGACTCAAAAGTCCATGAATGTCGTAGAACTACTACGTTTTGATGGGGAGTTGTACAACAAAGATTGATCCGCCCTGCTCAGGATGGTCCTCTACCCAGATTTTCCCGCCATGCAGGTCTACGATCCGCCGACATATGGCCAGACCAATGCCTGTGCCAGGATAGGATGCTCGCGAGTGCAAGCGCTTGAACATTTCAAAGATTTGTTCGCGGTATTTTGGCTCCACACCAATACCATTATCTGCAAATCGAAATTGGATGGCTCGCTCATCTTTCATCGGAGTAGCAGTGACCTTTACGCAAGGACGATCCTGCTGATTATACTTGAGCGCGTTATCGATTAGATTTTGAAATAGCTGCCGCAGTAACTGACGGTCTCCTCTGAGCTGAGGAAGCTCACCATAGGTAAGAGAGGCACCTGTTTCACCAATCCTTTTCGCTAAGCGAGTCTCTACCTCTGCCAGCAAAAGCGCAGGGTCTACCGTTTCGAGTGCCATTGCCTCTTGGCCCAGGCGAGAAATAGCCATTACAGCCTCAATCAAACGGTTCATCCCATCCACACTATCTTCAATAAAACCTACATATTCTTCTAATTCCTGCCGAGAGGATTCGGGAAGGCGACGACGTAGAAGTCCGGCAAAGTTGCCAATATTACGAATAGGTTCTTTTAGGTCATGAGAGGCGATGTAAGCGAAGCGTTCTAAGGCCTGGTTTGAGATCTCTAGTTCACTAGCATAGGCTCGAATTTGTTCCTCAGATACCTTAAAGCGAGTCAGGTCCGTACCAACAAACACATAACCACGCTTCTTTTGACGCCCACCTGCCCAGAAACGTTTGTGTAAAGGCGTCACCAAAAAAAATAGGTAGGCTGGCTCTGCTTTTGTTTGCAGGCGCGTTTCGTAGGGTTGTGTTTTATTTGCCGTCAGGTCTTCAATGTAGGTTCGGTGTCTTTGCCAATGTTCTGTAGGAAAAACCTCCGTTATGGAAGTGTTCTGCCAGCTCTTGGCCGTCCCTCCCATTTGCTCCAAGAAGGCCGTATTCACCTGCTTAATGCGAAAGTTGTTGTCCGTCAGGATAAACCAGTTGGTCATTGTCTTCAACAGGTTCGGGATTGCATATTCCGACTGTAAGTCCGTGAGTTGTAAGTTGACAATCATCAAGCCAGAAAAAAGAGCGCCGACAGCTACATTAATACTCTCATTCAGTAAGGAAGGCCACCCAAAAAAATAAGTAAACACATAATTACTCAGGAAAGAGAAGACCATAATGAGCCCGTAAATGAATACGATCCCTAAGCGAATACCCCTGGTTTGGGCATTGTAGGCATAGTGAAATGGCAGATAGGAAAAGTAAATGGATGTTCCATAAAGAAGGATCACCCCAATGAGCCGAAAAAGATCATGCGCCTGGTAGGAGGCTAACATGATAGCCCATTTCCCATTCTCATCCATTATCAGCTCACCATGGCGATAATGGGTAAAGGCTTCCAGATACAAGATGACAACGCCCATGACCAAACTAATGTGGTACAGCCTACGCTCCCAGTTCTTCATGGATCGCGGAGCAAACTGTTGGGCATAATGCCACATCGTAATGGTAATGAAAAGAATGGCCAAATTCCAAACGCTCTCCTGCACAGGACGTAGGTCTCTCACCACAGCCAAAGAACTAGTTTCTTCCATTTGAAAGAAGAAGATGTTCTGGACAAACAAGAAAAAGGTACTGATCATAAAGGCCTGGTACAGCCGCCTGCTGCTATCAAGCCAATATACCCGCAGCCCCATAATGAATATGGCAAAGCCACTAAGCAGGGAGAACCAGCCTTCATCTAAATACACTTGCATCGGGACAATGTCTAGCAACCTTTAAGCACTGAGCGTACCTAAAGATGCTTTTTTCATTTACTCGTTTGGCGACCAGAATGTTGCATACTATCTAATCGGGCGCAAAATTAAACAGATTTACGCCCTCACCAAGTATGTACTAAACAATGCCCTCAGATCATAGATCTTAATCACCAAAGGAAATCCCTATGGACCGGGCGGTGTGAATCAGAGCATGATCCTCTGTCACATTCTTATTGGTTGCGGTGACGTCCTCTAAAGGCACGCTGACAAATTCGTTGTTTTGATAGGCTACCATACGCCCAAAAGCACCTTCATTGACCAAATCAAAGGCTTTAACCCCCATAGAAGTAGCCAGAATTCGATCGAATGCTACAGGAGTCCCTCCACGTTGAATATGCCCTAGTACCGTCGTTCTGATTTGGGGGACACACCCCATCTCCTCCAACTGATATCGAAGATTATTACAGATTCCGCCCAGCTTCAAATGAGGATCGCCCGCATCAGTTGCCTGACGCCCAAAGGTTTCACCCCCTAGCGGTTTGGCACCTTCAGCGATCACAATATTCATAAAACCTTTGCCTTTGCGGTACCGCTTATCAATGCGCTGCTTAATCTTGCGGATATCATAGGGTATTTCTGGAATCAGGCAAATCTCCGCCCCTCCTGCAATGGCAGTGTGTAACGCTATCCAACCTGCATCACGGCCCATGACCTCCATGATAATCACTCGGTGATGACTTTCCGCGGTAGTGACCAGTTTATCGAAACAGTCCGTAGCAATTTGCACGGCAGTCGAAAAGCCAAAAGTATAGTCTGTACTCGCTAAATCATTGTCGATCGTTTTCGGCACACCAATGATCGGACAGCCCAGTTCGTATAGGTGCTGAGATATCCGCTGGCTACCATCTCCACCAATATTCACAACAGCACTAAAACCCATGTCCTTGAGTTTTTTGATCATCTCAGGGCCACGATCCACCAACTTGATACTTCCGTCATCTTGTTTCACCGGATAGGCAACAGGATTTCCCTTATTAGTGGTCTTTATAATCGTACCACCACGAACGTGAATTCCGGCCACCTTCTTGGGCGTTAATTTAACCAGGTCGGTAGGTTCACCAAGCAAGCCATTAAAGGCCTCCTTACTACCCCAAACCTCCCAGCCTCCGTGGCGTTTTGCGGCTTTTACCAATCCGCGTATGACGGCATTCAATCCAGGACAATCACCACCGCCGGTGGCTACGAGTATCTTTTGCATGGAAATAGATTGTTAGAATTTGGAGATTCCAAATATAGGTTGAAGGTGGCGGATTCTAAAACTGAAAATGATGATGAGAATCACTATCTATCAGTGCAATTCTCACAATAGGTATCGCGAACTTTTGATATCAAGAAGCGATCCCGCAGGCCGCATAGGTCAGAATAGTTTAACGGAGTAAATCAAGACGAAACACATTGAAACGCAAAATACATTTTCACACTCTTCGCATTTCAAAACTGGCATTTCTCTTTCTTGATTTACAGCTCTCTAAGCCCCGATGGTTTAGCCGCCTGGGTTTAATATTTTTGGGCAGTCTCAAAACTTGAGACTCGCGGTGTAAATACAAATACGGGTAGCTGCAATAACACTAAATTAACCCCTCCTTGTCCGGTTCGCGACCCGACAACCTATCCGCATATAACGTCTAATCTTTTCTGCAAGATCCTTGTTAGGTATAGCGGAATTCATTTAGCTTGTGCAATTAAGACTACTAAATTGCGCTAGTCAAACAAACTAAAACATATCCTGATGAAGCCGAAAACGCAAGATCAATGGAACGTTCTGAATCCTGAAGAGGCCTATGTAATTGAGAAGAAAGGAACGGAACGTCCATTCACGGGTGAGTACAACAATTGGAAAGCCGATGGTGTATTTGTATGCCGTCGTTGCGAGGCTCCTTTGTATGACTCTACCGACAAATTCAATTCCGGTTGTGGGTGGCCGAGTTTCGATGACGATCTCCCCGGCACGGTACGTCGTGTACCAGATGCCGACGGGCGTCGAACGGAAATCGTTTGCGACAACTGTGGCGGACACCTTGGCCACGTTTTTGAGGGTGAACGCTTCACAGCCAAAAACACACGCCATTGTGTGAACTCGCTATCGATTAAGTTCGTAAAACGCGAAGATTACGATGCAGCCGAGTAAAACCGTTCGCATCTACTTGGGTGGCGGATGCTTCTGGAGCAAAGAGTATCATCTCGGCCAAGTTCCAGGGGTAAGCGCCACTCAAGTTGGTTTTATGGGTGGCCATAAAGCCAACCCCTCTTACCAAGAAGTCTGTACCAAAACCACCGGCCACGCAGAAGTGGTTGCAGTAGACTATAATCTTGCTAATCTTTCTACCCGAGAATTGCTCATTCAGTTCTTCTCTATCCATGATCCTCGCATTGATCGAAGAGCAAAAGGAGGACAGTATCGTTCTGCCATATTCTTTTCTACCGAAGAGCAACAACAAGCGGCTACTGCTCTAATTGAGGAATTAGAAAACAAGGGGCACATTATCTCCACTGAAATCAGGCCTGCCAGCGATTTCTGGTTGGCTAGTGACCGGCACCAACAATTCTGTGCAACTAAAGGCCTGACACCCAAGCCTACAAAGGGACTGCTCCACGATCTGGAAACTGTCCGAAACCAGACCGATTAGGACGGAGTTTAGGTGCGGTAAACTACAAATTCGCAGAATTACCAGTAGGGCTCTGTAATTAGTTGCTATCTTTCATCGAGAAAACAATAACTAAATTCTATCGATGAAACGTAGTATACTATTTCTACTATTTGCCTTGCTGCTGTCGACTGCCGGTGCTCAGACTAATCCGGACATGTGGGCGACTCGGCAGGCATCAGACCTCACCCTGACCCCAGCGGACATTTTACACGTCTTTGCGACGAACTTCCGTTTGGTTGAGCTAGAGCCACAAGAGCTATCAAGTAGCCTTCTTTCTGCCGAGCGAAGCGTACGCCAAGTTGTACTTCCAAAACCAGACGGCAGTTTGATGAGTGTAAAGATGCGCCCAATCAGCGTTATGGCACCAGAACTGGCCGCCCGCTACCCAGGCATCCAAACCTATGAGATACTTACTGATGGTGGCAAAATTTTGGGTGGACGCGCAGGATGGACCTACCAAGGTTTCCATGCCACTGTGCGCACTACGCAAGGTACCATTTACATTGACCCGTATGCCAAACAAGACGACCGCTACTACGCGGTCTATAAAGTAGAGGACAACCTTGACAATGAACTTTGGAACGGTTTCGTCTGTGATGTGACCGGTGAAGAAGGTCTTGACATTGGAGAGATCTACCAGTCTGAAGAGACGCACTTCTTCGGAGACCGTAGCACCTTTGGAGGACCTGCTATTGTACAGCGTCGCTACCGTTTGGCTATGGCTTGTACCGGTGAATTCTCTAACTTCCATGGAGGTACAACCGAATCTGCCATGGCGGCGATCGTGACCATCGTAAACCGTGTCAATGAAGTATTTGGCCGCGAGATGGCGGTACAGTTGGAGTTGATTCCAAACAATGACGAACTCATCTTCTTGGACCCCAACACAGACCCATACGTCAACCAGACGGATGAGATGTTGGACGACAACCCAGGCGTATTGAACGACCGCGTAGGTAGCGATGCCTATGACATCGGACACGTTATCAGTACTGGTCCATTTGTAGGACAGGGTGTAGCTTCTTTGCGGGGCGTTTGTCGTGCTGGCTTGAAAGGCCGGGCAACGTCTACTCGTGCAGCCCCTCAAGGTGATCCTTTTGTTATCAATATCCTTTGTCACGAGATGGGTCACCAGTTTGGTGCTACCCACGTGCAGAGTGGTTGTCAAAATGTGAGTATTGAGACCGCTGTAGAACCAGGTGGTGGTACCACTATCATGGGTTATGCGGGCATCTGCCCAAGTGGTTACAATATCCAGACCAACTCAGATGATTACTACAACAACTCTTCTCTGGTTCAAATCTTCGATTATACTCGAAATAGCTTGGGTAATGGTTGTCCTGAACTGATCGATGATGGGAATACCATTCCAGAAGTAACAGAGGATTACGATAACGGATTCTTCATCCCAATTAGCACACCGTTTGAACTAACGGCCTCTGCTACAGACATGGAGGACGATGATTTGACCTACTGCTGGGAGCAGCGTGACATTAATCAGTCTTATCCATACGATGAAGAAGCTGGAGACTATGGTCCTTTCCCTGGCACTCCAGTTGGTGACAGCCCATTGTTCCGGACCTTTGATCCTACCTCCTCTCCAACTCGGGTTTTCCCGCAGTTGATCAAGGTTATCAATGGTACTAGCGACAATACCGAAGTACTTCCTACTTACAACCGTGCAATGACTTTCCGTTGTACCGTGCGTGACAACCACCCTACCAGCGGTGGTGCTGCATGGGCTACCGTAGCTTTCCGTGCTACGGAAGAAGCTGGACCGTTTGTGGTAATGGCTCCAAACAACGGTAGTGAAGAATGGTCAGTAGGTGATTATACCGAGGTTACCTGGGATGTTGCCAATACAGATGCAGCGCAGGTGAATTGCCAGCGGGTGAATATTCGTCTATCTACCGATGGCGGTTTTACTTACCCTATCACTTTATTGGCTAACACGCCAAATGATGGTTCTGCCTTCATTACCGTTCCTGATGCACTAACCAATGATGCACGGGTACGCGTAGAAGCAGCTGACAACATCTTCTTCGACATTTCTAATGATGACTTCAGTATCATACCTGCTGCTGAAGGTGGCTATACCCTTGATTATGGCCCACTCTTCCAGGAGGTTTGTGTACCAGAAGAAACAGCTATCGTAGACTTCGTAACCACCTCAATTCTTGGTTATGACAGCACCATCACCTTGGAAGTTACTAGTGAACTCCCTGATGGTGTGCTAGCTAGCTTTGACACAAGCGAAATTCAGCCGGGTGACGACACCAACTTAACGCTTGACTTCGGCGATAGCGATTTCGATGGTTTCTTGAGCGTTGAAGTGCGCGCCATCACTACCGATATGGATACGACCTTCCGGGTATTTGATCTGGAAGTGTACAACAATGACTTCAGCGCACTTGAACTTACTGCCCCTGCCGACGGTACTGGTGGTATCGTATTGAGTGCCGACTTTGAATGGACAACACTTCCAAACGCCTTTGCGTACGACTTTGAGTTGGCAACCAGCCCGGTGTTCGGCGATGATGTTATTGATGCTGTTTCAGACTTAGCTGAGGGTGCTTACACTCCGTCTATTCTGTTTGAAGAAAACACCTTGTACTTCTGGCGTATTCGCGCTATTAATGAGTGTGGTCCGGGTGAGTGGTCTTCTCCTTTCACCTTCCATACAGAGAACTCTATTTGTGAAGGCGCAACTGCAGAAGATACGCCAATCACAATCCCTGGTAGTGGTCCGCTTCCTACTCGTACTTCTAGCGTAACTGTTGACTTCGCTGGTACGATTAGCGACATCAACATTCCATTTATCAATGTACGCTACCAGCCGATTCAGAACTTCCAGGTTCGTCTGCGGAGCCCAGATGAAATTGAGGTGGTACTATATGATGGTGAATGTTTCTCTACCGACCGCGTAAACGTTGGTTTTGATGATGATGCTCCTGGCGCCATTGAATGTCCTCCAACTAACCAGATCGTGTATCAGCCAACTGAAGCACTGTCTGCGTTCGTCGGAGAAGAAAGTCAAGGTGAATGGCAGCTGATTGTAGAAATTGAGGAAACTGGTTTCGGTGCTCCTGGTTCTATTGACGGATGGGCCATTGAATTCTGTGCTTCTTCGAGCCCGGATTCACCTAGCCTGGATCGCAACGAAGGTATCTGCGTGAAGCCGAATGAAGGTAACCCAATCAATAGCGACTTCTTGATCGTTAGTGATGCTAGCCAGAACAGCTTCGAACTAGAGTATACCGTAGTATCTACGCCAGCATATGGTGATATTTACTTCTTGGATGATATTCTAAACGTAGGCGATACTTTCCGTCAGTCTTCTGTTGACGCAGGTAACGTGACTTACGTTAACACGGATGGTAGCCAAACGGAGGATAGCTTCAGCTTTGTGGTGCAAGATGGTACTGGTGGATTCCTGCCTGTGACCAACTTCAACATCACTATTGATGCGGCTTGTATTACAAACAATGAAGAAATACCTACTGCTTCTGAGTTTTTGATCTACCCTAACCCTACTAAAGGTCAAGTGACACTCCAATGGGGTGAAGCTACTGACCGCGACTATCAGTTGCGCGTATTCAATGTACAGGGTCAGGTAATGATGACGAATACTGTACCTCAAGGTACTATGCGCCAAGGAGTAGACCTATCAGCTATGCCAGCTGGTGTTTACTTGGTACAAATTGGCCAGCACACAGAACGAGTAGTGATCGAATAAACGAGCTCTGCTTATAGTGCTAAATGAAAAAGCGCCTTGGATGAGTACTCATCCAAGGCGCTTCTGTTTTGGAGGCTGGGCGTCTTCTAACGTTTTAGCAAAGCCTTCCAGTCAATCTTCTCTCCGGTAATTACATTCTCATTACCGAAGGTCAAACTAGCCAGATATAGCGCTAATATGCCATAGACAAGACTCGCACCAGCAACAACGGCAAGCAAGCCAGTATCGAGTGTCCCCTTCATAATGGACACGATGGCCAA
This sequence comes from uncultured Lewinella sp., assembly GCA_913057725.1. Classification (GTDB taxonomy): domain Bacteria; phylum Bacteroidota; class Bacteroidia; order Chitinophagales; family Saprospiraceae; genus Lewinella. The sequence continues at coordinate 12,460 of CAJXOS010000105.1, forward strand.
GGCCACATTAAACACAGGAATAAGCGCCGTTTGTAAGGTCAGCTCTACGCCAGGCATAGCAGCCATCATTGATGGGATCAAGACCACCATCATAAGTGGACTCACATAGCTTTGTGCTTCCTTGTAAGAGTTGGCCAATAACACTACTGCCAGCGCTAAAGCACCAATAAATAAAGTAGTGAGTAGGCCCAACCCAAGCATCCATCCCCAAGCTACCGGAGCCAAACTCAAGCTCATCCCTGCATCTGCTTCTCCGAGCAGATAAGCTTGGATTTGAGTAGCCAAGATCAAACTCAAGATGTTCATCGTTGCACTAACAATACCGACAGAGGCTACGGCAAAGAACTTACCCGCCACAATCTCCTTCGTGGTGGCAGGAGTCGTGAATAATGTTTGCAGCGTGCGACGCTCCTTCTCTCCGGCAGTAATATCAATAGCGATATAAATACAACCGATAAAGATGAACAGGAGGATCATCATGGGCAGGAAGGCCGTCATCATCCGATTACCACTTTCCTCCGGCGACAAGTCCACCGATTCAATCTGGAGTGGTGTAGCGAAATCAGCTGCCAGTTCCTTTTCAGCCAGGCGTTGCTGTAATATTTGATCATTGAGCGCCGAGAGTTGCGTACGTAGCATCCGCTCGCGCATATTGAGCACATCCTGCGATTGATCAGCATAGAGCTTGATATTCGCCGCTGCTCCAGTAGCCAACTTCTCCTGATAGTCAGTCGGAAGCCAGATACCAATCGTGCGCTTTAGCGTATCCAAATCAGATTCTTCAAAGTCCTTGAGCTCTACCTTCAAGCTTGGATCTTGCTGGAGCATAGCAGGTATCCCTGTCCCTTCGGCACTAGGTGACACCCAGACCTGAATTTCTTGATTGAGGAGTTTTTCCTGTTGACTAGCCCCTACCCCACCGATCAATGTAAACAGTACCGGATAGAGGAAGAAAGGTAATAGTATGATTAGGTACAGCATGCGTTTATCGCGCAGTACCTCTTTTAATTCTTTACCAAAAATGGTAGCGATAATATGACGTCTCATGGGTGATTAGTTTTGTAAGCTGAGTGATTCGTCCTGGACGAGTTCGAAAAAGGCCTTTGGTAAGGTATCCTGGCTGGTCTGTGACTTAATGCCATCGATATCGCCAAGGTATACGAGGTTCCCCTGATGAATCACCGCGATGCGGTCACAAAGACGCTCTACCTCCGTAAGATTGTGGGTAGAGAAAATAAGCGCCTTGCCTTGCTCCTTTGCCATCTGACGAATAAACTGCAGAATAAACTCGGAGGCCATAATATCAAGCCCGGTTGTAGGCTCATCCAGCACCACTACCTGGGGATCGTGCACCAAGGTGCGCGCAATGGACACCCGTTGCTTCTGACCCGTTGATAATTTTTCACAATGCCGATCAACGAATGGCGTGATGCCAAAAGCGTCGATTAATCGCTCTACGCGATCCTTTAATTCTGAGGATGGTGTCTCATACAGTTTACCGAAGTACAGCAAGAGTTCGCGTGGATTTAGTCGGCGATAGAGATCCATATCTCCAGTGAGAAAGCCCATAGAGCGGCGCGCTTTCATTTGTTCTTTTTGCATGGAAAAGCTATTGATAGTAGCTTCACCTGCGGTTGGGCTTAGAAGGCCAGAAAGCATACGGAGAGTTGTAGTCTTACCGGCACCATTCGGTCCCAGGAGGCCAAATATCTCGCCAGCTTCTACAGTAAAGGACACATCATTGACCGCCCGAAAGCTGCCAAAGTCTTTTGTGAGCCCATTAGCTTCAATTAAGTTGCTCATGATGATCTGTCTATGTTGGTTTTGGTTTACATGATATTAGTTTGATGTGGGCCACGATTATTACAGGCCGACACCTCCAACTTCTCAAAAAACCGAATAACAGGCGAGCTCCTTCGATGAACCGCATTACCCAATCGACCAACTTTAACCCAATCTTAACAGGAAGTCATTTGTCCGGAGCGCGATAGTGTTTGTTCTTTGTATAAAGACTCAATTAAGCCCTACCTTATGAAGTATCCTTCTACAGTATTCTTAGCCGCTCTTCTCTACTTGATCCTCTCTACCAGTGCCTGTGTCGTTCCCCAAAAAGTAATTCGGGTAGAGCCCGACAATCAAGAAAACGTCTTTTGGTACCAGGGGCAGGCCATTGCCGAAAAGAAGCAAGACAGTATTGTCGTACGTGCGGCCTTTAGCCATGCAAATCGCGAATACCTGATTTTTGATATCGAAGTATTCAATGAAGGGTCCGCGCCTATCTTGGTCACCCCCGAAGTAATGACCATTATCAATAATGCGGGTTCCAAGCGCCGTGCTGCTGACCCCGAGAATATTCTGCTCTCTATGGACATGCAACAATCCAGGCAGGAAGCCAATGCTAAAAATGCAGCCATTGCCGGCGGTGTTCTATTAGTCGGCGCTGCTGTAGCCGTTGCGGTAAGTGATGACGGTGAAAATAATATCGACACCGATGGAGATGGTTGGGTAGATGATCGCTACTCCACTGCTGATGTATTGGTAGATGCCGTATTGCCTGCGATATCGCTCGGGCTCAGTTTCCATCAAGATGCTATTCTCTCTTCTCCCGTCAGTGAGCTTCCTACTACCGACGAAGCCCATTTTTGGCAGGACGTTGTATTGCGCCGCACTACTTTGCGAGCAGGCGAACACACCCGCGGCCTAATTGCTTTCCCGAGATTGGACGAAACAAGATCATTAACGATGGAGATACCGGTTGAGCAGCAAGACTTTGTGTTCCAGTTCGTACAGCGCGTATATCAGCCGTAGATAGATGGTTAGATGGTTTGGGGGTTAGGTGGTTTGCTGGACGATAGTTTACTTACTAATGTTGTAGGCCTGCCAGGCAGCAATAATGCTTCTGACTCGTAGAATAGGATCTGTTGCTACATAGTAAGCAGTGGACAACAGCGTAAAGGCCTCCGAGTAAGACTTGCGTTCCATTTGAATCAAACCTCCTTGATACAGCAAATTGGCGTAGGCTCTATCGCTGGTTCCTACTTCAATTAAGACTACATCTCTAGCGGTGGCGAAGTACTCTTGCGCTTCTTCTGGCCGCCCCATCTTGTACAGGGCTTTGGCAGCGTAAAAGTTTAAGTCGGCATAGATGCGCGGATTCTCAATCAACATTTGCATCCCTTGCTCGGCAGCTGCTAGTGCGTCTCGGTATTGCTTTGCCGCAATATCTATTTGAGCTGCACGTAGGTAGTTCTCACTGATTTCGGGCGAACGCAATTGACGGCGCAAGTTGAATGACTTATCATTGGCCGTACGCGCCTCTTCCCCTTTTCCCTGGCGGAGTAAATTATAGCTGTGCAGCGCCCAAGCCCGGCCCAAATCGTATTTCCGTTCCGGATGGCTGTCAATGAAGGAAAGCAGCTGCGCCGAAGAAGCTTCGTACTCCTGTTGTTCACTCAAGCGCTCTGCGTCACGCAACGCATTCTGTCCGAACAACCCAACGGTAAAAAACAAGGTGATAATCGAGAACCAAACTGCTTTCATAGTAGCAAGCTCAAATTTTACGGCAATGTAGATTGGACGGCTAAGGTAATTTCTTTTTGCTGGATGTGGTACACCCGTTATGACTATGCAGTGAACATTGTTAGCAAAATGCAAAAAAGTAACGGCGTGTTAAGCTCATGCCCTGTTAGCAATTTCTTAATTCCAGGCTTTGGCGTTAAACTCGTTTTAAAGCGGCTTCTAGACCTTGCGTTCGCCTATTTCTCGCCTTTATCTTTGAAGTGCAACCTATCTCAAACCAACATAAAACCCTGAACTACATGAAAACCAAATTGCTCCCTTTTCTCGCACTTGTCGCTACTGTATTCTGGATGGGATGTAGTCCGACGTATTACGAAACTGCTGCTTATGACGACCTGGCTGATGAACATCAAACGATTGCCGTGCTGCCTAGTCAGATGGTCACCACTGGTCGAATTCCAGCAGAATGGACCGAAGAAGATCTATTACGAATTGAAGAAAATGAAAGCCATGCCTTCCAAATTGCTGTGTTCGACGAAATCGCTCAGCGTTCTGGCAACCGTGGCGGAGAAATCCTGATCCACCTACAACACTACACTGAGACCAATGCCAAACTAACCGAAGCAGGTATCACTGCTCGCGACAGTTGGACCATGGCCCCTGCTGATCTGGCTGCCTTGCTTGGAGTAGATGCTGTAGTACGCACCTCAATGCGAAAAGATATGTGGCTGACTGATTTGGAAAGTTTTGGTATCAATATGGCGCAAACGGCGATGATTCTCTTCGGAGGAAGTAGTCCGTTCCCCGTGCCAACCAAGACCAGTGATGTCTTTCTATCCGCCTCTGTATTGGATGGCGACAGTGGTATCACCGTTTGGAATACCGACCGCCGGGCGGCAACGGACTGGAATACCAGACATTCTGAAATCGTACGCCGACTAGCACGAGTATTAGCACGTCGATTCCCTTACCGAGTATAGGAAATCGAGTCAAACTTAAGCCAACACAAACTGAACAATAACTGCGCTTTGCCAAGCCCAGCGTAGTATCAAGATATATTTTGAAGGGCGTTTCGCAGAAAGTGGATGAACTTTTCTCCGCTTTCTGCCTTTTTTTGTGGTAACCAATGCGTGTTTCACTCGCTATCTGTCCTTTGGGAAACTTATCAAATGACAAGCGGCGAAACTCGCAGTACTAGGTACTTTGTATAGCGTACATGGTACGAAAGATTCCTAATAGTAAGCAGTCTAAGTACCATTTACCAAGTACCTTGTACAGCTGGATTCAGAAGACTTTTTCCAGAACACCAATTTCACGTTAATCTACAAGTGATTCACCTATGCATTTGACGGCAAAGGATTTTCCAGAGATGGAACGCTTCTTCCGACGAAACTTCTTTAACACACTTCCTGGGCCTCGCGGGCTACACCTCATTGGCACCAAAGGGCATCGTGGAGTCGAGAACTTGGGCCTATTCAGCTCCGTTGTTCATATCGGCGCCACCCCTCCACATCTAGGATTTATCATGCGTCCTTTGACTGTGCCTCGTCATACTTACCATCACATGAAGGCGCAGGGGCACTTCACGCTTAACACTGTTGATGAAAGTATTCTCGCTGCTGCCCACCAAAGCTCTGCTAACTACCCGATCGAAGAATCAGAATTCGCCGCCGTTGGATTGACGCCCTATTATTCCGAAGGGCATAAAGCACCCTATGTAGCAGAGAGTCAAATCAAGATTGGTCTAGAGTACGTAGAAGATCACTACCTGAAATCAAATGACACCCTATTCGTGGTAGGTAAGATCATTGAGGTCATCGTCCCAGACGCTGTAATAGCCGAAAGCGGGCATGTAGAGCATGACCAAATTGATACATTGACGGTAGCAGGACTCGATACTTATTTCAAGACGAATCAAGTTGCACGCCTAGCCTATCCACGGCCCGGACAGAAGGTATAGGGTAGAAAGTAGAAGATACCCCCTGCATTGTACTTTCTACTACATTCCCCATCAACAATGACACTTGCGGCAAAAGACCAAGACTTGGGTGTCAAGGATGGAAGAATTTGATCACCAATCGTTATCCGACCGGCACTTCTGCTTTGCTAATTTTTACGCGTACATTCTTGTGATGGGGCGTCTTTGCCAGTGGATCACAATCTTCTAGCGAGGTCAGTAGGTTTACCGCAGGTCCCGCCTCTTTCTCATCTTGATCCGGATATTGCAAACCGTAACCGTGAGGCATGGAAAGGAATCCTTCTGGCACCTCGTCGGTCACCATTACTGGAACGCGAACACTACCGGTGGGTGAAATACAATCCACCCATTCCCCATCTTCAAGCTCATAATCGGCTGCATCCTTTGGATTGATCTTCATCGCACCCTGATCATTCCTTTTTCGCCAGGCTGGGTTTCTTAATACCGCATTGGCGTTATAAGTGCGGCGCTCGCCAGCCATCAGATTGAATGGATACTCTTGCTCTATTTCCTGTTCCCGTCGCGCTTTTTCGGGAAGCTCGTCCAGCCAATCCAGTAATAGCGGTATTTCTAGATGGATCTTCTTATCGGGGTGCCGAACCAACTCCCAGCTTTCCTCATAAGTATGCTTACTGATCACCGCACCTGATTTGCTATCTAGGATTCGTTTGAACAGCTTTTCCCCTAGCGCGTAGCCTTTTTCCTTATACCCAAGACGCTGCACTTGCTTTTCGTACTTACGTACAAACATGTGGGCAGCAATCCAGATGAAAGCGGCAGCCTTCGCGTAAGGATAAGAAAGGGCCTTCCCTAAGGTCTCCTTGAGGATCAAAAGCTGATACTTTTTCCACTTTGGATTAAAGTAAGTGGCGACGCCAAGGGCAAGTGGCAACAAACGGGCATTGGGGATCATGCGATCCAAGGAGGCGATACGACTTAAGATCGGGAACGATGCCGGTAGCTCACCCATAGCGGTCACTATACGATGGTAGATCTCTGGCTCATCAAGTGTATTCGCCAAAGGTTTGGAAATCGGATGACGAAGGTGGAAGAAGTTTTCTGGGAACTCCAGGTTAAAGAACGTAGCTTCTATTTTTTCGAACTGCGTCTGGGCAGGCAACACATACTGCGCGGCCTGAGCCGTTTCCGTCATTGCTACATCTATGACTACCGATAACTCCAGCTTTTTAATAGCGCGCCGCTGCGCAGCAGCATCAGCGTAATTAGCCACTGGATTAGCACTATCTACGATCAGTGCCCGAAGTCGCTTAGGATGATCCGTTTCAATCTCTAAGGGTAGAATATTGGGTGGAAATAGCTTCCCAATGCCTTTCATCTTTGTCACCTGGGTAGTCACGCCACCTTTCCCAGGCTCTTTCGAATGCCCCACCAAGGGAAAAAAGAGGGTATGCAGGCAGTTGGTACCTTCCTTGCCAAAATTGCCTGTGATCAGGAATAGAAGACGAGCCAGGTACGCATTCAGTGTACTATTATGACTTTGCTCAATTCCTAGATCGGAACGCAAAGCGAAGGTAGCAGCAGAGCTGATGCCAGTGGCAACTTCACTGACCTGAGATTCCGGCACACCACAAATAGCAGCATACTCAGCTACCGGAACGCTCATTAGATGAGGACGGATGTCCTCGAAGCCCACTGTACGCTCAGCAATGAAGGTCTTATCCTCCAGGTTGTTTTGTACAATATAGCCCAATAAAGCCGCCAATAAATAGGCATCCTTGCCCGGCTTGACTTGCATGAACACATCTGCTTTCTTAGCCGTTTCTGTTCTTCTGGGATCTACCACGACCAGCGTCTTATCTGGATTACGGGAAACCTCATTGATTGTTGGCCTGGCTTTAGGCAAACCGTGCGATTGCACTGGGTTGGAGCCTAGAATCATTACGTACTCTGCTTCCGCGACTGCCTCGCAATAGTTGGTATTCTGACGGCCAAACAGGAATCCATTTACCCAAAAGTTTCCAGTCTTCTCCTGGGCTAAGGCTGCATAAATGTAGGGGGTATCACAGGCTGCTCTTAACATGGCTCCGTAAACTCCACCTAGGTGGTTGCCTTGTCCTCCGCCACCCGCATAGGCAATACTAGTGCCCCCATGCGTATCTCGGATTTGGACAAGCTTCTCCGCAATTTCTTTGATTGCTACCTCCCAGGAGATTTCCTCAAAGCTGCCATCTTCGCGCTTACGCAAAGGACTAGTAAGACGAACTTGATCCTGATAGTAATTTAGTCGTGTGGCCTTTTGACATAAATAGCCTTCGGAAACGGGGTGATCTGGGTCGCCGACGATCTTGCCGATTTTGCCATTTTCATCTTGTTCTACCAGAATGCCACAGTTTTGGCTACACAGAATACACGCAGATTTGCTTTGCATGGGAAGTTTGATCTAAGGATATGATTCCCAAAATAATAAATCCCACGTACTCACTAGAAGTATCGTGGGATTTACCGCTATCAGGCTTCTGCCCGACGATTATTTCAAACTCCTACTAATCGCTAGAAGAAAGTATAGCGAGTAGTCGAAGAATTTCGATGTACAACCAAACCAAGGTAACCAAAAGCCCCATGGCAAAGAACCACTCGTAATGAGCAGGTGCACCGAACTTCTCACCTTTGTCGAAGTTATCGAAATCCAGCAGTAGGTTCAGCGAAGCAATACCGATGATCACCAGGCTAATGCCAATACCAATCATACCACCTTCGTGCAAGAACGGTAGATTGATCCCAAAGAGGGACAAGATGATATTAACCACGTACACCAGTACGACTGCCCCAGTGGCCATGATAACCCCTGAACGGAACTTCTGGCTTACCTTAATGATGCCCGCCTTGTAAACAAAGAGCATCACAAAGAATACAGCCATGGTTAAGGTGACGGCCTGGAAAATAATTCCAGGGAAGAAGGCATTAGCATAGATCATAGAAATAGATCCAACAAATAAACCTTCCAAACCAGCATATACTGGCGCCAACCAGGTAGACCATTCTGGCTTATAAGAAGCCGCTAGTACAGCTACCAAACCTAGAATAGCACCACCCCACATAAAGATTGGGTTAGCGTAGGTCCAGCCGATTGCAGCGGTTAGTAACATGATCGCCCCTAGAATCAGTGATTTATTCACTGCTCCACTCACCGTCATGCGTTCGCCGGTGGTTTGGATAAAATCTCCGTCTAAGGTGTTTTGACTAGCGCGCTGTAAAGCTTTTTCCCGAAACATCGGGTTGCTGGAAGACGAAAACATTCCTCTTCTCTTTTTCATACAGTTATCTGTTTTTACTTACAAAGTTGTCACAAAATATAGATACAAATCTAGACGACAAAGCGTTCGCTTCGAAGATTGGAATGCTTCAACAGTCCGATATCTTGGTGCGATTCTTTCGCCTTGCCTGGATTGTGCCAAGCTTTTCCTGTAAACAGATCAATGCGCTAGTCAGTCGAATAAACTACCCAAGAATTCGACCTATTGCGGGGAAAAGTCCACCAAAATGATCGTATTCGGGTCTTCCGTACTGTGTTTAAACTTGGCAGTGAACAGCCCATAACTACTCCACTTTTCTAACCAAGCTGCGTTCAGTTCCTCAGGAATAATGACATTGGGACCATCTCCAACAAGTTGGCCAAACATTTTCCCTTCCACTCCTTTTGGGAGGTACTCCTGATCAATAATGAGTGGAAAAATCAAGGTATCTCCCACCGTCTCAGCGGATTGAAGTTCTATTAGCGTAAATCGATATTCCAGTTCATCCGTAATCGGATTCTCTACGGTAGCACGGCTAACCGTTGCCTCGTAATTGGTCCCCCACTGATATTCTAGGCCCGCAATTGGATAAGGGCTATAGTAGGTTTGTTCCCTGTCTTTGTCGATAATCTGGTAGCACAGGCTTGCTCCTTCCTGCGTACACCCAATCTGATAATGAGCGATAGAAACATTCAGGGTATCCAAAATTGTTTCAGTGGAATCAAGGCTACGGCTATTGGTTGCCTCTACTTGCCCATAACCCGTTGGTGTAGCGGTAGTGCCGCAGCAGGCAAACAAAAGAGACAAGAGCAAGAAACTATGATATTGCATGTAAATGCGCATGATCGTTAAGTTTATAAGGTTATTTAATCGCTGATCAAAATGAGCTTAAGGGAAGGCTTATCCGCCAAAACAGATAGTCCTCCCCTACTACTCACTACGTATACTGCTCTTGTCTAGCGAGCTGCAAAATCAGCAACTGATTCTTCTACTCGGAAGCCTTTAGCGACCATCAAGCCAGCATTGGCAAAACCGATAATATCAGGGCGTCCGTCTCCATCAACATCACCGATGGTTCTTGGGTGCCCGTTAATGGTCCATCCCGCGGAGGCGGAAAAATTGGCCACTGAAGCTTGTAGGGAAGCAAAAGTGCCGTTGCGCTTACCTAGCGCAAAGAATACCTGTGATCCGCCGAATCCGACAACATCCATTAAGCCGTCACAATTCACATCGGCCAGCATACGTGGGTGTTGTGTAACTTGCCAGCCACCTGCACCGATACAGAGGTTGTTAATGGTTGGCCGAACTTGACCAAACCGTCCCTCTGCAGTTCCTAGCGCTACTAATACCTGACGTTCACCAAAGCCTACGATATCAGCATATCCATCGCCATTGACGTCACCAACTGTTCTGACGTGGCGGTCTTTAGTCCAGCCACCTCTGCCGATAGTAAAATCTTGGATGGCTGTGATTGGATTTTCGAACTTACCGTCCGCTTTCCCTAGCGCTACGAAGGTGGCACTTTCACCGAAGGCAACAATATCAGCTCGGCAGTCACCATTTACGTCGGCCATGAAGCGATCATGTCTCGCAATATCCCAACCGTTTACGATGGAAAAATTATTTACACCACTAAAGGCAGCACTAAAAGTACCATTGGGTTGACCAAGAGATACGAAGGTTGTTCGTGTACCAAAGCCAATAATATCAGCACGACCATCACCATTTACATCCGCTAGCAAGCGAGGATGACGATCGACTTGCCACCCCTGTGCCGGTGTGTAATTTCTAACCGCGGGGATTATTGCGGAAAAAGTACCGTCTTCCTGCCCAAGGGCTACCAATACCTGTTGGCCACCAAAGCCTACGATATCTGCGCGTCCGTCTCCGTTTACATCAGCCAACTCGCGAATGTGGTGCTCGATTCGCCAACCGCCTACAGCAAAGGCAAAATCGCGAATCGCTTCAATTGGAGTTCCAAAGCTTCCATCCTCAGCGCCCAAAGAGACAAAGGTCATCGACTGGCCAAAGCCAACAACATCTGCCCGGCCATCACCATTCACATCCGCAATTTTGCGAACATGCTTGGTTGCATCCCAAGCTCCGGCACCTGGCGCATAGTTGCGCAATACGATACTCGGATTTTGGAAAGCGTAATTGCGATCAGTAAGGTCAATAAGATCAGTACGGGATTCGAAATAGGCTTGAATCATACGATCCTGCTGCTGTGGACTGAACTCCGTACGACATGGCTTGTGGGTATAGGCCATGTAGTTTCTAGTGGCAGGGGTATACGCATCACCATTAGCATCTACAGCGGTTCCAGTATAACCACAACTTGCAGTAACTAGGCCATTAAGATTGGGATCAGCTGGTGTATCACAAATTAGGTCTCCTGCCGAAGCACAATTGCTACCATCAACAAGCTCTCTTGGAATAGTCCTTGAGCTGTGATGGGTATGGAATAGATTAAAGTAATGGCCAATCTCGTGAGTGAGGGTTTTACCATTGTTTGCCTGTCCATTTTGCATGGTGATCCATTTCTCTGGATCAGAGGGAAAATGGGCCCAGGATGTTCTGGAAGAAGGGTAGAAATAAATGTTCAGACGCTCGGCCTTGTTATTGGCATTGGCGATTCGAAGTTCTGTAGCATCATGGTACTGACGCTGAGAAGTAGCCGCAGCCTGGTCATCAATGTAATTGTACTCGCGAACGCAGAATACGAAGTTCATTCCGGCGAAAGCCTCATTCGTTTTCTTGAAGGCACGATCCACTTCTTCGCGAGTGTATCCGCCAGTTCCATCGGCTTTACGAATGATATGCGCAGTGACAGCGACGTACTTGACCACTTCACGAGCCGCCGCCATGTCGAGGTTATTGTCACGTGATGCGGACTGCATAATGAATTGCTCCGCTTCTGCGGATTCTACCGTTCCACAGGGTTGAGCATAAATTGTGGTCATTGAGACCAACAAGATCAATAGTGTGGTAAAAAGGTTAATAAGGGTTTGCATGTCAAAAAAGTATTGATGAATGAATCTGATTTCTGACATCAATATTCAATGACAAAAGCCTCAAACCTAAGCTACAACGGGTGCTGTGCAGGAATTATACAGTAGCGTACACCTTTTGTCCAGTAAGTGGTAAAGGAAGATAAAAGGCATAAAAAAAGCAGGGTCTTCTCATGAGAAGACCCTGCATAACCCCAAAAAACCAAATGAAAACAATCTAC
>CAJXOS010000106.1 GCA_913057725.1 uncultured Lewinella sp.
CCAGGAAATGGGGATTCCCGTCCACATCAACAGACCGATGATGATCAAAAGGATACTGAGTACCCGAACGATTATCCGGTAATTGATCATACGAGCACCTCCAGGGCCTCAAAGAAGTCGTCTAACTCGTCGAAGCTTTTGTAGCCCGTTTTTTCTTCAGCACCACCCTGCACTGCAAAGCCTTTCAGGGGAATATTTTCTAGAAATGAAACTGGACCATCTTTGTCCAGTTGGATATCTACTAGAATAGGAAAGCGGGAGCTCCAGTCTTCAAGTTGTTCTAATGAGTAAGGTTGTCCCGATTTTAAATCATCAGCGATAATACCTCCCTTCGAGAAGTTGAGTAAAAAGTAGTCAACCTTATCTTTTCGAGTGTTCAGCATTTCTTCCACTTCATCCGCACTCATGTAGGCTTCAGGGACAATTTCCTGGATCAACTCTGCCTTGCCATGTAAAGCCGCTAGTGTCTCTACCGGCGTAAGCATACCTACTTGCACACTATCAAGCTCTAACGAACTGATAGCAGTTTCTATGTGCTCGGTAGTAGCCATTCCAAATTCTCCGCAAATCTTGACACCATCTACCCACTCGCGTAGCGCTGCTACCTGATTTCCATCAACGCTATTCTCGTCTCCTGGTGACAGGTAAAACCCGAGCCATTCTGTTTCCCAAGCCGCGAAATAACGGGCATCGGTAAGGTGAGTAATGGAACTTGCTTTTACTTTGGTGCTCAGCATAGTAGCCGTTTTTTTACTTGGTCGGCAAAGGTAGTCATTGTCCGACTAGTATATAAAAGCAGGTGAGGCAAAATTCCTGGACTGAAGAAAAAAGTGGATATTACCTACTCGACGATACCCAATAGCGATTATGGAAAAGGAACAGCCGAAATACTACGAGAATGTTTACGATGTAGTCCGCCTCATTCCAAGCGGGAAATTCACCACTTATGGAAGTATTGCGGATTTTCTTACGTTAGGATCGGCACGAATGGTCGGATGGGCGTTGAATCAGGCCCTTCATCTAGGTGATGTTCCGGCACATCGGGTCGTAAATCGAAAAGGAGAATTAAGTGGCCGGATGCATTTTTCTACTCCTACTTTAATGCAAGAATTACTAGAAGCAGAGGGTGTTCAGGTGGTGGATCATCGAATTGTAGATTTTGATGAGCACTACTGGTCTCCGACCAGTCTATTGGATTAAGCTACCTTACCAAAAATCGGCCTACCTGACATCTGATTTTTTGTATATTTGTTTTAACAACATACCACCAAATGGTGGTGTTTTTATTTTAATTAGAGCTTTGAGAGAAAAATTGGTACGGTATTTGGATCTATTCAGTTGGATGTGCCATTTTTCTAATGCAAAAAATCCAACCGATGGAAAAACAGAAACCTGAATCGGTAACTTTGACCAATAACGGCAACGAAAATATCCAGTTGGATTATGCCGAGTTGCGTAAAGCAGTTATCGTATTGCGGGCAGTGAATCACAAGCTGCGCCAGCAAATTATCGATCTGCTTGACGAAAACGACAGCATGGCCGTAACGGATATTTATGTGAGCTTGCGCTTGGAACAATCCGTCGCTTCTCAGCATCTTGCTATTCTACGCCGAGCTGGCGTGGTAGAGACGGAGCGCCAAGGCAAGTACATTTTTTACGCTTTGAATCGTGATCGCCTAGCCCAAATTGGAAAATTAGTTGAAGAGCTTGCTGCTGGATAGGCACAAGGACTTCCTTACTAGTTATCATTCGCACTACGCAAACACTAAAGAGTCATCCCGGCCATTAGCCACCTGCTAATGGTCGGATCTGTGTTTTTAGCACTTTGTCACCTTTCTTTTGCGCTAATTTAGCTTTGTAGAATACCTCCATCACCTCTCTGCGGAGTAGTTTTGGAAAAACGACAAAATGTGCGATCTTTGTCCGGAGCGATAAGGCTTATGTTATTCTACAATTGCCTTTTTGCCTGTCTCTTTTTCTCAGTCGTACGCATTTTAACCCACACAGTTAGTAGACACATTAATTGACTACCACAAATTGTCAAATTAAAATCCCACTTACCCGGAACACGGCCAGCATTGGGGGATATAGGTCATTGTTCTCAATTGTGTTTTGCTATGAGGAAAAATGCGAACAAACGAATCGTAATCGACGACGAGAAGTTAGATGTCTCATCAGAAGTTTTAAGGGCCCTTGCTCACCCGCTACGTATGCGGATTTTGGCATTCATTGACCGCCATGGTTCAATAAACGTCAATAAAATCTACAATACGCTTCAATTAGAGCAATCTATCACATCTCAGCATCTCCGTATCCTACGGCTTGCCGGCTTGGTAGGCACCGAGCGAGAAGGCAAATATGTACTATACCATATTGCCTATAACCGCATTGGTGAAGCAATCGATGCTGTGCATGATTTTATTGAGGAGTTGGAGGAGTAGAAGTATCCCTTTCTTCGGTAGGCATATCCGCCAAAGCCTGTTCGGCAACTAATGATCCTTCTTGATTGAGTTGGTCCTGTCGCTGTTGAAAATATTGGCGATGGAAAATCAAGATCTGGATGACTCCCCAACTAATGGCCACATCGGCCAAGTTGAATACTGGTCCAAAGAATATAAAGGGTTCTCCACCAATAAATGGCATCCACTGCGGCATGACCCATTCAAACAGTGGGAAGTAAAACATATCTACCACCTTTCCGTGCAGAAAACTACTGTATCCACCTTCTTGAGGCAGGAATACAGCGGGAAGGCCGTGCGAAAAGGAATCTGAAAAGAGCATGCCGTAGAAGGCACTATCTATGATGTTACCTACGGCACCGGCAAAGATTAAGGCAAAACTAATCAGCACGCCTTTGGGGGTATCTTTTGTCTTCAGAAGGGAACGCAAGAAGAAAAGTAAAAAGGTGGCTGCCAATATTCGGAACAAGCTCAGAATCAGTTTGCCGTGTGGAATATTGAATCGCTTGCCAAAGGCCATACCATCATTTTCCACAAAGTGAATCAACGCGCGATCCCAGCCTAAGATTGGTATCATCTCACCGTAGAGCATATTCGTTTTAACCCAGATCTTAATCACTTGGTCGACTAATAGAATGCCCACGATAAGTGCTACAACTAAAGTACTTTTCTTCACAGACTGTCGGTATTTAATCTTCCTCCGGCAGGATTTCTTCCTCCTCTTCCTTGGCGGCTTTCTTTTCTACTTTCTTGATCGGGTTCTCGTGCATCTCCAAATACGACATTCGCTGGCGAGTAATATCAATCGCTTGGAAAAGTGCGCGTCGGAAACTTGCAGGGTCAGCCTGATTTTTCCCCGCTAGATCATAAGCGGTTCCGTGATCTGGAGAGGTACGCACCCCACTCAAACCGGCAGTATAGTTGACCCCTTGCCCGAAGGAAAGCAACTTAAACGGTATCAATCCCTGATCGTGATACATAGCCAGGACACCATCAAACTTGCGGTATTGACCAGAACCAAAGAAGCCATCAGCAGAGAATGGGCCCATTACCATCATGCCATTTTTCTTGGCTTCTACCACCGCAGGACGGATGATTTTTTCTTCCGAATCACCTAATAACCCATTATCGCTGGCGTGCGGGTTTAATCCCAGCACAGCAATGGTAGGACGCTCGCAGCCAAAGTCCATCTTGAGCGTATCATTCAATAATTGAATCTTACGCAAGATCATGTCTTTATCCAACTGGTGTGGAACTTCCGATAGGGGGACATGATTGGTGGCCAATCCGATCTTTAAATCTTCACTCACCATAAACATCAGGCTCTCACCGCCTTCAAGTGTCTTGGTGATGTATTCGGTGTGCCCAGGGAAGGGGAAACCACCGCCCATCTGCATGGCGTGCTTGTTGATGGGTGCCGTTACCAAGGCATCCACTACTTTTTCTTTTAAGTCCAGCACTGCCTTTTCCAAAGCGATGGCGGCAAACTGGCCTCCCTCAGCTTTAGCCTGGCCAAGCTCTATGTTTACCGTGTCCTGCCAACAGTTGAAGACGTTGACCTTGTTCTTAGAGGCCTGCTGTACCTCTCGGCAAACATGGAAATGAAAGTCAGCATTGACGATGTTCTTATGGTAAGAGATGACCTTGCTGGAGCCATAGATAACCGGTGTGCATTGGTCTAGAATGCGCTCATCACTTAGCGTTTTGATGATTACTTCTGGGCCAATTCCGTTGATGTCTCCTATGCTGATGCCAATTCTCGGCTTGTACATGTACTACTATTATTTGTCACGAGTTATCGCCCTGCCATTGCGGCTATTCCTTTCTTTTATAAATGCTTAAAGGAGGACTTGTGTTCTCGAAATTATCAGATCATTTATACCTACTGTCGCCGGTAAGGTAAGCAAAGATAACAGCTTTTTGAATTACCAAACGGAGCAAGTCAATTGCCTGAAATTCTCCATTTGTGGCGCACTGTTTCCTTCCTGAGAAAAAACGCTGATAGGGTAGGTTTGGTCTGGTGAAAAAGGCATTTTTCTTTTGATTGTTCTGTTGCGAATACCTCCGGTGGTCCGAATCGTAGGTAAATTGAGTAGTCGGTGTATTAGCACTCTATGAGGAGCTGGGCATCGCCAATTCGTAGCATGGGTAGAAGTGAAAGAAAAGCTGCACCTTTGCGTCGTTTTGGAACCTTTACTATACTAAAGACGTTCCCATAATTGAAGTAAATAAAGGATCTCAACAATGAGTTTAGAGCAAAAAATCATGCAAGACCTTAAGGTTGCTATGAAGGCCAAAGACCAAGCATCCTTACGAGGCATCCGTGCAATCAAATCTGCCATTCAGTTGGCAAAAACCGATGGTAGTGGACGTGAGCTAGATGATGCAGCAGAGATCAAAATGCTGCAAAAGCTAGTCAAGCAACGCCAAGATTCTCTAGGTATCTATGAGCAACAGGGCCGCGAAGACCTGGCTACTGTAGAGCGCGAAGAAATTGAGGTGATTCAGCGTTATTTGCCAGCGCAAATGACCGATGAAGTGTTAGAGCAGAAGCTGCGCGAAATCATCGAGCGCGTTGGTGCGGAAAGTATGCGCGATATGGGCAAGGTGATGGGAATCGCCTCCAAGGAATTTGCCGGTCAAGCTGATGGTAAGACTATTTCAGCAAAGGTGAAGTCCTTATTGGGCTAAGAACTGTTCTTTAGCCTTTGAAAAGACTCGGAAGTGACGTTTAGTTCGCTCATTTCCGAGTCTTTCTTTTTTGGCAGACTACCAGATTTTATCCTGCATTAGGTACGACTGAACATAGTCTTTGATGCCCTCCTCCAGGCTATAAGTTGGGGTTGGATATCCGGCATCCCGTAGCTTATTCATATCGGCTTCGGTGAAGTACTGGTAGGTGTCGCGGATATCCGCAGGGGTGTCGATGAAAGAAATGTGTGGTCTCTTTTCTTGAGCAGTAAAGGTATTCGCGGCCAGGTCATAGAACGTTCGTGCTTGGCCCGTTCCAATGTTGTACAAGCCATTGGTAGCATCGTTCTGCCACAACCAGATCATCATCTGCACTACATCCTTCACGTAGATGAAGTCGCGGCTCTGTTCACCATCCTTGAAGTCGGGGCGATGACTCCGAAACAACTTCATAGCACCGGTCATCTGGATTTGATTGTAGGTGTGGAAGATCACACTCGCCATACGACCTTTGTGATACTCATTTGGTCCGTAAACATTGAAAAATTTCAAACCGTACCAACGAGGTGGAGTTTCGCTCTGCTCCAGTGCCCAGATATCGAAAAGATTTTTCGAATCACCGTAGGGATTGAGTGGCTTCAAGCTGTTGACGACATCATGGGTGTCACTATATCCAAACTCACCACCGCCATAGGTCGCTGCACTACTAGCGTAGATTAATTGTAGGTCATGCTTTGTGCATACCTCCCACACTTGCTGCGTGTAATGATAGTTCAGGCGATCAAACAAATCGCGATCTTGTTCGGTAGTGTCCGTTCTTGCGCCCAGGTGGAAAACGACTTCCACTTCCTGCGCATTTGCATCAAGCCAAGCGGCGAATTCCTTCCGGTCAATAGTTTGCAGGTACGCCTTCTGCTGCCAGTTGCGCTGCTTATCTGCTCTACTAAAATCATCGACTAATATCAGTTCAGCATGACCAGTCCTATTTAGCCCTGCTACGAGGCAACTACCAATAAAGCCTGCGGCACCGGTTACTACAATCATTGTGAGAATTTTTTCTGGGCGCGAAGATAGGCTACTCTATTCGTTCGAAGAAATAGAAGGTGTTCGTCGAATAGTCTCGAAAAGCCACCAGGCCTTGTTCTTTACTGTAGTAGAGTTCCCGTGTTTGGCCAATATTATTAATACTCTCTAGCCTGAAAACTTGATTTAGGGTACGCCCTTCCCAGGTGAACTCATCGAGTAACTCTGATTCACCGGCCGTTTCAATGGCTCCGAAATAATTGCGTGGATCCAGGAGGAGGCCATATTCCCCTTCTCTTTGCAGGAGGCTCCCGGAACTGTAAGCTTCGATCTTTAGCACATCAGCCACTTGCTTGTCTAAAGGCTCATTAAGGTTGTATACCATCTCCAGGCAAAGTTGGTAACTGAAACTCCCCTCGGCCTGATCTTCTAATTCATAGCATACTCGCTCTGGCTCCCATTCGTAGATACTCAAGGAACTAGAGTCGCTATCGCATACGGCGAAAAAGGATTGTTCAATAAAGCCATCCCCTTGCAAAAGGATATTGAGCGCACGCTCTTGACCAAGGCTATCACTGAAAATCACTCTACTATTGGTGGGTTGGTAGGGTAGGGCATCCTTACTATTGTCTTCCAGGGCGAAGATGCCTAAGCTTTCAATCTTATCACATGGATTATCACTCTCAGAATCGCAAGCAAATGCAAGGACCACAAAAGAGGATAGAAGAATCGCGAAATACTTTTTCATATCTGCTGGTTTTTGGGGCTAATCTTCTCTTCACCAAACGAAAAAAAGACGTCTCATAATACAGCCTGATTAAAAAACTAGGCCGATCGTTTACATTCCTTGTGATAGGGTGCTAAAAGTGTAGTGATTTTGCTGGATTGCTCAGTCTTCAACTAGGCCACGTTCCAATTCTCGTAACCAATGGCGTTTTGCCTGAAAGGCAGATAGCAAGGAAGTTATACCCGCCTCAAGTTCAAGTGGACCGCAAGTAAAGATATCGATGGCCGCATACCGGTGCTCTGGCCAGGTATGAATGGTAAGGTGACTTTCTTGAATGATGACTACACCCGAAACGCCATAAGGTGAAAACGCATGGAAATTACTACCCACAACAGTAGCCTTCATTTCCGCTGCAGCGGCTAATAAAAAACGCTCTGCTTCTGCGGGGTGCTTGAGTAGCTCCTCGGGGCAATCGTAAAGTTCTAAAATAATATGTCGGCCGAGGGCGCGTAGTGGCGTACTCATGTATTGTTATTGGGGTAAGGGAGGAACGAATTTACTGGATTTTTTCTTTACGCCAGCTGTTCCATTCCTTTAGGTAGTAATCCAGTAAGACTGGCCGGTCTAAGGTGTTGGCTTTAGTGCCAGGTATCTCTGAAATATCGGGCGGGAACTCGAAATGATGAGACAGACGATTCGGTTCCAAATAGCGTGTGATAACCCCAGCAGGTAGTTGTGGTTGTTGGAATGGTTGATCAGCGGCCATTACAAAACCCCATTCTCCAAAGGCCGGTACATACACGTGATAAGGGAGGGTGTACTTGAAACCGCTATCTCTAAGACTTTGGACAATACACCAATAAGCCTGCCTGGTGTGGAAGGGGCTACCAGCTTGAGTGGCAAATACCCCACCTGGCGCTAAGCGAGCTTTAGCCAGCCGAAAGAAAAAGGTACTGTAGAGGCGAGCCACCGCTTCATTCGACGGATCTGGAAGGAAAAGAGATGCGTCTTGAGCAATCATCCGTACCCGCTCGTCATAAAGTGCATTCGCATTGATTGCACGCAATCTCGGGTGATTACGTCCGAGATCAAAGACACGTTGATCTAAATCGACAACGACGATTTCTTTTACTGATGGGACCTGTAGGAGTTCGCGAGCTAGCAGTCCTTCACCACCGCCAAGAACAAGGACGCGTTCTGGCGCTTGTACCTGTGCTGCTGGTAAGAGGGCCAAGCTCTCGTGATAGCGATATTCGTCGCGAGAAGAAAACTGTATCACCCGGTTCAGATACAGGCGAGTCTCATCCTGGTTTTTGGTGAGAACAATCTGCTGATAGGGCGAACGCTCCGCATGGATAATAGTATGGGAGTAGGCCTTACTTTCCCAGAGTTGTAGCAAGTGTTGACTGTATAGCAGTAGTACAATAAAACCCAAGATGATACTCAGCGCTACGACTCGGATACCCAATCTTTGTTTTTGCTCTCCGGTTTGCCGGAAATAGCCGTAGATGAATAAGCCTAGAGCGATATTCAGTAGGCCGAAGCTAATCGAAGTGCGGAACAAACCGAAGAATGGCAACAGCAAAAAAGGGAACAGGAGGGTAGCAGCAAGGGCTCCAATGTAATCTAGGGAAAGGACATTAGCCAGATTTGTCTTGAGCGGATAATAATGCTTCATGATTCGGGCCAGTAACGGGATCTCAAAACCAGTAAGGACACCAATTAAGGCCGTGAGACCAAGCATTAATATCTGATACTGACCAACGGTGAGTAGATGGAAGGAGCCGTAAAGTATTGGAACGCTAGCCCCTCCAATCAAACCCAAGGCCAACTCGATCCAGATAAAACTAAGCAGGATGCGATCACCAATAAATTTGGATAAATAAGATCCCACGCCCATCGCAGCCATGTATACCCCGATGGTTAAAGAAAACTGTTTGACACTATCACCTAAGAAATAAGAACTCGTTGTCGAGATCAGCAATTCATAAACAATAGAACACAATCCCGCTATAAATACAGCGACGATCAATGCCGTCTTTTCCGATAGCTTAAATGATGTCATACCCTTCAGGCTCCGCAGTTTCAAAATGGTGATAGAGGGCAAAAATAGTCCGATTAATCTTATCTTTAGCCCTCATCGTGAAGGCAAGTCATTTTCAGTTGAGCGGATCTATATTTTCTGATCATCAATTGACGCCGGATCGGTCTTGAACCCTTAATTTCATAGCATGAATACAGCAACAGCTTTCAAAAACGCACTCTTAATTTTGAGCATTACAGCCTTCGGTTTTGCGGTACTTACCAGTTGTGGAGGTTCTGCTCAATACGAAGAAGTTGAAATTCCTACCCAGGGCTTGATCACCACCGTTGTGGAAATCGAACCTGAGCAATACAAGATTGAAGATGAGGTACCGATTCCGGATACTTCTCAGAGTCTGATCGTAGCCAAATATTTGGACGGTGGTATAGATACATTCACGCTGGCTGAGGTTCGCCTTATGCAACAAACCGGCAACTATGGTGGTCGCAGCGGTATATTCACTGCTGCTAGCTATGGCTTCTTCGGATACATGATCGGCCGTAGTATGATGGGAGGTTTCCGCCCAAGATCATCTGCTTATACCGATCCTAATACTTACAACCGGGTAAATAATACGACTGGAAATAGTATCCGTTCTACTTCTCAGCGTGTATCTCGTCCTAGCAGCCGCGGCCGTTCAGGTTATGGTAGTGGCCGCTCAAGTCGTTCTTATGGTGGATAAGAATTTGTTTCAAGCGCCCCTTCCTTCCCCTCGATTTATGCGACGGGAAGGAATGGAGTGGCTTTCAACCGGGGAGAACGAAGACTATTTCGCGGAGGAGATTATTGGTGTAGAAGAGCAGCAACGCCGCGCTTGGGTGGATGCAGCCCAGGATTGTTGGGCGGCTGCCCGTAAAACCGTACGGCGACTTGGCGAAGAACAGCGCTGGCGAGAATTAGGAATTCCGCATAATGCCCAGGAATTGGTGCGTTATTCCCTTGAACGGGAATGGGATGATTTCTTGCTGGGGCGCTTTGATTTTGCCGGTGGCTTCGGAGATTACCCCGTCAAAATGCTGGAGTTCAATGCCGATACCTGCTCTTTGATTCCGGAAACGGCACACGTTCAACGTCACCTTTGGGTGGAAATGCGCCGTCAGCAAGGTAAAGGCCCATTTGACCCCTTATTGGTAGCGCTTACTCGCCGGTTTCAAAGTATTCTAAAGCAGCACCCAGATCGGGAGCCAACGCTATTGTTATCTACACTGGGCTATGAAGAAGATTGGCTTAATGTTGATGTCATTGCGGAAGCCGCTCATAATGCAGGTTTCCAGCAAGTACATAAGGTGGCATTAGAAGCAGTGATTTTCGATCCTGATAACGGACTCTTCATCGAAATTGGCCCGGAGCGCTTTGTGCATTTTGGTTTTTGGTACAAGATGATTCCCTGGGATTTCTTTGCCTACGAAGAGCCTGAGCTAATGGGCATAGTCACCGATTTGGTAAAGGGCGGGAAAATCAAAGTTTTGAATCCTGCCTGGACAATGATTATGCAGTCTAAAGGACTCTTGCCTCACCTACTGACGGATAGCCCTAATGTGGCAGCCATACTCAAAGCTTCTTTTTCTACCACAGATTTTCCAGACGGCCGTTACGCCAGTAAACCCATCTTTGGCCGCACTGGTGAAAATGTAGCTTTGTATGATGGCGAAGCACGTGCCTTGGCTCAAAATGACGGTGACTACGGTGATATACCACGCATCTATCAGGACCTAGCTAGCTTTGAAGTCGATGCGGAGGGGTACCGATATCAAGCGTCTGTCTTTTTTACGGATCAGGCTGCGGGGCTTGGAATCCGTCGTCAGGACGATCTGATAATTGACGACGATGCGGAGTTTATCGCTCATACCGTCATTTGATCTCAGGGTAATCTACGGACCTTTAGCAATCTCTTATCTTTGCGCTGAATTATCTCAAGCTTCCAGCATGCGAGCGAAAAAATCCTACGGCCAGCATTTTCTCACGAATGAGTCCTACGCTCAACGAATTGCTGATGCCTTGCAACTACTCGACCAGTACGATCAGGTATTGGAAGTTGGGCCGGGTAAAGGAATGCTGACTAAATATCTACTAGACCGCGACTTTCACCTAAAGGTAGTGGAAGCGGATCCAGACATGGTCCTGTTCTTAAGAGCTAACTACCCTAATTTAGCCGCTGAGGATATCATCGCTGCCAACTTCCTGCGTGTGCCTTTAGAGGAGCATTTTAGTGGGCCCTTTGCGATAATTGGTAACTACCCCTATAATATCTCTTCTCAAATCTTGATCAAAACCATCGATTATCGGCAGCAAGTGCCGGAAATGGCTGGAATGTTTCAGAAGGAAGTAGCTGATAGGGTAGTGGCTGGCCCTGGAAGCAAGACCTATGGTGTAATCGGAGTATTAGTGCAGGCCTTCTATGAGACAGAGTATTTGTTCTCGGTAGGTCCTGGTAATTTCAATCCGCCCCCAAAGGTGAAGTCCGCAGTGATTCGATTGGTACGACGCAGTGAACCAATAGTTGATGAGACACTATGGCCCGTTTTCCGACAAGTGGTCAAGCTTTCTTTTGGGCAACGCCGCAAGATGCTCCGCAATTCTTTGAAGAGCCTACTTAGTGCAGAAGAACTTCAAAGCAAAACGTATCAGCTGCGCCCTGAACAAATCGAACTGGAACAGTTTGTAGAGATCGCTCAAGCAGTGACGGCATTCCGTAAAGGCAATAAAGAGACTGAAAATTAAAGTGAAAGTCTAAGTAGGGGGTAAGGCAGTGTTTTGGAATTCATTCAACTACCACAACTAACCTCATAACTCTTTAAATCACTGAAAAGCACCTTTGATTTTTTTGAACCATATAAGGCATTTAAGGCTACTAACTAATTCAACTCATCTAACTAACCAACTAACCTCTGAACCACCCAAGGCACCC
Organism: uncultured Lewinella sp.; assembly: GCA_913057725.1. Taxonomy (GTDB): domain Bacteria; phylum Bacteroidota; class Bacteroidia; order Chitinophagales; family Saprospiraceae; genus Lewinella. The sequence continues at coordinate 11,892 of CAJXOS010000106.1, forward strand.
TAGTGCAACTAAGAGTAAAGCCAGACGTAACAAAGCTACCAACTAACTCAACTAATCTAACTTACCTAACGAACCAACTAACCTTTGAATCACCCAAGGCACCTTAGTGCACCAAAGGGTAAAACCATACGAGACAAGGCTACCAACTAATTCAACTACCCCAACTAATCTAACTAACCAACTTACCTTTGAACCACCCAAGGCACCCTAGTGCACCTAAGAGTAAAGCCATACAAGACAAGGCCACCACCTAATTCAACTCACCCAACTCACTCAACTAACCAACTAATAATCTAACCTTCTAACCAATCCCTCTACCACTCCTTCACCACTTCCGAATAAGGAAAGCGAAAGCGTTCACTATAGATGCCCTCTTGGTCGGCAGGACCAGTAGCGACAACCATGTTGATCTCTGCTCTAGCAGGCAAATTTAGATAGCGCTTAAGTCGCTTCTCATCAAAACCCTCCATGGGGCAGGTAGCGTAACCTTCCGCTTGCATGCTCAGCATAAAAGTTTGGGCAGCTAAGGCAATACTCTTGTGTGTGATGATTCGACTATTGGCTCTGTTGGTCCAGCGCACAAAGGGTTTACTCAAGCTGCTAACAAAGACGATGATCCGACGCAGCAGCGTCATTAGACCAAAGGGATCATTGGTATAGAGAAGAGGAATGTTCCGTTTGTAGTACTCGATCGCCCGTTTATCGCGCTTGGATAGCGGCTCGGAAAAACTGGAACGCATCGACTCAAGAATGCGAAGACTGTGATCTTTCCAGTGATCAGATCGACAGACAAAGACAATGAGTTCGTGTGCCGTACGGGCTGCACTTTGGTTCATGCACAATCGTGCTACTTCCTTGCGTTTCTCAGCATCTCTGATGCGATGAAATTCCCAGGTTTGTAAGTTACTACTGTTCGGAGCGAGGATAGCCCGCTCAAGGCTACGCCGAACGGCTTCTGGGTCTAGTTTGCCATCTTCAGCATACTTGCGTACTGCACGGCGTTCGTGGACAATTTGATGAAAGGTATCGGCGGGAGTAGCCATGTCAATTGATTAAGGAATGTTCAAGTCGAAGCCCTAAAGGTAAGATATCTGTTGGAGGCATTTTTGTGTACCTTTAGCTTATTGATTGTGAAGCCTCAATTTTTGGATACAAAGTATGAAAGAGCACGACAAACATCGAGCATTCTGGGAGGATATCGGAGAACATGATCCCTATTTTGGCGTGCTTACTCATGATGAATTTAGGAGTGCCCAAATCAATGCGGATGGAAAGGCTAAGTTTTATGAGTCTGGAGTTCAGCACATTGATCGAACGCTAAAGAAGTTAGAAAAGCATTGGCCGAAAGCCACTGCTAAATTGCGAACGGCTGTAGATTTTGGTTGTGGTACCGGTCGTTTGAGCTTAGCGCTAGCAAGACACTTTGAGTCTGTGCAAGGATTTGATATCTCTGCTACAATGCTAGCCGAAGCAGAGGCGCAGCGCCAGGAAATGAAGCTGGACAATGTTGTCTTCCACCAGGTTGAGGGAGATCAACCCTTCTTGGAGTCTTCCTATGACTATTTACATTCATCGATGGTATTTCAGCATATTCCTCCTGCGAATGGTATGCTGCTACTTCGACATTTATTGACGCATTTGCGTCAGGGTGGGTTGGCATTTCTGCAAATAACGCACCATACTCATATGGCTGGATTTAAAAAGCCAGTCAATAAGTTAGTTAGATTGCTCCGTTGGCGAAAAAGACAAAAACAGCGGGATGTTTATGCTTTTGCCATGTATGATTACGATCTGAATGCAATTTTTCAGCTATTTCAAGAACTTGGTGTGGGAGAGGTACTGACGGGCTTTGGAGAATCGGGTAATCATGCATTTGTTAGGTTCTATTTGCGGAAGTAAATATTTCCCGATGGGCAATTCTAAATTCAAGTAATGAAGATATTTTCTGGCAAAAATCGGGATGAAAAGAGAGTGGAACCAGACTTCTTATCGTTACACATTTATAAAACAGCTGGTACCTCTTTTGCTGAAATCCTGAAGCAGGTATATGGTGCAAAAGCTATTCATACGCTACATATACAGAAAATTAAAGATGATGAAACAGGACGAATCATACTTGATGACGAGATTATTTCGAAAAATCAAGTATCGTTTACTCGACCGGTAGTACATGGGCACTATACGTTTAATGGGTTGCAAAAAATCTGGCCATTGGCTACTGAATCGCGGATGATAACCTGGTTGCGCCACCCTGTTCGTCGAGTAGAGTCCGCCTTTCGCTATGTGAATGATATTTACCGAAATGAACTTAGTAATCGAGATCCAAGCCTGAATATCCTTAATACCCTAAAGAGAAATAGAATGGAGTTTGCGGCAGCTGCGGTCAATCGAAATGTCATGTCTAAGATGCTCCAGGGAGCGCGCCTAGAAGATTTTATGTTTGTCGGTATCGTAGAACATTTTGAGGAAGATCTGAACTATCTATCAAAGATGCTCAACTGGAAAGACTTTGATATCCCACATACTAACAGAACGCTCTCCCGTCGTCCTCCCCTTGAACCCTTTAAGGAACAAGCTATTGCTGCATGGAATCGGGAAGATATGGAGCTTTACGAACAGGCTCTGGCGCTTCGTGCTCTGCGCAAATAGATTTTTCCTAAGCCCTCTGCCCTCTACTCCTTAATCCTAATCGTGCTTTGCCGTTCTCGATTGATCGTTAGCTGCGTCACATCTGGGCGAGAGTAATGCCCGACAGGATCAAAATTCTGCCGCTCCTGTCGAACACGAGCATGGTCGATGGTTACTACTTGGAGGTGCTCTTTGTTGGCTACAGGTTCTACCAGCCAACTTCCATCTGGATTAGCGATGCAAGAACCACCATCTGCCATCCACTCAGGCGCTTTTTCTTGGAGTAATTCACCGTGTGGAAGGTCAGTAGAAATATCGGAGCTTCGCATTAATCCGCTGACGGAGATTACATAGGAACGGCCTTCACGAGCTAAGAATCGTGTGAGGATTTCTGTATTCCGCTTATTACCTGGCCAAATGGCGATATGCAAATCTTCGCCTAGACCATATAGTGCCGCCCTAGGTAAGGGCATCCAATTTTCCCAGCAGTTCAGTCCACCCATCGTAAACTTGCCTAGCGGGAAGGTGCGCAAACCATAGCCGTCACCAGGCGACCAGCACAGTCGTTCTTCGTAGGTCGGTTGTAGTTTACGGTGAACATTTTTAATCTGCCCGTCCGCGTCTATATAGACTAGGGAACAATACACGCTGTGGCCTCCACGGTCTATTGGTCGTTCCACAACACCTAATACTAGCGCCATGTTGTAAGCCTGCGCTGCCTGGCAAAAGGCGTCTAAGTCGCCACGTTCGATTTGTATGGCTTGTTCAAGGTAATGTGCGTGTAGCTCCTTTTGCAAGGGAGAATTAAAGCGCGCACCATCGGTAAAATCTATCCAAAAAGGATAACCAGGTAAGAGGGTTTCGCCGAAGCAAAGCAATTGGCAATCTTGCTTGGCAGCTTGTTGAATATAATCCAACATTTTCTCGATTGTCGCTTGCCGATTTAGCCATACTGGGGCCATTTGAGCGAAACCTACTCTTAACTGGTCTTTAATCATTTTACCTATCGTTTCTTGAGACCCTTGAACTGGATCTCTACATCAATTTGTTTCTCTGGATCAAAGAGATCATCTAACGGCATCTCAATAGCCACTGTGTTCTTATCTACTTTTTCCGCCACGGATGAGCTGATCTTCTTAACTTTCCCCGGGAAGTGGATCAACATGCGATATGGCTCGTTACCAAGAAACATCTTGATCATCGCAAAATTCTGAGTGAATTCTTCTCCTAGGAGAGAAACATCCATGCCAGATCGTCTGATGCGCAGGGTATTACCATCCAGATCCAATTGAGTCTGGGCATTGGTCAATTGTTGCATAATAGCATCCATTTCTTCACCCTGTCCCAGTGGACCTCCTTCTTCGGCAGCAGCTAATTCCATTATTTTGGCCATTAGTCCTCCAGTGGAGCCCATGTCGTTTACAGACGTAAAATCTTGAATGCTAGTGGTCTTGAAAATTTGATCCGCTTGGCTGCTGCGAATTCGCATCCGCATATCGGCCATTTCATCAAATACTCCAAGTACAACTTCACGCTGTTCTTCGGTGAAATCCTCTGTGGCTGGGGTAGTACGCAGGCTGTCTAGCATATCTTCCCAGTCCATACCATCTTCCGCCATAGCATTGCTCATCATATCCTGGAAATCGAAGGTAGTATCCACTTCTTCGGAGGTTAGCATACCTTTCATCATGGCGGTCATAGGGTCACCGGATTCGGCTTTTCCGTCACCGTCCTTTTCTTTACCCATTTCCTCTTGTAGTCCCATCATCAGGAAGGGGTACATCGAGCTAAGGTCGGTTGTGGCTTCAAATCGTCCACTGCCATCAGCTTCAATCCATACTTCGTCTGCCATGCTGAAGCAGCCTTGTAGGCCAAGAGCAAGAATTAATAGGAGGCTTAGGTTGCAAATGTTTTTCATTATCAATTAATATTTGGTGAAAAGGGGCTACTCTTCCGCAATGGTGATCTTGATATCTACACGGCGATTGAATGCCCGGGATTTATCATTAACGATAGTGCCTTTACCTTCTATATGTATGTCATCAACAGATACGTTACGACTCAGCAGAAAAACGGCCACTTTTTTTGCCCGTTGTTCGGATAACTGAAGGTTGTAGGACTGTGTTCCAATATCGTCAGAATAGCCTACAATTTCGACCTTTCTTACCTTTTTACTAGATAGGTTTTCGACCAATCCCTCAAGAGATTCGACTTCTCCCTGCGTAAGGTCTGCACTGTCAAATTCAAAGAGGATATGATGTTCCAGCGTAAACTCTTCAGGGATGGCCCTTCTTGTTACTTCTACCATCTGCGGTTCTTGCTCTAACTCTGCCAGAAAGCTCAATTTCGGCTGCAGTAAAAGATCGATGGTGTAAAAAGCTTTGTTATCCCATGGAGGAATGAAGAATTGATTGTGATACGGTCGGTAATCTTCTATCATTACCTCAAAGTCAAGCGTTTCTTCTGCTCCAACGCAGAGAAAGAATCGCCCCTCTTTATCGGTTGGGATAGCGCCACGACCATTGAGTTGTACCGAGCCAGTAACACCAGTTAGTAAGACGGAGTCGCGCACAGTACCCTCTAGAAAGGTAATAGGCTCTCCATATAATTGTTCCGATAGTTCGAATCGATAGATATCCATGCCTCCTTGGCCCCCGGGTCGGTTACTAGCAAAAAAGCCCGTTCGCCCATCGGCGGAAAGATAGAAGCCCAATTCTCGATGTGGACTATTTACTGGCGGTCCTAAATTGATGGGCACACTCCAGCGTTCAAGACGTTCATCCCACCAACTCATGAAAATGTCCTGCTCGCCTAATCCTAAGTGCCCGGTACTGGAGAAATACAAGGTCTTGCCATCATTAGAAATAAACGGTGCTTCTTCATCTCCAGGAGTATTGAGTGGGGCACCAAGGTTTACGGGCAAACTCCATAAACCATTAGGCAAGCGTTCGGTAACATAGATGTCCGTACCTCCAACACCACCAGGGCGATTACTGGCGAAGTAGAGCTGTTTTCCATCACAACTCACAGCTGCTTGGGACTCCCAGTAGACAGAGTTTAGCGGTGCTCCCAAAGTACTGGTAGCTGTAACGTTTCCATCTTCCAGTAGTGCTTCCCAAATATCGCATGGGCCGGCCACGCTATCACGAAGACAAGCGGTAAAGAAGAGCTGGCGGCCATTTCGCACCAAAGTACTCATCCCCTCCGGGGCATCAGTATTAAAATCTTTTAGTCGCTCACCACTACGCCAGCTGCCATTCCGATAGACACTATGCAGTAAGTCTTCATCGCCATCAACTTGTTGCCTGGTATAATACAGGTTTTCTTGATCGTTGGTCAGAAAGGGGAAGTAATCATCATGACGACTATTGATACTTGAACCAAGATTAATGATCTCGGTGACGTTGATGAACTTCACAGAATCAATGGTCATTTGACAGGCTCGGATATTATTATCTAGCCGATCTATTTGCAGTAACTCCTCCGCTAGTTCTTCAATGCCATGCAAACCAAAGGCTTCGACAGGAGCAGATTGCAGTGTCTTGAATTGATTGAAATAACGAAGGGCTAATTCTGGCTCACCCATCTTATAATAGGTGTCTCCAAGTTCGAAATAGATTAAGCGCGAAAACAGACTATCGCTTTTGAGAACTTGTAAATACTGATTAGCAGCCTCGGGGTATTCTCCAAGTAGAGTGTGGCACTGCCCGATTAATCGACGAGCAACCAAAAGGGATTCCTGTTCGCGAAGCGCCCGTTGGAAGTGTCGTATGGCCACTTTGTAATCCTTGGCGAGGAGGGCTGCTTGTCCATCCTGAAAGTGGGCTGCGGCCAGAGAACCATTGATAGGTCCATCAATCTGCCCTGAAGCTAAGGATGCACAGCAGCAAAACAGACAAAAAAGTAGATAGCGAAGTTGGTACATGGGGAGATGGCGTTAATAGAGCGACAAAAATAGCTCATCTAGTCGATCTGCACCATAGCTATTTAGGAAACGGCAATTCATAATTATGTGCAAGTAAATGCATTTTTAGGCGAATATTCGCTGGTCATATAAAGGGCTAGGCTCATTAAGTTCTATCGAGTGAATCTATATTGATATTTCGACCGTTTTTGTGAATTTAAATTGGTTAATATAGTATCATTTTTGGCCAAAATACTAGTGGTAGTCTGAGGTTGATGTACTTATTTTTGCTATGAAAATAAGGTTAGTGTCTTTTTGACACGATCTATTTCAACCAAATGAAAATTACCATGAACAGCATTATCACCCTGAAACGGATGTTAGGGGCAGCTGTACTATTGCTTATATATACTGTACAGCTTCAGGCCGCTAAGCCTCCCGTTTTTACCATTATCAATGCCGGCCTTGGCCAGCAATTCGGTGTCAAGGTCCACCAGTATGAAGAGGAGTTGGCTTTATTTAAAGTCAGCACTACTCGTGGACAAGTATTATTGACTCAGAGAATATCAAGTACTGATTACTCTGGGTTGTACAGTTTGGAGGGCCTTAATGAAGGTGAGTATATCTTCATTCTTGAGACAAGCACCAATGAGATTCGTCAACCGGTCCGACTAACCAAACGAGCTATTCTTTATCAGCTTAATCAGCGTCAGGTTATTCACTACCCGGAGGTAGTGCAAAAAGGCCGCCAGGTTGATATCAATTTCTTGAACCCTACTCGCGAGAAGTTCACCATCAAGCTATTGAATAACGACGGTGACGTTTTGTATGAAGAGGAATTCGAGGGCTTAGATGATATCGAAAAGCGACTCAACCTACTGAAATTACCTACGGGAAGCTATCTGGTCCGGATGCTGGCTAGCCAAGGACAATGGAATAAAGAATTGCAACTCGACTAAAGAATTATTTCGACTTTAAGCTTTTTGTTAAGGCGCAGCAGGTTTTCTGCTGCGCTTTTTTTGAACCAATCCTTTACATTTTTGTAATAATCTATCGTAAGAACGCTGCATTAGTAAAACTTTATTCTGTTGATCTACCAGTTCAACTACCTGCTGGCAGGTGGCGGTTGTGCCGGATTGGCAATGGCTGCCCAATTGCATCTACGCTTCGGAGCGCAGGCCAAGATCCTGATTGTCGATCGTGACGATAAAAACAGTAATGATCGAACCTGGGCCTTCTGGTCAGACCAAGAACTACCGTTAGGGTTAGATAAAATCGTTCGCAAAGAATGGTCTGCTGTCCGTTTCCGTAGTCCATCTTGGGAACGGACCACAACGATAGCTCCCTATCAATATCGTCTAATAAACGGCATCGATTATTATCGCTTTATGCGAGCCAAATTAGAGGCCGCTCCAAATGTGTACTTCCTAAAAGGAGAGATATCACATCTAGGTGAAGATGACAAGAGTCCCTGGGCTCGTGTAAATAATCAGTTATATCGAGCGGAATGGATCTTTGATAGTCGTGTTGGGCCGGAGACAAGGCCTGCTGAATCTTCCCCGCATTACTTCTTATGGCAGCATTTCTACGGCTGGCGAGTTAAAATGGACAAGCCTCATTTTGCGACTCAGGTAGCCACATTGATGGATTTCAGCCATAGTCACGATGGTCATCCGACCTTCTTCTATTGTTTACCGTTTTCTCCCACGGAAGCGCTGGTCGAATTCACTGCCTTTTCCAATAGTCTCATGGATCAGGAAGCTTACCGAAAGAGAATGGTTGAATATCTGCATCAGCGGTTTGGGCCAGCAAAGTATATAGTAACAGAGGAAGAGCAGGGGCGTATTCCAATGACAGATGTAGATCTGGCCAACCGAAATTATAGACGCATTCGTTCGATTGGTACGGCAGGAAATGCGGTGAAGCCAACTACTGGATATGCGTTTCTGCGTATTCAGCAACAAGCCGAATCGATGGCCAAGCAGCTCTTTGAGACGGGGCAAGTTGATCAGCCACCAAAACTTGGTGGTCGCTTCCGTTGGTACGATCATTTACTTCTCTATTTATTGCAGTTTGAACCGCAGCGGAGTGAACGAATCTTCAGCTCTCTCTTTGAGCAACAACCCTTTGATCGAATTCTACGCTTCTTAGATGAGGATACAGCTTGGTGGGAAGAGGTGATGATTTTCAAAGATTTGCCCATTGGCTGGTTTCTGGAAGCTGCATGGAAGCATCAGGTAAGGACATCCCCGATCTGGAGCGTAGGGCCAACACTAACTAAAGGAACACAATATGGTTAGTCTATATCCCCGTGTTTGGCGATCTGTGATAGGAATCAGCATGCTGTTCGCTTTCATAGGACTGGTAGTCGCAAATTCTACCGCCACTCTTTATTTAGCGGGTTTGTTGATCTTACTTATCGGTATTCCCCATGGAGCAGCGGATCATCGTCTGTTTCAACAGCTGTATACCCGGACTTATGGCTGGAGATCTCTACTCTTGTTTTATCTAGGGTATTTGGGCCTGATGGGAATAGTCTTTTTGGGTTGGTATCTCTTACCTCAATTTACCTTAATTGCTTTTCTCGTCCTCTCCGCCTATCACTTTGGGCAAGGAAATTTTGCCTATCTGGTAGGGCGGAAGCTACCACTTCATGTACTCTACTTGCTCTGGGGAGCTTGGGTAATTGCTACACCAATACTGTTGCATTTTGAGGAAGCCCAGGCGGTCCTGTCAGCATTATTGAGCAGCGATGTGCAATGGACTATAGATGTTACTCCTCGCACTTTGGTGTATAGCAGTACAGCTGTGATTATTGGATATCTTTTGCTGTTATTACGCAAACTTGGTTGGAAGAATTTCAGGCGAGAATTAACAAGTATAGCAGTGCTGCTGAGTGTATTTCATCTAGCACCACTATTCTTGGGTTTTGCAATCTACTTCGCGCTATGGCATGCGTTACCATCAGCTATGGACCAGATTCGCTTCCTTTTCCAAGATGAAAATAGACAAACTGCTAGACGCTATGTTATAGTAATTCTACCATTTAGTGCTCTAGCAATTCTTAGTATTTGTGCTGTGTTTTGGTTGCAGCCGGGCGTCGATTGGAATGCCTACTGGAGTTGGTTATTTGCTTGCATTGCGGCTTTAACCTTGCCTCATATGCTGCTTTTAGATCGGGTGTACGACCGGATGCTGAATCAAGATTTGAATTAGCGATTTAGAATATTCTTCGCAAACACAGTGTTATTGCATTTTTATTTATTGTGAAGAGTGTTTCTTAATAAAAAATGTTTTGCTGTTAAACTTTTTATTACCTGACGCGTTACGACTCCAACGTATCTAGTTGAAGATCACGTCAACTTTCAATTTTTTACCTAACTACACTTATAAAATGGGTGCATTAGACTTTTCAACTATGTTGTTAGCGTCTGTAAAAATTACGGATGCTACAGGTTTCACTTTTTTCGTTGGAACCATGGCCATGATGGCTGCCTCTGTATTCTTCTTCTTCGAGATGAACAATGTCGATCAGAAGTGGCGTACTTCTCTACTTGTTTCCGGTTTGATTACTTTCATCGCTGCAGTTCACTACTACTACATGCGTGACTTCTACGGCGAGAGTGGTACTTCTCCAACCGAACTACGTTATGTTGACTGGATTCTTACCGTACCATTGATGTGCGTTGAATTCTACCTGATTACTCGTAAGGCTGGTGCAACATCTGGCTTGCTATGGCGTCTGATTGCAGCGTCTGTTGTGATGTTGGTTACTGGTTTCCTTGGTGAGAGCACTTATGTGTACAACACGGCCGAGACAGCTACGATGAGCTGGGTAATGGGTCTTGTTTCTGGTTTGGCTTACTTCTACATCCTTTACTTGGCGATGTTCGGCGAGATCAAGGAGTTGGGCGAGAAAGCTGGTCCACAAGTAGCTAAGGCAGTTAAGACACTGGCTTGGTTTGTACTAGTAGGTTGGGCAATCTATCCAATCGGTTACATCCAGGGTACTACTGGTGGTCTATTCGGTATGACCGTTAACTTCGGCCTAGACATGGATGTTATCTACAACATCGGTGATGCTATCAACAAGATCGGTTTCGGTCTGGTAGTGTATGCCTTGGCTCGTGGTGGTGATGATGCCTAAGCGATTGCTTTACAACGTCTATTCTATATAGACGAGACAGAACGACTTGATAACCTACTTAACAGGTTAAAAAATCTAGGGCTCTTTGCTTTGCAAAGAGCCCTAAGACAAAAAGTGCATTAGTAAACTTTCGTGGCAAAAATAGCCATTAATTCAGAAAACCGTTAAACAAAGCCGAGAAATTGACGGGTGAAAGCTAATTTTTTTCGCCTCGGTCAATGGTTTTGTTTAACGGTTTTTATATTCTTTTCTCCCAAAAAGGCGTCAACATCTGGCTTGTTTTCGGTGTTTTACTGATATCTATATGATGCTATTAAATAGACTACCGATGAAATTTGCCGCACATCTACTGCTACTCAGCACCATGGCTTTCGCCTTCTTTACATGTTCCACAGAAAACTCAGATACGAATGCCACTGCAGTGGAGGCTTCAATGAGCGTAAGCGATACCTCAGCGGACCCCGGTCCTTTTGCCAATACTACGCAAGGTTTAGATAAGTATTGGTACCAGGGAAAAGGAGAACTTAATACCTACCGTTTAGAGCAGAACCGCTATCAAGGCATCCATCCTGGGCAAGCCTTGCTGATATTTGTATCGGAAGATTTTTTGACTGATAAACAGGTCAAAAACGATCGTTACCAAAATCCGAATAGCACTAAGGTGTTGAAGACCAATGCGATTACTCGATTTACCACCGGAATTTATGATTACTCTATTATGAGTTCTGTTTTTACTCCTGCCAATACCAAAGAATTTCCTCGAACGCTGAAAGTTGCTCACTCAAGTCAAGATTGGTGTGGCCAGACCTTTGCCCAAATCAATCTACAGGCTGATGATAGCTACCAAGAGCAACTACGGTCTTACTTCGAAAGTGAAGCCGATCAGACTAATGTAGCTCGTGCCGATGCACTAGAGGATGAACTCTTGAATCGGATACGAATGAGTTATCGTGACTTGCCAACTGGTGAGCTACAGTTAATCCCTTCCATGACATTCCTACGCCTTAGGCATAAATCATATGGACCCTTAACTGCTACAGCTTCTCTAGAGGACTATGCAGGAAATGATTTTGCTGGGGAAGACTTGATGGTTTACAAGATTGAATACCCAAGTCTTCAACGGACGGTAGAGTACGTCTTCAGCTCGGTCGCACCTTATTATATAGAAGGATGGGTGGATAGCTACCCAAGTGCTTTTGATGGAGTCGTAAGATCTACCAAAGCTTACCGCCAAGAAACGCGCCTTGAGGCTTATTGGCAACAGAATAGCAACAGTGCCGCCCTTACGCAAAAGCGATCTGAATTAGGCTGGGAATAATCTTATTTCTGGTATCTTTTTCTACTGTATATTTTGAATTTATCCATTGTGGATAATGCTACCCGCTTGTTGCTATACAATATTAGCTGCAGTGTAAAGCCTTTACCAACCTTCTTTGGGTTGGACTTTATACAATGAGTTGAACAAGAAGAGGGTAGTTGAATCCTATTCGGATATGGTTATTATCATGTGATTTTAATCCAAGGCGTGTACCGAAATAGTTTGCCTAGGAACACTGCTTTACGAAAATCAGAGGTAAAATAGCAAAGTCATTTCTTCTCACTCCAGGCCCAGTATTTAGCTAGATTTAATAGATGAGAGATACTTCATAGCTACAAAGTGGCTTGTATAATTCTACGTATTTGTAGGACTTATTTGGTATGAATTGTGGACCAACAGGGTCCTAACCTTTAATTTAAGAGCGTGTTGGGAATTTTCTTGCTCTAAGCAG
>CAJXOS010000107.1 GCA_913057725.1 uncultured Lewinella sp.
CAACTAACCAACTAACCAACTAACCAACTAACATATTACCTTTGCAGCCTGACCAAAGAAACCAATTAAATGAAGATAGGAGTAGTAGGCAGTGGAGCTATGGGAAGTGGTATCGCACAAGTAGCTTCGACGGCCGGCCATGAGGTACTCATCTACGATAATAACCCAGATGCATTGGAGCGCTCGCGCGCGCAATTGGCTAAAATTATGGCTCGCCTGGTAGAAAAAGGACGCCTCACCGCAGAGGTCGCTCAAGCTATTCAGGGCCGAATTACCTATATCGATTCTATCTTTCAATTTCGTGATGCCGGTTTGGTCATTGAGGCTATTGTGGAACGACTGGATATCAAGAAAGCCGTTTTCGAACAATTAGAGGATTGTCTTGCCGATAATGCAATCCTAGCTACCAATACCTCTTCTTTGGCGGTGTCAGCGATCGCTTCTGCTTGTCAGCATCCAGAGCGAGTAGTGGGCTTGCACTTCTTTAACCCTGCACCATTGATGGCTCTGGTTGAAGTTGTTCCAGCGGTTCAGACAGACCCTGCTATTGCACAAAAGTGTTTTGAGTTGATGAAAGCTTGGAACAAAGTGCCTGTCATGGCTAAGGATACTCCGGGCTTCATCGTTAATCGGGTAGCGCGCCCATTTTACGGTGAAGCACTTCGCATTTTGGAAGAAGGCCTGGCGGATGCTGCTACGATCGATTGGATCATGAAAGAATTAGGGGGATTCCGGATGGGGCCATTTACTCTCATGGATTACATCGGCCATGATGTCAATTACAAGGTGACAGAGACAGTGTTTGCGGCCTTCTACTATGATCCCCGTTATAAGCCTAGTTTTACACAACAACGATTGGTTGATGCTGGGTATCTGGGCCGAAAATCTGGTCGTGGCTTCTATCAATATGGAGAGGGAAGCACAACTCCTGAAGCTAATCAAGATCATCCTCAAGCGCAACAATTGTTACACCGCATTGTGGTCATGCTTATCAACGAAGCTGCGGATGCCTTGTACCTCAATGTCGCCACTAGAGATGATATTGATTTGGCGATGACTAAGGGCGTAAACTATCCCAAAGGACTCTTGGTTTGGGCCGATGAGTTAGGTATCCCGTACGTGGTGGAACAGTTAGATGCACTTCACAGAGAATACCTAGAGGATCGTTATCGTTGCAGCCCACTCTTACGAAAGATGATGCGCGACGGCAAGACCTTTTATTAGTGTCCTATAGCATACTTTTGAGATGATGAGTTACTTAACGCTGTTCTGTTCATTAGAAACAAAATTTTTCTAATACGTATAAGTATGTACGAATACCTCATTCTGCTATTAGAAAGGTATTGAAAGGGAATAATTTAAATGTCCTATATTGGGCTTACGGCAATTACCGTACTGATCATAAGCATAGATTGAAGCGTGTAAACACGGATATTTTATTTGAAATGTGTTTTGTTGTAATCCTAATTGCAGCAGCTTCAAAGTGAATTTTAACATCCTTGAGATCAATTGAGAACCGAGTGCTACTTAGCACCTAGTTTAGGTACATTTTTGTAACCTGTGCTTAGTAATTGTTACTAAGCGTCCTGATGGATGTTGACTCTAAGTTGCCATTCTAGCTGTAAAATCAATTACATAGGCCCTAATGCCAGACCAAAGACTTATTGCAGGAAAGCAAAATGAATTGAAGTGATTAGTTTGTGGAGTATGCCAAGCTGTCTGTCTTTTAAGGAGCATATAGTTGCACTATTGCAGGTTCTCTGCTGTAGCTGCCTCCTGGCTTTGTGCACGACACTACAAGGCCAGCAGTATAATATTGAAGTCACTACTTATACCTGGGAGGATGGGCTGCCCCATCGTCAAATCAATGCTACCGCTAAAGATGATGATGGTTTTCTCTGGATTGCATCCCGTGCGGGGGTAAGTCGTTTTGATGGCTATGAGTTTAAAAGTTGGAATAAACTCAGTAATGGTCTAGTTAGTAATGAAATTGGAAGGGTGGCGGTGGATAGCCGAGGCTACGTTTGGGCGATCGCTATGCCTTCTTACCAGTTTCATCTCATTGGTCTTAATCTCATTGATCGGATTAGTGGAGAAGTCTTGAATTTTGAGGATGTCTATGATTACGAGTGGCCATTTCCGATTGATCAACTATCCGGCTTCCATTACGATCCTGCTACGGAGACGTTCTATTTCGGAGTGAAGGAAACATGTGGTATCCTATCTTTTCATCCTGATCGTGGATTCCGGTTTAGAAAATTACCGGTTCAAGTTGATATTCAATCGCTGCTAGGTTTAGCAGGAGATGGGACCTGGTGGATAAGTACCAGGGGGGCAGGTTGTATGGGGATAACAGTCGAGGACGAGTTTCAGCAGATACCACACGAGCTAAATAGTGCTATCGCGCTCACCAATAGCTACTTGCCAGGAGATGTAGGTTGGATTGGTCGAGACCAACAAGGTGAGACTTTTTTCAATTGGGTTGGTGAAGGTCTTGACTTACATCAGTTGCCTACGCCGGAGGACGAACATCGAAAGGCGGCATTTCTGATAGGTCTAGCTGATGAACAATCAGGTGTAGCCCCCGAAAATAAAGTTTCACACTTTGAGGAACATACGGAGCCGCTCTTGAGTCGACTTTTTGAAGAGGAAGAGATAGTTGGCTCTTATTACATTAAGCATGTTCTGGTTGAGAAGGAAGCTAGCGTTTGGCTGTCAACGGATAATGGGTTGCTATTGGTAGAGTGGAACCGTCCTGTATTTCGACGATGGCCAACTGGGTTTACCTCCTTTACTTCTTCGGTCCGGGATATCATGGTTTATCAGGACAGCCAACTTTTGGTGAGTCTGGAGGAGACTGGGATTTATTTGCTCAACCCATATACGCTCGAGAATGAGTTGATCTATTCACAGAGAGGACAAGACTTATTTGTGGCCCTAGCACCTCTCGAAGATGGTTTTCTATTTAGTGAAGGGTCTACACTTAATGAAGGAAAATTAGACGGGCCAAAGCACCAAGTTGGAGATGTGCGTTCAAAAATATGGGACATTTTCCCGGGCTTTGGTACTCATCATCTCATTGCAACAGAAAGTGGCCTTTCTCTCTATGATCCGGTAGGAAGACACACATCTGAGTTCACCCAATACAATGGGTTTGATGAATTGAAGCGGGTACAGTCCAATTTTGTGACGCGCTCCCGTAATGGACACATTTGGATTTGCGCCACTACTGGACTTTACCGAATTGATCCACAGCAAGGAGTAATGGAACGATATTGGGCAGGAGGCGAAGGCCGCTATTATCTGCCGGATGATAATATCTACCACCTGTTTGAAGATGAGACTGGCCTTTTTTGGATAGCTACTGGAGGTGGAGGCCTCATCTGTTGGCATCCTGAGCAAGGTTTTCAGCGGCAGTTTACGAGAGCAGATGGTTTAGGGGCCAATTTTGTGTATGCAACCTATCTCGATAAGCAAAACAAGTTGTGGTTACCAACCGATTTTGGACTCAGCCTGATGAATCGAGAGAACCTTGAAGTACTACGAACTTTCCTGCCTAAGGACGGCTTGAGTTACCATGAGTTTAATCGTTGTTCCTATCTGCAGCTTCCGGACGGTACTTTATGCTTTGGCACATTGGCCGGTCTAAATATCTTTCATCCGGATGATGTCTATGGTCTATCTGCTTCTTCTCCTCCCCAAATGAAGTTGACGGGATACACTCAGTTTGATGCGGAAGAGGGAGCACTGGTTAATCGATTGCCACAGTATGTCCAAGAGGGGAGAATAACACTCCAGCCCAACGATCGTTTTGCTCGTTTGGAATTTGCTTTGTTGACTTTCGAAAAGCAAGTTCGAGTACGTTATGCCTATCGCTTGGAGCCCAGTGAACAGGATTGGACGTATCAGGAAGAACGAGCCTTGAGACTTGGTCAACTCCCTTACGGAGATCACACGTTATTCATAAAGGGGCAGGCACCGGATGGAGAATGGTCACCACATCAATTGGAAATACCAATCCGAGTATTACGGCCATTCTACTGGCAATGGTGGTTTATGCTTGGGGCCGTCTTGTTTATAACTGCTGGAATCATTTTGTTTTTCCGTTACCGCACCTGGCGCTATCGGCTTGCCGCAGAGGAACTACGAGTTGCTGTTGCGGATCAGACTCGTAAGATCAGGATACAAACAGAAGAACTGAAGGAGCTTGATAGCTTGAAGTCCAGACTTTTTGCTAATGTGAGCCATGAACTGCGGACACCGCTTACGATGATATTGGGCCCAATATCATCGCTGCTGAAGAAAGATAAAGTACCTGCGGATCAGCGCCAGTTGCTACAACATGCTCAGCAAAACGGGAAAGATCTTTTGCGCCTAATCAATAATATTTTGGACTTGGCAAAGATGGATGCAGCTAAGCTGGAGGTGAAAGAGGAGGCAATCGATTTTCAGCCCTTCACGAGAACCCTAGTGGCCAACTTTGAATCTTATGCTAACCGACTGAAGGTCTTGTTGGTGTTTGACTATCGCCTACCAGAAGATTTGGTGCTCTTCCTGGACGCAGAAAAAGTAGCAACCATCCTACGAAACTATCTGTCTAATGCCCTTAAGTATACTGCCGCTGGAGGGCAGGTAATTGTGTCCTTCACCGAGGCGAATGGCCGTATCTCCGTTGCTGTCCAGGATAATGGTGCTGGCATAGATGAAGATGACCTACCTCTAATATTTGATCGTTTTTTTCAGTCGAAGAATGCGGAGAAGGCAACGAGCGGTGGTACAGGAATTGGATTAGCTCTTTGCCGGGAGTTAGCAAAGGCAATGGACGGAGAAGTTTGGGCAGAAAGTAAAGTAGGGGAGGGGAGTAACTTCTATTTGAGTTTCCCTCGCAAGGATGTCCTTGGCGTAGTCGCAGAAAGAAAGGCCACCGCAGAAACAACAATAGAGCCTCTGATCACAGAATCCTTAGCTATTACCACCGATGGGAATGGCGCTACTCGACAAAGAATCTTGCTGGTGGAGGATAGCCTGAGCATTCAGCAATATTTACAAATGCTGCTTGCCCCATCATACGATTTAGCGTTGGCCTGTAATGGTGAAGAGGCGCTGCAAGTTCTAGGGCGCTTACCAAGTGGTCTGGTTGATCCAGCATCAGAAGAGGCCTTCGAGCCAGACCTCATTCTATCTGATGTTATGATGCCTCGTATGAGTGGTTTGGAGATGGCACGCATTATTAAGGAGCAACCAGAGTTGGCTCCTGTTCCTTTGATCTTACTCACTGCTTTGGCTGATCAGGAGGAAAAGGTTAATAGCTTACGAATAGGAGTAGACGACTACCTGCTCAAACCCTTTGATGAGGATGAACTCCAAGTGCGGATAGCTAATGCCCTGAAGAATCAGGCACAACGCCGAGCTGCTATATTGGAGCTTGAGGAAGAGAACGGTGCTGAACAAAAACCTGAGATCACCTCACCAAGGATGAATGAAGCGGATCAAGAGTTCCTTCAGCAGCTTGAACTACATTCTCAAGAACTGATCAATTCTCCGCATTTGACCCTGGACTATTTGGGGGAGAAGCTCTTCCTTAGTCGCCGACAGTTACAGCGCCGCATTCGTGCTTTGACGGGCTTATCGCCAAATGCTTATCTGAAAGAAACCCGTCTGGTCAAAGCTCGCTCTTTATTGGAGAATGGTACGACCAAGTCAGTTAAGGCTACGGCTTTGGCGGTCGGTATTAAGGATGTCAACTATTTCTCAAAACAATTCCGCGAGCGCTTTGGGAAATTGCCCTCTTCTTACCTTCAGTAAACCACATGTGAAAAACAATGGTAGGTCTTGTAAAGGCACAGGTTAACTGTTTCTACATGGACGGTCTAAGTCCGTATTTTTTCCAAAAATGACCGTATTTACCCGTAAATGGCCGATTTCTCCCCCTATAATGTCCGTTTTCTCATGGAGCTTACACCTTATGTTTGTAACAGATCGAAAGTGATCTGCCGGTCATTACAAACATTGACAACACATTTAACTGAGTTTTATATCACATGGAAAATGACCAATTTGAAAAAAATGAAACCTGCTTGCAAGGATGAATTTTCTACGTTAATGGTCATAAGCAAAAGAGCTGCAACACCTAAACTCCCACAAGTCCTCAGTTATTGAAAAAATGATTGGCGGCTAGCCTGAAGTACATTGTATTAAGCTAGACCAAGAAAAACATCACTCGAAAAGCGGTCCAATATTCCAGGGGGGGATGGGCCGCTTTCTCTTTTAATTAAGGTGAGCGTCGAGAGGGGCTCCATCTAATCTAATTGTTTTCCGGATTGTACTCGCAAGGAAGTCCGCCTAGTAATTCCACAGGATGCTTTTTAGCAAGCAATGAATATTCAACTGTGGTTCATGGCCAGACCAATAGTTTGGCGAATTCAGATCATAAATGGATAGCACTTTAGTTTTTTGCAATTACAGGCGGAGCGGCCAGCGGATGAATTAGTTGCTCAATTTGGAGGTCTGTATGAGAACCAACAGGCTAGTACTGTAAGACAGTTTGATTTAGACTTTATCAGACCTATCAGCAGTTTTCTGTTGATAGGTCACCCAAACAAATGCACACAGAACGTATTAAGATGTAATCGTCGGGACTTTACAAATGCTTATGATTTGTAAAGGTTCCGGCGGTTTTTGTTTTACCCCTTTCCCCATTGCTTACTGTGCTGTAGACGTTCGAAATGCAATAAGTTTTCTGTCCTGTTACGACAAAGGGATTTGGAGGGTCTCCCGTATATTGAAACGGCGTTACCAACCTTACTTAATTATGCTCTCTAAGATCATTGAGTTCTTTTTCGGTAAACCGGAAATTATCCAAGACCCCTTTTTCGGACAAATGGTCGAGGCTGGTGATTACTATGAATGTAAACGTCATTTTAAGCCGACCAATCAAGAGGTGGAATTAGGTGTCACGAAGCGCTCTGATGGTGATACTGCTCCACAAAAGGCGTTCTTTCATTGGTTGGAAGATAATTATGACATCATCCTTGATGCCATTAAGCCTCCACTCTTAAAGCAAATTAATGGCTGGTTGCCAGATTATCAGTACCAAGATTTTAAGGAAGAATTTGTGCTTGAGTATTTCTTCATTCCTGATGACGAACAGCTGGAAGGGAGGTGGGAAGTCACCTTCTTTGCCAAGAATGAGTTGCAACATTGGTGCAACATCGAAATGAAAGGCCTAGAGGTCCAGCAAATCCTTATTGATGGTTAAGACAAAAACGGGTGGCAATGTGAAGTTTGAATTTTCGTTTTCTAAAGGGGAGAAAGCCCAATGAAACGGAACCAATAATAAATGCGCTTACTGAGATGGCGACTCCGGTGGGAATACGCTAAAGACTTCCTCTTTTATTCAATGCTGATTACGCTGCTATCGTATTTCATCTATTCTATGACCGGAATAGGTGCACTAACGGCCTTAATCTGGTTTAAGCTCATCACCAGTGCTGGTGGCATATTTATGCATCAGAACAGGAAGGCCCAGGAATTGGCATTTTACATGAACCATGGCATTGGAAAGAAGGATCTCATGGTCACCGCTGTAATAGGAGATTTGCTACTTTGGATAGTTGGTATCGTAGTTCTCGTAAAGTCGGCGATATGAGCGATAGAATCATAGTGGATAGCGTGTTTCTGCGCTTTAGATCCCATGAAGTTTTGAAGGGAGTACATCTCAATGTTCATCCGAATCAGATTACGGGCCTTATTGGTAGAAATGGCTGTAGTAAATCCAGTTTTTTAAAGGTGATTACCGGACAAATTGAGCCACAGTCTAAGCTCATTAAATACCAGGGGCGCAAAATCGATCAGCTGTATAAAGAACGAGCACTAGTCAATTATCTCCCTCAACATGTGTTTCATCCGAAATCTCTACGCAATAGCAGGCTGCTTTCGCTATACGGTATAACAGCGGAATCCTTCTTCACGACCTACCCATTCTTGCAGCAATACGAGAGAACCAAATTCGGGGAAATGTCTGGAGGGGAAAAGAGACTCTTTGAAGTACTGATGATCTTGGAATCCGCCTCCAGGTTTTCAATTTTAGATGAGCCTTTTACGCATGTAATGCCGAAGCACGTGGAGCTCATAAAAGAACGAATTACCGCACTCAAAACCAGAAAAGGAATTGTCCTGACAGATCACCAATATGATAACGTCTTGGCTGTTGCGGACAGTCTACACCTTATCTCTGATGGTACTATTCGGAAAGTTGAAGAACGGGAAGATTTGATAGCCTTTGGTTATTTGAGGTAAGTGGAGGCGAGTAACCTAATGACTCATAGGGCGACATAAGAAAAGGGCTGCCAGAACAGAAGTTCCAGCAGCCCTGTGGTTCTTAAATCGCTAGTGACTTACTACTGAATAGTCACTTTCTCAGTATAAATGCCATTTGGCGTATTCAATTGTAACACATAGAAACCAGTTGGCAAATCACTTACATTTAGTGATAGCAATTGACCTTGTAGGCCTTGCTCGCGCCAAGTGCGAACTACTGCACCAGCTGCATTGATCAACTGTACATCTACAGTGTTTGACAAATCAGTCTTGATAGCTACGTTAATAACAGTGTTAGCTGGGTTAGGGTAAACCTGCATTACCTCAGGGTCACGTACTGGATCATCGGTGTTGTTCGATAGGTCAGTGTCTACAATTACACCACCGAAAGGAACACGGCCGCAGTCCAGGTCACCTTCATTTGAGCTTACACAAGCTTCACCTTCATAAGCGAGCTTGTCCATAACCTCAAAGTCATCTACAAACCAGCCAGTACCTGCAGTATCACCATTAGTGGCAAAACGGAAACGGATCTGGATGGTTTCTCCTTGGAAGTCACTCAAGTCCACGTAAGATGCTACATAACCTTCACTATCACCCCAGAATGCACGGAAGTCAGGGTTGAATAGTGTTTGCGCTGCCAATTCACCACGATAATCACCACGAATGAAGTTATCATTCAGGTTGATCCAGCTAGCGCCACCGTTGGTAGATACCTGTACTAGACCACCGTCAGCTAGTGGCTGGGTGTCGTAGTCGTGGTAGAAGCGGATTGCTGGGCTTACACCATTTACTTCAAATGGCTCGCTTAGGATGATCGATTGGTCATTAGTCTCTGCGGTATTAGCCACAAACCAGCTGGTAGAACCGGTATTAGGATTCGCTTCACTCAAGTCCCAGATGTCAAATCCAGCACCTGCCTCTAATTCCCAGTTACCATCACCATCTTCCATGCCATCAAAGAATAGCTGGATAGAACGGTTACTAGTACTTGTGCTTGCCGTGTAAGTAATGGTCACATCATCACCAGCGCTAAGGTCACCAATGGTGAATACCAGGTTGTCGCCATTATCCACCACATCAGCACCGTTTGCTGAGCCAGGAACGTAGCTTAAGCCAGCAGGCAACGCATCTTCTACCGTTACACCAGTAGCGTCTTCGTCTTTGTCGTTACGTATCTCGAGGGTGAACTCAATATCTTCACCGGCTAGGATAAGATCACGATCAGCAGACTTGAGTACCTTCAAGGTCTTGGCACACTCTGGTGGCGTTGCAAAACCAATTACGTTGTCGTTACGATCAAAGCGGTCATTTTGGTCCGCATCAACACCCATACCACGACGGGCAAATACTTCCCAAATGAGGCATTCGTGTGCACCTTCAAAGTTTAGGAAGTCAGCAGTGAACAAAGCATCACGCGCATCCATGAAACCTGGGTTACAACGCTGTAAAGCCATTCCGTCCATTACAATCTGGATAGCCATGTTGTTACCACCGTCACCGTTGATTAAGTCTTCATTGAAACCGTAGATGTCAACCATAGCCCAGTAAAGATCCCAAATAGCAGTTGCCCAAACTTCACCTAGTGGGTGAGGAGCACCAGTATTCAAGATATCGTCCATAATGTGATCATTCACATTGAAGTCAGTAGTGTAAGGCACGCGGCGGATACCACCACCGTTTACTGGCTGACGATCAGAATAGTTACCTACACCACGTGGTGTTCCTGGTGTATCTGTTGGGCGAGCTGTTGTAATCAGAGCGAAGAAATCACTCCAACCTTCACCTTGCTGCTCATCGTTGAATAGACAGTCACTGTTTCCAGGACCACCGGTCAAACGGTTACTGATACCGTGGCCGTACTCGTGAGCAATTACGCCATTGTCCAGACTTGATCCTACACTTTCAGGACCACTGTCTTCAGGTAGTACTAGGGTAGCGATAACGGTTTCACCCATCTCCAGCACATTCTTGATTTGCTGACAGTCAGAAGCTCCCATACTTACAGATGGGATAGTAGGCTCGTCATTATCTACACCACCGGCCATACCTAGAGCGTCTTCTAGGTAGTTACAGATGATTACCGCAACAGCACCGGCTGCCTGAGCATTAAGTGTTTTCTCCTCGAAGAAGCAATCACCACGGTCAATCATAGCAATCTTTCCTGCAATGTCATCTGGGTTAGCAACCTCCTGACATACGAGGTTAGGAGCACCGGAAGCATCAAAGGCGCGCGCCACTTCTGCTGTTATTGGCTCATCTGATACACCAGGACCATAGCTCGCAGTACCGGAGGTATAAGACCCGGCAATAGAAGCAGGTTCCGAGAAGCTCAGAACACTACCTTCTACACCAAACCATTGGAACATCTGCATACGACCGTTAGCCCCATCGGCAGGAGTTGCAAAGTTGGCGTTGTTGGTACCGCTACCGTCTTGTGCTTCGGCTAGTACGTGGTCGTTGTTACCATCAATGCTGCCGTCATAGTTACGACGCTGGAAGTTACCAGCTGCCTCGGTGAATCCATAAGCGTAGGTGATGTCGTGCATCATGTTGTTCATGTAGAACAACTGCGTGATGGAGCTTTCGCGCATGTTTTCCGGCTCATCGTTGGCGTCAAAATAGAAGTCAAAAAGAAGATCTGCACCACCATCTGGCTCCATGCCATTTGGTGAGTTGATAGCTGCGGTATCTAAGTAAGCATGTACGTTGTTACCGCGGGTAATGGTATAGTCTGCACCTTCCATTCCGTCTACATCGTGCCATCCGAATGGAGAGGCTGTAGGATCGGAAGGATCAGTTACCAATTCGCGCTCTCCGTGAATTGGGCTTTCTACTGGCAGTGGGAATACGTTATAAGCAGCACCATCACTTAGTACTTCCAGTGGGCGGAATGTTTGCTTTGGACTTCCCAATTGGTGGGCACAGTTATCACCGTGATGCGTATGACCACTCTTTGGGCTGAAGCTACAGTATACGGTGTAGTTGTGCTGGTGAAGGATAGTACCATCTACAGCATCTACTAGAACACTCCAGTAATCAGCAGAGCGGCGAACATCAATTACAACGTGCCAAGCTAGGCGAACTTCTTGCTCCTCGCGCATAGGCATATAGCTCAGCTTAACGTCAAAGTCGCTGTTAGCCAAGTTTCCTGCTTCGAAGATGTACTGATGAGCAGTCTGTGCCTTTACAGTCAGGTTTACTGGATCATTTATTTCCAGATGATTAAGCAAAGAGAATACCGCTTGTTGCGGTGTGATCTGTGCAGAAGTGGTGTTCACGCGCTCAGCAAGCTTGCCGATGAAGTTGTTGGTAGCGTAAACCACCTCTCCGTTACGGTCGAAGTGTACACCATTAACTGCAGCATACAATGGAATGCCCGCATAGCGTTGAACGAGATAGTAGTGGTGAGAACCATTGTGCTTAGAGACGTACTCGTCAGAAACGACGATATCCATCAAGTCAGCTGTTTCCAGGTCCCACTCTTCAGCGCGCTGCTCTAAGTGGCGCAGTGCCTGATCGAGCTTCGTTTGCTGTTGGGCAAATAGTGGTGTTACGGCCAATGCAAGCAACGGCAGCAACAATAGCGTAAAGCTTTTTCTCATGGTGAAATTAGGTTGAATTTATACGTAGATTTTCATTGCATCAAGCCTGCACTAAGAAGGATCAGGCCTGTATCGATATCCACAAAATGGATTTGATTTCGAGCTTTCTCGGTAAAGCTAAAACAAATACACTGGACGGCGTTCACGCAACCTGACAAAAAAATACTAGCCGGGCGACAATTTCCGCTATTGTCTTACCTTAGTATTTTGACGGAAATAAATATGTCTTCTCTTTGAGGCCAATGATTAAGAAAGTCACTTCAAATGAATCGTTCCGTTCCTTAATCTCTGGCCAGAAAGCACATTTATTTTTTCTCCGTCTTCTAGAGACGAAGAGGGAAAGCACATTTTTCCCTTCTAAATCATTTTATTTAAATGGAGCAAAAGCAGTGGATTTTTGGCCGCCATCCAGTACTAGAGGCCATGCAAGCCGGACAACCAGTAGAGAAAGTCTGGTTGCAGCAAGGAACGAGAGGAGAATTCGAAAAGGAATTGCGGCGACTCTGCCGTGATACGCAAGTACCACTTACTATTATTCCGAAGGAAAAACTCAACCGCATGGTGCGCGGTAACCACCAGGGAGTGGTAGCGCTTCAGGCGGTGGCACCGTACCAGCAGTTGGATGACATTCTACCCTTCTTGTACGAGAGAGGAGAGCAACCACTCATTCTGTTATTAGACGGTGTAACAGATACGCGCAATTTCGGGGCGATTGCTCGTTCCGCCGAGCTTTGTGGTGTACATGCTATCGTGATACCTGTAAAGGGAAGCGCTGGACTAACACCGGACGCCCTCAAGACTTCGGCAGGGGCTTTGGCACGGATTCCTGTCTGTCGTGTGAAAAGTTTGGTGAGCACCATTGAGTTGTTGCAGCAAAGTGGCGTGCCTGTTTTAGCGAGTGACCTGAGTGGGGAGGAGTTTTTGCCAGGGCTCGACCTTGCTGGACCAGTAGCCTTAGTATTAGGATCAGAAGGAGAGGGCATTAGTAGGGGAGTAGCCAAGGCAGCTGATAAATGCTTTAAAATTCCACAGTTGGGTACGCTAAATTCATTTAATGTAAGCGTAGCCGCAGGTATTATGTTGTACGAGACCATGCGGCAACGGCAGGCGGAATAGGACAAGAGACTAACACATCCATCAACTTGAAAAGCTTGAACTATGTATACTAAGAAAGTCTATCGGGCAGCAGATATGGCGCGCTGGACGCGATATGAAACTATGTTGTTTCTCGCCTACGTGATCGGAATAGTGGCGCTGTACCAACTGTTTGATTTACAATGGATAAAAATTCCGTGGACTCCTTTAGCACTGATTGGTACTGCCGTAGCTTTTGTGATTGGTTTCCAGAATAACTCCGCTTATGGCAGAATATGGGAAGCACGTAAGATTTGGGGTGGAATTGTAAACACCTCTAGGACCTTTGGAATGTTTGTGCAAGACATGCTGACTAATGAGCACGCAAAGGTGTCGCTTTCAGAGGAAGAATTGCACCATGAGGTGAAAACGCTAACCTATCGTCATATAGCCTGGATGACTGCTTTGCGCCATGCAATGCGGATGTCAAAGCCATGGGAGACGGTGACCCAGGAAAAAACCAATCAGGAATGGACAAGTGTTGTGCGTCCTCCGGAAAGAGATAGTACAGTTGAGCAAGACTTGGAACCCTATCTTTCTGCAGAGGATATGGAATATGTATTGAGTAAGAACAACAAGCAAACTGCTGTACTCTACCTTCAGTCTCATCATCTCCGTAGGCTAAAGGAACAGGGTGTCATTTGGGAGTTTGCCTTCCTGCAGTTAGAAGGTGTTCTGGAAGAGTTTTTTACCCTCCAGGGTAAGTCAGAACGCATAAAGAACTTCCCGTACCCAAGGCATTTCGCGACCTTGAACCACTACTTCATGTGGATCTTTGTTGTACTCCTACCATTGGCTATTGTACCTCAATTTGCCGAGCTTGGGAATGACATGATTGCAGACCATCCGTCGGTTGGCCAATTCTTTGTTTGGTTATCGGTACCGTTCTATGCGATCGTTGCCTGGGTGTTCCATACAATGGAGCGCATTGGTCGAACGGGTGAAAATCCATTTGAAGGATCAGCCAATGATGTACCGATTTCTACTATTGCTAGAGGAATTGAAATTGACCTTCGTCAGAATTTGGGAGAGACTGCAGAAGAGATTCCGGAGCAGTTTCCAATGGTGTATGACACGCAGTTCTAGTAGGGCTTACTGCACTGTTTGAAAGGAGAATAAATATTTTCCCTATCTTTATCCAAACAAAACTCCCGAACTAGTGCACGCACCGTCCGGGAGGAAATAAAAAACAGCAGGATAAATTCCTAAAATGGCTTTCGCATGCGAAAGCCATTTTACATTATATACGAGCTGTATGTGACCGTATATTAGAGTGAACTCACTCGGCGAATTACTTCGTACAAACGAGTGTATTCATTTACTTCCTCAATAAAGGGATCGTACTCCAGGTGATTAGCAGAGATCAGCTTCAGGTGTGTTACCCGACCTTTCTCATTTAGAATACGCTGTACATATTTGACCCAAACAGAGCCGTTGTTCTTAACGGCGTAGATGCGGTTGTCCTTGATTTCATGGACGCCAGCGATTTCTCGACTTACCACGATATCGTTGTCATTGATGACTGGTTCCATACTGTTACCGTTAATCGGGAAGGCAACCAAGCCACCACCATCAAGCCCAGGGATGCTGAAGAAATCATTTTCCTCCGTAGTGAATGATCCTGCATCAACAGTCACACCAGCAAAGGCTTCAGTAGTGGTGAAAAGAATATTACCAGTGTAGATGATTTCAGCATCATCGGAGTTGGGCAGATCCAAACCGAAAGGTGTGCCTTCACCTTCCAAAAGGTAAGCATAGTTTACACCATATTCATGGCAAACGCGACGAGCTTGCTCATAGCTGATACACCGTTTATCATGATCGTTCAAAAAGGCTCTAATAATGTGACCATAGGCACGGTTGCCGACGATTTTTTCGGCAAAATCACCCAGGCCTTTACCATTGCGATCATTCTTGATCACATCCCCACGTTCCTCGAGGATTTTGAAGACTTTTACGAAGCGGTCATTTAACGCACGGCGATCATCTGAAATCATAGCTGTTGCTCTTTTGGTATCAAATTATTGCCTGCAAGTTAAAACAAATCTTCTTTAGCAACAAATAATTTTAAAAATTTTTTTGGTTGCTTTTTCAACTTCCTCTATTGTGTTGTAATAATGAGGAGACCACCTGAGTACCCAAGGCACTGCTTTTCGCCCCATGTCGTATCTGGCATAGTCTCCCCAGCTAATGGAGCCGTGAATAGAAGCAGCTCTTAGTTGCTGCAGAAGCACTTGTGGATCTTGCTCAGGGATGTGAAAAGTAACGATTGCGCCGAGCTTTTTACCTTGATCTGTAATCTGGATTTGTGGTAATTCGCTGAGTTGTTCGCGTAAGGAAGCAGCAATTTGTTGGGTATATTCAGCAACACGATCCAGGCCAACGGAGAGTGCGTAATCTGCGGCTGCACTCGCACCTTGTACCATCGCATGATTGCGCTCCCAGAGCTCAAAGCGACGGGCATCTAATTGCGGTTCAAACTTGTCGTAAGCAGTCCATAAAGCGCTGTGAAGGTCCAGGTATTGCGGGGCCCAGCCCTTTTTTATGATTCGTTCCGAGACGAAAAGAAAGCCAGTGCCTCTGGGGCCTCGAAGGAACTTGCGACAGGTAGCCGAAAGGAAATCACAACCCATTGCCTGTACATCTAAAGGTACTTGTCCTGCTGTCTGACATGCGTCGACCAGGTAGGTGATGTTTTCTGCTTGACAGGTTTTGCCAATGGCATAAACATCTTGTATTAACCCGTTGCTTGTGGGCATATGCGTCACTGCCACCAACTTGGGGTGAAGCGTTCGAATGAGTTCCTGCATTCGTTCGATATCAACGCCACCCACCTCTGATTCTGGAGCAATTTTTAGCTTTGCACCATGCCGTTTTTGTATCTGGAGGAAGGCGATTTGATTCGAAACATAATCGTTTTCGGTAGTCAAAATTAGGTCGCCTTCTTGGAAAGGAATAGCAGATAATGCCCGGTTGTAGGCATCAGTAGCACTGCTAGCGAAGGCAATTTCGCTTGGTTTAGCGTTTAATAAGCGCGCAAATATTGGATAAAATCCTGCCGACTGTTCTGCTCGTATAGCAGCTGCTTCATACCCTCCCAAGCGATATTCTAGCGCTAAATGATCGTTTACAACTTTTTGTACGTTTAGGGGCTGCAACGCTGCTCCGGCATTGTTGAAATGGATCACTTCCTGACAAGCAGGCGTTTCCTTCCTAAAGGCATCAATTTCGGCTGTACTGAAAGGCATGTGCGGATGTTTTAGGGAACAATAAACCGCACCTTGGCAACTACCTAGAATACGACTTCGGTTCCCGGACTAATATCCACATTTAAGACCTTTAAAACAAAACTGCAGGTTCCAGGTTGCTCGAAGGCTCCCTTCATGGTATTGCGTATACTGTCCATAACAAGATCGTAATCCCCCGCTACCTGCGTACTTAGTTCGTTTGTGGCCACCTGCAAGCCCTCTACTTGTCGAAGTGCTTGGATAAAAGCGATAATCGGTGGTTCGTAATTTTGGCTTAGTGGATACATGCTGATTTCTACGGCTACTTTCATGGTAGGGTAGTTGAGTTAGTGAGATTGGTTGATTGAGATTCTTCAATCGCGTTAGAAACCTTGGGTGCCCTTAGGTGTCTGAGGTGGTTCCAATAAGAAGCGCTATTGCAGCTTACTCATTCTTTGGCCGGTTGGCCGGACCCTTTGGTCGCTCTTCATCTTTTGGCGGCCCCGATGGTCGTTCGCCAGGCTTTGGCCCGGCAGGCCCAGTGCGGGTAGCAGGCGTAGTGGTTGGAGAAGCGGCCTGAGCTGATTTTGAGAGGGTTCGCAGAGAAGGGCCAAATAAGTCATCCAAGGAGCGGGGCCTTGGCGGTGAGCCCTGCCAATTAAAACCTTCCAGCTTCATAGCTTCATGATCCGTGCCTTCCATAGGTTCTAACTGACCCTCCAATTGAGTGACAAATAGGATCTCTTCTACTTGGTTATTGCCAAAGAACATGGCCATTTCACTACATATCGTCTTATTCACGCCCACGTAACCCCCTTCGTCGTCAAGGGGATAATAAACCGATTGAGCGTTACCCAAGACATCCATCTTTCGAAGTTCGCTACTGTCAAAATGAGCGATAATATCCCTGCCCTTAATCTGGTTGAAGAAGATTTCGTCCGGGCTATTCAATATGTAGCTTCGATTATAGAGAAATATCTTATCCAATTGCTGATCGGCCAACTGCATATGTATAGTGTCGGCGGTAAACTGCGAAGTGTCGGCCCAAATAATAGGATCCCTAAACATTCGGAATAAGGAATCGACGGTATTATAGGAAAGGGAGTCGCAAAGTGCCTGCATGTCCGATTTGTAGATGCGTACATCATAATACACTTGCAGTAATCTACTGCTGTCGTTTGCTACGGTATCGGCACGGGAGGATAGTAAGGTGTCGGCTGTCATGTAGAGCGAATCACCATCCACTAACGTAATCAGTAGGGGGCGCCCGCGAGCTCCACCTGTTGCCTTCAAGAAACCGGTATTCTGGTTGTAGCGGGCAGTATCACATTGGATGGTAATATTGGCGCTGGTGTCTTGCCAAATTACATTTCCGCTTGCTAGACCCAGGCTATCCGCCTCTGAGTAATCTACCTGATCCGCTTGTAGGATTTGTGGGCCATCCTCGATCTTAGAGCGTCCACTGGTTTGATACACTTTCTTTTTTGCATCATAGCGGATGGTTTCTCCCGTGATAATTTGGGTTGAATCTCTGAAATAGGCATTACCCTCCAAGACAGTAATATCATTTTTTTGATCGTAGCGAATAATATCACCCGTTGCCTCTCTGCGGTCGGCCTCATAGAATTCCGCATTACCATCTAAGGTATAGATGCCATTCTCACCATCGTATCGGATCACATCGGCCGTTGCTCGTTGTTCGCCTTGTTCGTATTGTGCATTTTGCCTAAACTCGGCCTGGTTGTTTTCCACATCATAGAAACCCTCTTCACAGTACACCCGACTGCTATCACTTCGCATGACCGTCGGGCCCAGGAAGGTGGCAATCTGCTCGGTGGTATTAAACTTCAGGGTGTCCGCCCGGAGCTGAAAATCTGGATTGATGACAATCACACTGTCTTTAAAGAAGATGTCGTTTTGTTCCGTATAATAATAACCTCGTTTACTACTCAGCTGCGTTTCTCCGTCGGTGATTGTTGCCGGAGTTTCGTAGGTGGCGATTTTCGTAACGAGGTCGTAATGGAGTTTTTCTGTGAAGAGTTTTCGTTCACCATTAATCAAGATGACATTACCGATGAGTTCGGCCTCTTTAAGTGTACCATCATAAAATAGGGTATCTGCAAAAGCGGCTAGAGAGTCACCTTGTTGTATGAGTACTTCCTCTCCCAGGGCCAAGACTTTAGTGCTATTTTCGATGATGGCACTATCGCAATACATATATATACTGTCCTGGCTCAGTTCTACCTCACCAATCAGGCGCTGGAAGGTATCATCGCCTATCCTTTGATATTCCAATGAACTGGCATTGTCGATCTGCACCCGCTGAGAACCCTCAGGGATAGTATCTGCAGTAGACTGTGCTTGTAATGGTAGCAGAAATGGGAAAATCAGTAGTAGGCTAAGAAACTTTCTCAATCGAGGGAATTCACTTTATTTCTAAAGAAACGCTAAGGTACAATCTTCCGTCATGCGGAATGATGGCTTTAACGGGAAATTATATTGAGTAGCGAAATAGAAGCCCGTTATCAGTAGGCTTTGATAGCGTTGTAATGATATTTTTTAGTCATTTTGCGCAAGCTTTACGGTATACTCGGGCGAATAAAATAGCCTCTTGGTGCAGTTTGACCAAATATTGTAATTCGCTCATAATGAATTAAGAGTGCAAAAGTAGAAGAAGGGAAGCAGCGTTTTTTGATGCATGATCGATATCCTATTGAAGCAACACGAAACTGTAAAAGACCCCGAAAAATTAGCTGAAGTGCTCAAAACCTTCTACATTTGGCCCAAATTCATAGACCAACCTGTCTAAATAAGCACACGATTCGAGTGTGCTATATATCTTGCAACCTAGGACATTAATGGACTTACACTACCCACAAAACTTAAAACCCTAAGAAGGTAAAACGAACGATTGTTCGTATGATTTTTGTTTGATTATTCACCATAGTGGTTGTTGTATTTTATCCGACTTTGATGGTTCGCAACAGCCGCACAAAAATGCCATTTCATGAAAAAACTCTCACTAGTAGTGGGGCTACTTCTGTGTAGCCTTGCAACCCTGCTTGCGCAGCGTTCAATTACTGGTACAGTAGTAGATGAACAAGGCGAGGCCTTGATCGGTGCTACAGTACTTGTGCAGGGTACTTCCGTTGGTACAGTTACTGACATTGACGGTAAGTTCTCTCTTAATGTAGATGCTGACGCCAAAGTGATTGTATTCAGCTACACTGGTTTTGCTAGTCAAGAGATCGAACTAGGAGCTTCAAATGTACTTGATGTTACAATGGAGTCTGACGTTATCGGTCTTGAGGACGTTGTCGTTGTAGGTTACGCCCCTGTAAAGCGTAAGGACCTGACTGGATCTGTTCAGTCGATTGATGGTTCTGACGTTGCTGCGGAGGCCAACGCTACAGTGCAGTCTGGTATCCGTCGTGCTGCCGGTGTTATCGTTCAGCAGTCAAGTGGTGCTCCTGGTGCCGGATATAACATCCGTGTCCGTGGTGCAACATCTATTACTGCATCTAACGAGCCTCTTTTCGTAGTTGACGGTATTCCTGTTGTTGCAGAGAGCTTCCTACAGTCTGGTGTAGGTGGTCAGGAGACTAACGCTCTTGCCGACATCAACCCTTCTGAGATTGAGTCTATCGAGGTATTGAAGGATGCTTCAACTACAGCGATCTACGGTTCTCGTGCAGCTAACGGTGTTGTATTGATTACAACTAAGCGTGGTTCACAGGGCGGTACTAAGATCGACTTGAATGCTTCTTATGGTTTCAACGAGCCTATCAAGACTATCGATGTTGTAAACAACGCTCAGTACCGTGAGTACATCACTGCTATCTTCGGTACCGATCAGCTAGGATGGGTTACTGATGCCGACAACGACTGGCAGGATCTTATCCTACAGAGCAACCCAATCCAACAGGTTGGTGTGAACATCACTGGTGGTGACCGCAAGACTAAGTTCTATGTTGGTGCTAACTACGATGACAACCAGGGTACACTAAACGGTACTCAGTTCACTCGCTACTCTACTCGTTTGAACTTGGATCACCAAGTATCTGATCGTTTCAAGACTAGCATGAGCTTGGGTTACACTCGTTCTATCAACAAGATCATCCAGAACGATAACAACATCTATGGTGCGGTTTCTACTGCGATCTTGTTGCCTCCTACTTTGCCTATCCGTAATGCCGATGGTTCTTTCGGTAGCGCATTCGGTTTGGAGAACCCAGTTGCTGCAACTACTGAGTATCAGCACTTCTTGCGTTCTAACCGTATCATCGGTAACGCGGAAGCTACTTACTTCCTAACGGACAAGCTTTCTGCTACTGCTAAGGTTGGTTTGGATGCTAACTCTAACCAAGAGAGCGTATTCTTCCCTTCTACCCTTCAGCAGTCTAACGCTGGTGGTATCACAGAAGGTGCAAACAGCTACACTCGTTTGATCCAGGAATACCGCTTGGGTTACAGCGATCAGTTTGGTACTACTTCGTTCAACGCAATCGCTGCTGCTATTTATCAGCGTGACGATTTCCGTAACACTTACTTCGAAACTAACGACCTTCCTACCAACGGTTTCCCATCTGCAGGTTCTGCAGCGAACCCTGGTACGGTAACTGGTGACCGTGAGGGTGATGCACTTCACTCTTACCTAGCTAACGTAAACCTAGGTTTCGATAACACCTTCTTCGTTTCTGCTTCTGTTCGTGCGGATGGTTCTAGCCGTTTCGTAAACGATCAGTGGGGTATCTTCCCTGGTGTTTCTGCAGGTGTAAACCTTGTAAACGCTGGTGTATTGGACGGTGCTAACTTTGACTTGTTCAAGGTACGTGCTAGCTACGGTGTTACTGGTAACAACAACATCGGTAACTTCACTACTCGTCAGCTATTCGCTGGTGGTGCTACTTACCTAACCACTCCTGGTATTGTACCAACTCAGATTGGTAACCCAGACTTGGTATGGGAGACTACTAACCAGTTTGACATTGGTTTGGATATGGCTTTCTTGGACAACAAGATTGCTGCTACCATTGAATTCTATCAGAAGAATACATCTGATTTGATTCTTAACCGTCCTGTTCCTACTACTTCTGGTTTTACCACAGTACCTGAGAACATCGGTGACATGCAGAACACTGGTATCGACGTATCTTTGACTTTCGCTCCTATCCGCGGCGACTTCTCTTGGGAGACCACTATTACTGCTGGTTACCTAGTAAACGAAGTTGTTGAGGTATTCAACGATCAGCCACTTGACTTCGGTTTCGCTACTCGTATCGAGGAAGGCCAGCCTCTTGGTTCTTTCTACGGTTGGGTAACCGACGGTATCTTCCAGAATGCTGACGAGGTTGCGGCTCACGCTAGCCAGCCTGGCGCTGCTCCTGGTGACTTCCGCTTCAAGGACTTGAACGGTGACGGTGTAATCAATGACGGTGACCGTGCTTTCATTGGTCAGGCACTTCCTGACTTGGCTGGTGGTATCGACAACAAGTTTAGCTACAAAGGCTTTGACTTGAGCTTGTTCTTCCAGTACTCAATCGGTAACGACGTTTACAACAACAACTTGGCTTTCGCTGAAGGTTTGAACTCTGTATTTGCTCCTACTGTACGTTCTTTTGAAGGTGCATGGCGTGCAGAAGGCGACGGCGATGATTTCCCACGTATCGTAAACGGTGACCCTAACGGTAACCGCCGTGACTCTGACCGTTTCGTAGAGGATGGTTCTTTCGTACGTCTAAAGACTGCTCAGTTGGCATACAACTTGCCTAAGAGCTTGCTTGGCGACACTTTCCGTTCTGTTCGTCTATATGTTCAGGGTACCAACTTGATTACTTGGACTAACTACAGCTGGTTGGATCCTGAAGTAAGCACATTCGGTGACTCTAACGTATCACTGGGTACTGACTTCCTAACTTCACCTCAGCCACGTACGGTGCAGTTTGGTTTGAACCTTGGATTCTAATCAACCAACCAAAAAAAAGAAAGCAATTATGCGTAAATTCAATAATTGGATGTTTGTAGCAGCGCTAGCGCTGTTCATCCTTCCTTCTTGTGATTATTTTTCACTAGACGATCCTCAACCAGTCAACGAAGTGACTCCTGAGAACTCGATCACTGATCGTCAATCTGCACAGGCTGCTGTAGCAGGTATATACGATGAGTTGCAAGACCCAACGCTGGTATTTGACGGCTACATGATGGGTTGGCAGCTACACAGTGACGAAACTGTATTTACTGGTACGTTCCCAACTCGTCTGGAGTTTGGTAACTATAATGTATTCCCATCTAACGGTACTTGGGCGGCTGTATTTAGTGATTTCTACGATGTAATCAACGTTGCCAACAACGTCATCGAAGTTATTCCTAACGTACAGAGTGTAACCCTTGACGAGGCTGGTGTACGCGAGAGCTTCATTGCTGAGGCTCGTTTCGCTCGTGCGATTAGCTACTTCTACCTAGCGCAAGCACACGGTAATGTGCCATTGATTCTGAAGCCTACTTCTAGTGTAGGTGAAGAGTTGAACGTACCTGCTGATCCTTTCCAAACGGTAATGGATCAAGTGAAGGCTGACTTCGAGTATGCTGCTGCTAACTTGGGAGCTGGTTCACTAGGTGCGAACGCAGATGGTGCTAACGGTTTCTTAGCTCGTATCGCTTTGTACGAAGGTCGTTGGGCTGATGCTTTCAACCTAGCTACTGGTGTATTGGGTGCTGGTTTCGACCTAACTCAGTTTGCTTACTTGACTGACCAAGTATTCTCTCTAGAGTTTATCTCTACTGACGGTAACTCACTTGGTTTCTTCTACGCTACTGATGATTTGGGTGGTCGTCACTCTATCGAGCCTTCTGCTGAGTTGATGGCTGCTTTCGAAGCAGGTGACGCTCGTGCTGCTCAGACGTTCACTATGAACGGAAGTGGTATTCCTTACGGCTTGAAGTACGATGATTTCGCTGGTGCGGCTAACGGACAGGGTGTTGACCCAGTAATGTTCATCCGCCACGCTGAGTTGGTATTGATCGCTGCCGAGGCTGCTGCTCGTCAGAGCAACTTCGGTGACGCTAACGCTTACTTCAACCAAGTTCGCCAGCGTGCTGGTTTGGCTGATCTTACTCTTGATGCAGGTAACTTCGAAGATGCGATCCTACAGGAGCGTTTCGTAGAGCTTGCTATGGAAGGTGGTCACCGTCTATGGGACTTGCGTCGTACTGGCCGTGCTGAGACTGTTCTTGGCCCTCTTGGCTACGACCCATGTGATAACGTTTGGGGCTTGCCTCAGCGTGACATCGACCGTAACCCTAACTTGACACAGAACGGTTGTTGCCAGTGCTAATTCTAGCATAAGGTACAACTAGACTGTTTCCAGTTTAGTATAAAATGTAAGGCTGTCTCGATTCCGATCGGGGCAGCCTTGCTGTTTTTAGAATACCAATCAACGTAGATTCTATAACAGAAGATACCTCCTCACACCAAAGATTTGAACCATATAAGGCACGCGAATCAAGGGCT
>CAJXOS010000108.1 GCA_913057725.1 uncultured Lewinella sp.
TGTGCGCAGTCCTTCCCTAATCTAGACTATATCGATTTTGGTAGTGGCTTCAAGGTTCCTTACAAGCCTGGTGGAATAGCTACTGATATTGAAGATTTTGGAGAACGGCTGAGTGAACGTTTCAATGCCTTTTGTGAAGAATACGGGAAAGACCTAATGCTCATGTTTGAGCCAGGCAAATATCTCGTTAGTGAAGCAGGCTACTTCCTAGCTCGATGCAATGTCGTCAAAACCACTCCGGCTACCGCTTTTGTTGGTGTTGACTCTGGGCTTAATCACCTACTTCGCCCAATGATGTATGATGCGTACCACCATATTACCAATTTGAGTAATCCAGAGGGTAAAAAGCGTATCTACACTGTCGTTGGTTACATCTGTGAAACAGACACCTTTGGTGCTAACCGGCAACTAAGCGAAGTCCGGGAGGGAGATATTATTTGCCTTCACAACGCTGGTGCTTACTGCTTCTCGATGGCATCGAATTACAATAGTCGTTATCGCCCGGCGGAGGTTTTGATCCACGAAGGTCAAAGCTATCTAGTTCGCCGCCGCGAAACGATGGAGGATATCAGACGCAATCAAGTGGACGTATTTGCTCCTGCAGCAGTAACGTCCTAATAGTATATACCAAAATAGAGGGCGATTCAGTATTACTGAGTCGCCCTACCTTTTCAACCTAAAGGTGGTATTTGTTTAGAGCGAAAAGTGTTTGATGACTTGTCTCGCTACTTGTTCTGCCGTAAGTGTAGAATTGTCAATTCGGATAGATTCAATCTCTTCAAACACATCCTCTTCACTGTTTAAAAGGTACTTTTCCTCCATCTTCAATAAGTTCTCCTGAGACAATTCCAACTTGCGCTTACTGGGTTTATGTGCAAGGCGATTAGGCGTCTTATTACGATCCAGGCGGGTTTCTAGAGGGGCATACAGCTCTACTAACAACGGTCGCCAACCTTCCTCTTGAAATTGAGCAAAGAGTTCCTTCACTTCCTGAACATCCACTTCGTAATCAAAGGCAATCACCAGCGTAAAGATGAATCCAGGTATATTCTTACTCTTCGAAACCGTATTGAAGACGAGCTCTCTGATGCCACTATTAATAGCCTTAAATTCCGGTGTACCCCACGCAAATAGATCTAGGGTCAGTTCTATCGAGTGGTGGTTATGAAAAAGCGGGTAGCCTAACTGTTTTGACAACTCCTGCCCTACCGTCATCTTGCCAACGGCCGGAGGACCAGCAATTATGATGAAGTTCATCTGCTTACATTTTCAGTTATGAACAGTGCATCAAATGATATTAGTTCCAACTCTTAGTAGCTCTACTTACTCTCGATGAACCGTATCCATGGAGAAGGCTGGAAGGCAGATAGCTAAGTACTCACACTCCTCAGTAAACGGGTTAGAATATTGGATTCGAGTATTCTTATGAATCTTTATCGACTGACCGGCTTCTAGCACCACTAATTCGCCGTCTATATTAAACTGTTTTCGGCCTCGAATGACGAAGGTATATTCATCAAATTCTGGCTGCTGAAACGGTTCACTCCATCCCGGTGGAGCAATCATTCTAGCGATACTAATATTGGATTCTCTAGAGGAAGCTAAACCAAAGTGTTCCTCAATATGCTTACCATCGGTTGTAGGAACGATGAAGGGAGCGGTTTGAAGGGTGTACGGCATAACGGTTTTGCGGGGAAAATACAATCCTTATTAAATTCCTCAGTGGAATATCTACAAAATTCTCAATCCGTGTTCATAACTTAACTTCAGGTAAAGCGGTAGAAAAGCATAAGATGGCTAGGCTGCCCGAATACACCGATTTAGCAATGCATTCAGGCAGCATGGATTTAATTGAATACTGTAAAAACAATGGACTTTCTTTGTCGCGGCGTCTGAAGTAGCAATACGTAAGTGCCAGGAACTAAGCCCAAAGAAAAACTCGGATTATAGCTCGCAGCCCCTTGTCCTATCCATTGGTCTTGCTGATTACCATTGATATCATATACACTCAGCACGATGTCCTTTGCACTAGACAGTTCTATCTCTACCGTAAAATTGCCATCGTTCGGATTTGGGTTCAACTCAAAAAGCAGTATCTCCTGTTGTGCAGGTGGTAGTGGTGATGGTAAACTTGCAGAATCTGGGAACACCTGAATCGTTTTGGTAATTAGGTCTGTGCAGCCGCCCAAGGTTGCTGCCAGTGTTAAATCATAGTTCCCGGCGTATGGGAAGGTAAAATAGTACTCATTCAGGTTGGCCCCAACAAGTGTGAGGCTATCTTGATCATAGGACCAAGCCACACTACCAGGTATCGGCCAGGAAACTTCAACGATTGCTATTGTATCGCCAGCAACAATGTGCGTAGGGGCTACAAAGAAAGCTTGAAAAGCCTCCTCTGCGAAGGATAATTCTATCGTATCAGAAGCTATACAACCATCAGTATCCATATACATCAATGTGTACTGACCGGCCATTTCCAAGATAGCGGAAGGTGAGCTGCTAGAAAATCCACCAGGCCCATTCCAATCAAAGTTTCCTTCCTGTTCCGTGAAATCGTAAATCAATACTTGCCCGGCACAAATCATGGTGTCTGCTTCTCCTAAATCGATTGAAGCAATAGCCTGGGACGTCAAGACATAGTCAAGTAAAGTCACACAGCCGTTTGCATCCGTGACACTTAATTGGTACGTCCCCTCTGGTACACCGGTTAAATCACTGTTTGTGGCCCCAGATGACCAAAGAAAATCGAGCTCTCCCGCTCCCCCCTCTACATCTACAATAATTGAACCGTTTGTTGCGCCTTCACAGGTCGGATCAGTAATTACTTCAGACAAGACCTCTAGGGGCACTGCTTCATCTAGGATATTAATTTGTTCCGAAAGTTCACAACCATTCTCATCCGTAATCAGCAACTGGTAGGTCCCTGCTGCTAGGCTAGTAGCGGTTGCTGTAGTCTGTGCCATGGGATCGTCCCATTGGTAGCTAATTGTTCCTGTGCCACCAGTAGCTATTGCACTAATTGAGCCATCATCCACACCTACACAATTGATGTTGACAGTGGTGTAGGTTAAACTCAAAGGTTCTGGATCAACAAGTTCAGTAGTTAAGGTAGTTTCACAATTATTGACATCTGTAACAGTGACCCCATAAAAGCCACTTCCGAGATCAGCAGCTGTGGCTGTGGTCTGCTGCATGGCATCATTCCAAACATAGGTGTACATACCCGCACCTCCTGAAGGAATGGCCGTTAGAGCTCCATTAGCATCACCGGCACAGGAAGGTAAGCTTTCTTCAATCGCTAGCTCCAAGGGCACAGCTGCTTGAATTTCCGCTTGAAGCATACCTTGGCAGTTGTTTTCATCAGTGACTAGAAGAGTGTAGGTACCCGGCGGCAGATTTGAGGCTGTTGGCGTAAGCTGGAAAGCAGGATCATCCCAAGCAAAGCTCAACACACCAGTTCCACCTGATGCAGTAGTAGTCACTATGCCATCATTTTCACCAACACAACTTTCATTCGTAGATGATTCTACTGCTATCTCAATGGGCTCTGGTGCCTCAAGGAGGAATGTTGCCGAAGCAAAACAATTATTACCATCCATAACCGTCACTGTGTAACTCCCCCCTAAGAGATCAGTAGCAATCGCAGTGTTTTGAGCATCCGGATCATCCCAAGTGTAAGTGTAATCGCCATCACCAC
Source organism: uncultured Lewinella sp. (assembly GCA_913057725.1). Lineage (GTDB taxonomy): Bacteria > Bacteroidota > Bacteroidia > Chitinophagales > Saprospiraceae > Lewinella. The sequence continues at coordinate 3,698 of CAJXOS010000108.1, forward strand.
CAGATGCAGAAACAGATAAAATACCATTCGCTGTGTCTGAGCAGGTAGGATCTATACTCGTATCTGCCTCGATATCAATGGACGATGTAGTCGGCACAATTGCCTCCAATTCCACGGAACAGCCATTATCGTCCTCCACCAAAACTAAATAAGTCCCAGGAGGTAAATTCTCTGCGGTGGCACCGGTTTGACTCAATGGATCATTCCACTGATAATTGTAGTTACCGCTGCCTTCAACAACTGTAACAGTAGCCATGCCATCGGTGGAAATATCGCAAGTAGGAGCCGAGACCGCGCTGATATTAGCGAGCAGCTCTCCTTCTGCCGTTAGTACGAAATTCTGAGTCGTGGAACATCCTCCGTTATCAAATACTGTTATCGTATAATCCCCTGGTGTTAGACCACTAGCCATAGGTGTCATTTGATTATATGGATCATTCCACTGATAAGTGTATTCGCCACTTCCGCCACTAGCAGCAATGCTAATTGATCCATTCTCATCATCAGTGCAAGTGGGTTGTGTGACCGTGACTAATTCGAGTTCAATGACTGCAGTCTCTGGAATTTCAACATCTAAGGTCGCTGTACAATCACTATTCTGATCCTGTACTTGCACTGTATAAGTACCAGGGGCTAAGTCAGTTGCAACAGGCGTTGTTTGTAGCAGTGGGTCATTCCATTGATAAGTGTAGTCGCCACTTCCGCCACTAGCGGTAATACTTGCCGCTCCTGCACTAGAATTATCGCAGGCAGGTGCTTGAATACTTTCAATTAATAGAGACAATGCCTCTAATTCCGGTACTTCTACATTGGTTGACAAGAAGCAATCGTTAGCATCTTGCACTAATACTTCATAGCTACCAGGGACCAGATTAGAAGCAGTAGCGGTTGTTTGTGTGTTAGTATCATTCCACTGATAAGAATATGGCGCTGTTCCGCCAGTCACTACAACTGTAGCAGTCGCAAGGTCTGAAGATTCACAAGCCGGCAAATCCAAGCTTACAGAAGTGGATAGTATTTCTGTATCTAAGACCATCGCGCTAGCAATAGTTACGCAGCCGTTCATATCCGTAACCGAAACCGAGTGAACACCTGCTACTAAACCGGTGGCCATTGCACCTGTTTGTCCGTTTGACCAAGCATAAGTGTACGGAGGGATTCCGCCCGAAATAACGCTCACAGTTGCTTCACCGTTATCGTCTCCAGAACAAAGTGGAGCTGTCGTCTCCGTAAACAAAGTCATTTCTGGTATTTCTGTAATCTCAACCAGGCTGGTGTTGATACATCCATTTACATCGATGACCTCAACCAGATAATCTCCGGCAAATTGTCCGATAAGTATGTTGGTTGTACCTAGAGACGTATTCGTATCCATTGTTGAATACCAATTAATCGTGAACGGACCTTCTCCCTCATTAATGCTAAGCATAGCGCTACCATTGGGCTCTCCACAAGTGGCTGCTTCTACTTGCTCCGTTACAGTTTCAGGGCCACCTTCCGCCTGGATAGTGAAATTCTCCACATGTATACAGCCTTGTGCATCCGTGACAGAGAGCGTATATAAACCAACAGCCAAATTTGTTACGACAGCTCCTTGTTCACCTGCGTCATGACTCCAGCTATAAGAATAGGGTTCGAGTCCGCCAACTGGCTGAACAGAAATACTTCCCGTCGCCCCATTGCAATCCGTCGGTGTACTTTCGACCATCGCGACAGAAGGCGCTTCTAAGGATTCAATAGAAGTAGAAATATTTTGGGTGCAACCATTCGTATCAATTACTGTGACCGAAAAATCCCCCGCACTTAATCCAGTAACCTGCTCACTATTCACCTGTGGATCATGACTCCATGAGTAATCAAATGGAGCTGTTCCTCCCACAGCAGTTACATTTAAGAAACCACTAGTTCCTTCGCAGAGACTCATGCTTCCAGAAATGTCCAATGATAGATCATTTTGCTCATCCACCACCAAGGATAATGCATCACTACAGCCGTCAAAATCGGTCACCGTTACTTGGTATGCGCCAGCAATCAAATCAGTGGCGGTAGCAGAGTTAAGTCCAGCGTCATGGCTCCAGGCAAAATGGTAGGGTCCAGTTCCTCCAGATGCCATTACAGTGGCTTGTCCATTAGCAGCCGTACAAACAGCAGACTCAACTGATTCGAGTGCAAGAGAAGGTAGCTCCAACTGGATGATCGTTGCGCTCAATTCAGAAGTACATCCATTTTGGTCGCTCACTATTAAATTATAGTCACCGGGAGAAAGATTAGTCGCAATTGGAGAATCCAGTCCAGCGTCATGACTCCATTCATATTCTAGTGCACCCGTTCCTCCAGTTGTACCAATTAGCAAACTTCCATTCTCCACCCCTCCACAACTATTCTGCTGCTGAAGAACACTACTAGTAGGGCCTTCCTCCAATTCAATTACCGCTTCTATCACATCAACGCATCCGTTTATATCTTCTACTGTTACCGCATAATCACCAGGAACAAGGTTTACCGCAGCAGCTTCATTTAGTTCCGAATCATGGCTCCATTGGAAATCGTAGGGTGGAACTCCATCCAATACACTTACCGTAATAGCTCCCCCATTACCAGGGGTACATAGAGCATTGGCTTGACTCTCTACACTCAACTGTGGACCAGCTTGAAATTCAATGCTCTGAGAAATCACCTCCTGACAATTATTGGCATCAATGACAGTAATCGAATACTCGCCTGCAAACAAGTCATTTTGGATGGGCCCTTCAGCAGATACATCATGGCTCCAAGTGTACGAGAATGGTGCTAACCCTCCTTGGGTCTGTACTTCAATAAGACCTAGTCCGTTTTGACAATTACTGTTGATAGCGGTAAGGACGGATAATTCGATTTCTCCTGCATCCTCAATTTCAACAGACGTTACGTCAAAGCAACCCGCAGCATCCGTCACCGTTACCACGTAACTACCTGGGGCGAGGTTATTGGCAACCGGACTATTAAAGGCAGGGTTAAAACTCCAACTAAAGGTTAATGGCGTTTGTCCACCATTGGTCAAGATACTGGCAGATCCATTCGCTTGATCACACGCACTTGGAGTTGTCATTGCCTCCGAAATCATTACCCCATCGGCAGGGATAACGCTAGCAGTAAAGACATCACTACAGCCATTGGCATCCGATACCGTAACGGTATAGTCACCTGGGGCAAGCCCTTCTCGAGTTGAAGTGGTCGCCGTTGGATCATCGCTCCAAGCATAACTAAAAGGCGGTGTACCAGAGTTTTGCGCTATCCCGATTGCAAGTGATCCATTATTTAAGCCACAATCAGATGGATTTGATTGCGCCAAAGTAGCAATTGGGCCATCCTCTGCCTCAATCGTAGCCATCACATCCAGCGTACAGCCCAGTGCATCCTCGACAAGCAGGAAATAATCTCCCGGATTCAAGCTAACTGCTTCGTTTTCCTCCAGAGAAGGATCGTGCGCCCAGCCATAGCTATACGGCGGGGTGCCACCAACGATCATAGCACTAATCGCCCCACTTGCAGTACCGCAACTCCCGTTCTCTACAGTCAACATCTGTAAAATCGGACCTTGAATTTCATACAACTCTTGATAAACCTCCTCCGTACAACCATTTGCATCGGTCACTGTCAAGGTGTGAATACCGGCGGGTAAGTTAAAGGCATAATCACCTTCTTCGAATTCCACTGAAGGGCTCCATTCATAGGTATAAGGCGGTGTCCCACCGATAATTTCTACACCAATAACCCCATTACTTTGACCACAGGCTTCGTCCACTAAATCAATTGACAAAAGTTCGGGGCCATCATTGCCTCCAATTTCAATATCAAGTATCTGTGTACAGTTTCTGCTGTCTACAACGAGGACTTGATAAATACCTGCAGACACACCAATCAATTGTGGATCATCCCAAGCCGGGTTATCGTTCCACTCATAGGTGTAAGGCGGAGTTCCACCAGAAACGATTACTTCTGCTTGGCCATCCTGTTGACCACATGACTCCTCTACTATGTTTGCTGCTTCAAGTTCCAACGGAGTAGTAGCTTCGATTGTAAGTTCAAACAGCAATTCACAACCCCGAGAATCAGTAATTAAAACTTCATGATCACCGGCCAACAGACCAGAAACGGAGGCGGTATTTAGGTTAAAATCATCGTCCCACAAGTAACTATAAGGAGGTGTTCCACCAACAACAACTACACTAGCCACACCGTCCTGCTGATCGCAGGCCTCATCCGTTGTTTCAAAAGATAAAATAGCTAGTTCAGGAAGCTCTTCAATCGTCACGGTACTACTTTGGGTACAACCACGAGAGTCTGTGATTACTATCGAGTGCTCCCCTGGTCCCGCATTGATCAAAATAGGCTGATTCAAACTTGGGTCATTGTCCCATTCATACATGTAAGGCGGGGTGCCACCGATAAATAAAACTTCTGCCTCTCCATCCAGGTCACAAGCGGACCCTATAGTATTAAAGCCGGTAATGAGCAGTTCTGGTTCTTCTCCAATAGTTACGGTACCGGATACCTGGCAACCGCGGCTATCGGTAATAACCACCGTATGATCACCTGCCGAGGCATTTATCAAAGTAGCTTGATTCAATGCAGGATTATTATCCCATTCATAAGTGAATGGCGGACTACCGGAGGTAACGATTACCTGTGCGGTGCCATCTGCCATATCACAGGCTTCTGTGGTTGTTAGAAAATTGACTATTGAAGGTGGTGGAAGCTCTGCAATTACCAGTGTTTCCGTATTGGTGCAGCCGTTTGCATCTGTAACCACTACGGTATGTGTACCGGAAAGCAGTCCGCTCACAGCCGCAGTATTCAGGGCCGGGTTGTTATCCCATATATAGGAATAAGGCTCCGTTCCTCCCGAAACCTGCACCTCTGCCTCTCCATCTGCCTGACCACAACTGGCAGAGAGGGTTTCGAATGCATTAGAGAATAAAGGTACCGGCTCCGTAATTATTATATCCGGAAGGCTGAGCTCGCAATTATCTTCATCTCGTACCACCACGGAATAAGTGCCGGGTGCGAGATCGGTAAATTCGTTCTCATTTTGAAACGCGCCGCCGTTCATCGCATATTCAAATGGGGCAGTTCCACCTGAGGGGTTTACTACGATCATCCCATCATTACTCATTGCGCAGCTTACATTGGTAGCCACGGTTGAAGCATCCAGGTCATTTATAGTCAATATTTCAAAAGCGGTAGTGGTCACACAATTCAGTGCATCTGTTACATAGCCGGTGTACGTGCCACTGGCCAAGCCAGAGAAAGTAGCACTCGATTGGTAATCCGTTCCATTGATGGAATACTGATAGTTTCCGGCACCGAATTCCGCTAAGAGTTCTACACTGCCGTTGGTTGCACCTGCACATATGTTATCGATGCTCCCTGTGGTTGTCAAAGAGAGAGGGAGCGGTGCGATTACATTCACCATGAATGCTCTGGTACAGCCGTTTGCATTTTGGACGGTCACAGCATAATTTCCCTCTGCTAGTTCTGATCGAAAGTCGCCAGTGACGCCATCCTCCCAACTGAAACTATAGGGCCCTTGCCCACCAATACCAGTTAAGCTTACATCTTGGCGAAAATCCACTCCGGGGCACCCCTGGCTGTTCGTATAGGTTGTGCTGGCGGCCACGGCGGAATTAGCGTATATGGTTGCCGAAAGACCGTTAACGCAGCCAAGGTTGTCTTGTACCGAGACAATATGCTCACGAGCTTCCAGGCCGGTGAATGTCACAGCTCCGGAACTGGTCAATGTTTGGTCTCCGGTAGAATAGGTGTAGGGAGGCATTCCACCAATAGCTTCCACGGTCAATGTACCATCGAAACTCTCCATAAGACAGGATTCATTGGTCGCTGTCAATGAGTCGATCGTTAGTTCAGCCGGGGCACCAATTGTAATCGTGCTTAGAAATTCTGAACACCCAAAACCATCGTACACCAGGAAGCAATGATCCCCTTCTGTTAGATTTTCGAGGGTGATGGTTCGGACTTCCCCGGAAGGATCAGCTGTTGGATTGACGGTGATGGTAGGAAGGACGGGGTCCGGGCCGCAGGAAATTGCCTCTACAGTAAGCGGATCGGCAAAACCTGAGACGGTAAAAGATGCACTGCCGGCAGTGCCTCCACAAAGGCTGTAGTCGTCTTGCAATACCGTTGGCACCGATACCGTCAAGGGTATGGTATTTGGTGATAGTTGAACAGGCAGGCTACCCATACAGCCATTGGCATCACGCACATAGACCATGTTATCGGCCACCGCATTTTGAAAGAAGGTTTCAGAAAAGAAATTCAATGAGTTAAGCGCGAATTCATAAGGTGGTACTCCACCGCTGGCACTTAAGGTTAGGCTACCGTTATTCGCCAGGCAATTGGTGGGCGAAGTGCTGTTAACAACATGGATAATGACTGGGTCGGGTTCACCAATAACAAAGTTCACAAACTTTTCGCAGCCGTTATCGTCCGTAATTTTTGCTTCATAGTTTACTTCACCGCAGGAAAAACAAATGGGAGCCAAATTTCCAAGGGAAAGGCTGTTTGCATTGTAGTTTTCTACCTCAAAAGCTGTGCGAATGTCTGTATAGATTTCTATGGCATAGGGTCGTACTCCTCCTGTAAAGGATAGCTCTACGCTGCCATCAGTAGCATCAGGACAACTGACATCGGTAAAATCATCCAAGTTAAACTCCAGCACAGGAGGATTCTCAATAGTAACCTCCACAATATTGGATGCGCAGTCAAAAACCACCTCATCATCACCGGCAACTACCTGAATCGTGTGAGTTCCGGGAGGTAAGGGGTAATCAATAGACCCGATATTGTCGTATCTACCTTGAAAGATCCCATTAATGTATAGATCGCGGTAAGGCTCAAATGGAGGTATAAAAAAGCCTGGCCCGGTGGTATGAATAGTGACAGTAGCATCTTCGTTCCGGCAGGGGACCGGTTGGCTTATGTCTACACGAGAAATAAGGATGGGCTCCGGATCAGAAATATTAATGGTGGTAGATATTTCACAGTCATCTGCATCTCTTACCGTTATGATATATTGTCCCCCCACCAAGTTGTCTAAGGTTACAAAAAGAGGATCAGGTACATATGGCACAAATGGTCCGTCGTTAACCTTATACCAGTAGTCATCGGGGTTGCAAGGGTCAGGGTCCATGATACAACTTGTATTGCCTCCCGTGATACTGAATTGAATTTCGCCGTCAGAATAACCGTTACAGCTAGGAGGTAACCCAAGCGTTGAACTAAACATAAACGCTGCTCCCGTATTTAGTAAGTCAACTTGTTCCGTTTTTTCACACCCCAATTGATCTACTACTTTAATCGTATGAATAGCACGCCCGAGGCCGTCTAGTATCAGGTTGTCATTTGGAGGGCTGGTAAAGGTCAGAACGTCATTGAGGTAAATTTCATACGGAGGTAATCCGCCACTAATGGCGGTACCGCTGATATCAACTTCGCCATTGTTTTCACAACTGGATGGATATTCGGTAATAATTGGATCAATAGTAATAGCTGTTTCCGGAGCCACAATCGGAATGTCCACCTCATCAAGGCAGCCATTGGCATCTTCGAATGTTATTATAACACGTTCAAAGGCGGCGCTGACATTGAATAAGTATTGCTGGCCAGCCTCGGCTCCAATGAAAGGAGGATCATTTCCGACGTAGACAGTATAGAGTTGCGGTCCGCCATCGGGGGGGACTACCCCTCCTGATAGGGTCACACCAATAACTGCATCACCATCTCTGCAGGCAGCATCATAAACGGTCCCGTCAGCGGCAGTTACTGTACTTTCCTTGGTCACCACTATCGATGGGAAATCAGGGGGCTCATTCAATATATAACCAGAGGATTCCACTCCACAACCGGCCTCGTTAGTGACCCGGACCGTATAAGTACCCGCTGGTAAAGGATAATCAACGTATGTTGCCTGAATAGTCTCGTTTATAAGAACTTCTCCACTTGCTTCATCTATTATTTCATAAGTAAATTGATCGCCGGCAGCGTTGTTCTCATTAACGACTCCTATCTGAATCCTACCATTGTTTTGTCCGTGGCAAAGAACATCAGATGGTATTACTGTTAATTCTGGGTCAGCGAGCTCTCGCACAGCAATAGGAAATGTATTTGTGCAATTGCCGATATTTCCTTCAATCACCGCAGTTACGTATAGTAGATAGTCTCCTGCATCACCGAAATCGCTTAAAGTGACAACAGGACTTTGACCAGTATAAGTTATGATGGGTTGATTACCTCCAACAGGAAGTGTAGTGCCATCTGGTTGTACCTGAGCCAGGCTAAATCTATACTCTCTTCCAATGATAGCATTTGATAGACCAATAATCTCGATACTTGGCTCTGCATCTCCACAAAACACTGCACTGTAGTCTACGTCTGTGGGGGCACTGGGAAATACAGTTAAAGTATTGTTTTCGGATTTGAAACTAGCATCGACATTCCGATCTCCGAAATAATCTGCACTGCTTACCAAACGGGCACGGTATTCTGTTTTGGGAAAAGTAGCGTTGACATCAATGTAGTTGCGGCGAATTGCTTCACCGTGTATGGGCGTCCAGCTACCACCAGGTACTTTTCTTTCCCACCAAAAATGACCTCCACTGTAAGGGGTGCCATTACTGCCATTTTTGTAGGGTAATTCAAGCCGATACTGTTGTCCTTCACAAACAGAAGTTATAGTTGTCCCATCGGTTGTTTTATAAACAAGCCTATCTTCAATGACATTGTTTAGTTCATAGCTTACTTCATAATAATAATGGTACGGATGCGTAACGACTTGGCCCGTAGCGGACTGTCCTTCAATGACCACATTAAATGTCCCTATTTTTCCTTCCTCATCAGCAAAATAGGTAATGGAGACAGGTCGTTCAAGAGTCCAACCATTCGCCCAACTCTGACCAGGGGCAAATGACTCGCAAATATTGAAATCTAATTCCCACCATCCGTGATTCTTTAAATATAGGTGGATCCAACTATTCAGGTCAAAACCGTTGTAATAATCTAAAGTATGTGTATAAGCACCTTCCGGCAGCGGCCATAACGGAACTGTTGCGCCATTCGCAAAAAACGGATAACTCACACATCCAAATTCATCTACAGCATCCAAAACAACCCCATTCTGCCGCAAACGTAGATATTCGGATTTCCAACCTGTGGGAAGATTAGGACCAGCTGGACCAGTTTGTGTCACACTCACTAAACGAACCGTTACGCGGAGTTGGCCATAGCCTCTACAGCATAGTAATAAAAACAAGGTGGTAAATAAGGGCAGCAAATATCTTTTAATAGGCATGGTGAAGGTATTTTGTAGCTGGGATATGGCTGAATCAATACTGGATAACAGCAGCTTTGCTGAGGGGGGATTGTGCACCATTTTCGTAAACGGCCCGTATGCGATAGGTATAGCCAGTTTGCATACGAAGATTCCCATCTGTAAACTGGTAAAGGGATAGGCCGCTTCGGCGATGAAGCTGAGCAAAAACTTCTTCTGCTTTGGCAATTTGATATACCCTGGGATTTTCATCGTTTTGCGCTCGATATATCTCGAAATGCCGGAATCCGCGCCCGGCCTTGTACCGCCAAGTCAAATCAATGGTCTTTGCTCGTCGATCAGCGTAGACTTCGACATCACTTACGCCATGTCGAATTCCATTATCGATGATGCCAGAGCGCACGATTTTCGATGCTGTTCGGTGCTCGTTGTCATCCACAGCAACCAGGCGATAATGGTATTGCATTCCTTTTTCGGCGAGGCTGTCCTGGAAGCTTCCTAAGCTACCGCTATCGAGGTAGCCAACGGTGTGAATGGTTTCCCAATTTCCTCCTTCATCAATAGGACGACGCAGTAATTCGTGTTGCTGAATATCTGGACTGGAACTGTATGCCCAGGCTAGCGTAACCATTTGATCGCTTGCTACTACATCCTTAAATACAGGTGCAGAAGGCGGAATAGTGTCGGGCCTTAATACCACGGCCACCTCAGAAAATTCAGATCGGTTTTGGCGTAGGTCAATTGCTCTGAGCTTGATATATATTTTCTCGCTCAAAGTGTTGAGGCTTACAGAATCGACAAAGTAGTTTCGAGGCACGACAGCACTGGTAGTCTGTGCAAATTCCGTTGTGGGGTTGTTAGACAGATAGACTCTGTAACCGGCCAAATCGGGTTCCGTATTTTTCTTCCAGGTAAGTACCATTTTGCCATCAGGCATGACCTTTCCCCTAATATCCTGCGGAGGGGCAGGCGGAGTGGAATCCTCTACTTGTCCAAGTGCTTCAAATGAGGAGATCTTCCGACCATAGGCATCCCAGGCTTCAACCTTGTAGTAATTGGTTGGCATGGGCAGTTCATCAACAAAGCTTCTGGCCGTCGCAGGCATTAGCTGATCGCCGGAGATGACAGAATAAGTACCCTTTGCCCTACTACTACGCAACACCTTGAAGCCGGCAATTTTCTCATTCGCATCAGGAGCAAAGGTCCAGGCAAGTACTAAGCCCCCCTGGTCATTCGCTAGAATCTCTGATACTTCCGGAAAGACTGTTGGAAGGGGATCAATTCCCATCCCTTGTACGGGATCGGATGCGGGTCCGAGTTCGCCGAAAATGGTACGTCCCCGGACTCGATAAAAATACGGGACGTTGTTTGCCGGCAGTTCGTCTAAGCGGAGCGCATATTCTGCATCCAAGGACGGATCTTGCTCCAAGCCAACGAATGGTTTAGCGTGAATAGATTGGTAAGTAAGGCCATCTTCCGAGCGTTCTACAATATAGTCACTATAGAAGGTTTGGCTTCGCCCCTTGTTCCAGGTGATGATCGCCTGACGGTTCTTGAATTCAGCTTTGAGCTCCGTCACCTTTGGCAATAAATAAGGTTCATCGGTGCTGACTAAGAAATAGGCAGTGTCCACAGCAGGGGCTATTTCGGCGGCAGGATAGACACGGTACAAGTACTGTGCATTGCTACCGATATTGCGATCCTCAAAGCCCAAGCCCATAGCCTTGGCTAGCTCGAAGGATTGATCAGCAACAAACATGGCAAAGCTGAAGCGGTTTTGTTGTTCTTCTGCTCGATTGATGAGGGCAGATAAATTATCCGCTGTCACTGCTGAATTGCTGAGCTCAAAAGAACTGCCAAACATGGCTTGTGCTGCTACTGCTGCATAGTCGCTGGTATCAGCCATAGCAGCCCAGGTAGTCTGGTCTTGCTCAGGGAGTATTGGATTTTGGGTGGGATAAACTACCTTTTGGCGCTCACTTGGAGGGCGTAATTCACCGACACGCTTCATGGTATAGCGCTCCAACACAACCCCTTCTTTGATGCATGCCTGCCAAAGAGCGAAGTTGTTTGGTGCCCATCGTAGTTTAATCACATTCGTGCCGCTTCTGCCAAGCATAAATAAGGCATCCTTTTCAACGGTCGGACTCTGCGCCAATCCTACCACTGGCAAGAGCACGAACAAGTACTTTATGACATTTGAGATCTTCATAATTTAGGCGGCTTCTTTTCTAGTTTGAGGTTCCATAATCAATGTCCATTTCCCGGACTGTCGGCCCGGTTGGCTGGCCCGGTTTGCGATACCTTACTTTGAATCGATAGGTGCCATATTCCGGATAAGGGAACAATCCATTGTAAAATGGAAGCAATTGGGGAGGGATAGGCTGATTATAGTAGACGATCGCAATCCGTTCGCGATAATCGAAGTCATCCAGCAGCAGGTTGTACGGAATCTGATAACGCATAATCACCGTCTGCGCTGGTAAATCCCAGGTATTGTTCGCGATGTCATCATCAGACAATTCCGGACTGTCGTACGGAGCATACTGTGCAGTCTTCATCGCTCTTGTCGGGATTAACCCTAGAACAGCAGGGTCTCTCCAGGTCAATTGAATGAGGGCCGTCGGTAGATGCTCGTGCATATGGCCATAAACCTGGCTATTGTACCATTGCTGACCGGTGACGTTCAAATCTGCTTCCAGGGAAATTAGCGGGAGAATATCCTCCTCTCCATTGAAGTATCCGCGCATGTCAAACTTGTCGAAGCCTTCGCCTGCATCCAGAAAGAGCCCCAGGTCATCGATCGAAAGGCCATTTGGTTGATTAGGGTCAATCAACACCGGCAGGAACCAGGATTGCTCGACAGTCAAGCTATTCACCTTCTCACTGAAGGTGTTGTACATACTGGTTCTGAAGTTGATGGTCGCTACAACCTCTTCATTCGAGGCTTGCAATTGTGCTTCCAGTTCTTGCTGCTGCATCAGAATCTCCGTGAAGTTGGGCTCTTCGCCTTCTGGTGGATCCTCTGTGTTCTCATCCTGATTGGAAAATAATTCGGTAGTCGTACCGACCACGTTTTCATCAACGGCTCCTTCCGAATTGATGGGGATAGACAGGATAGCTGCCTGAGTGATGGTACTGTTGGCCAACGCTTCAGAGGCTATCGGGAAGCCGAGCTGATTGGATGCATTGTTATATCCGACATCGTATTGTGCTACTGTCGTCGTGTTCTGGACATAGCGCACTTTTTGTGTAAACTCCTCATCAGTAAAGAGATAGTCCTGCCCTTGTTTCAACTGAATATATCCACTACCGGATTCGGACTTATGGAGGTTAAGTTGGCGATCAATCGGGTAGCTATAAGCAATGTTGTCGATTGGAATATAGTTCGGTGGAATCCCCGTTATGAAATTCACAATTCGGCTTTGCTCTACCGGTGATCCGTCGCCATTTAATAGAGACTCCCATTCACCATTAAAACCCTCTTTTTTCTCAAATTGGAGGCGTACAGTTAGTACCAGGTCTGATGTACCCGGCAAGACATCAGTAGGCCTGAGTGCTACGACATCCTGCGTATTGTTCCACTGTATATCTCCTGCGATGGGGTTGCCATCCGCATCTTTGACACTAAATTCTTCAATTTGGCTGCGATAGTAAAAGGAATTACCATCTTCGTCTTCCAAATGAATGGTTTCGCCAATCGGGATATTGAAGGTGGCCTGTGGCTTAAGGAATACATCGACATCTGTATTGGTATTGTTGTCCGGGGAGGTGTCTCCTATGAACTCAATTCCTGCCAGTGGGTTAGTCCCCCATATATCACATTTCTCACCCACTTCAAACTTGAAGCTCATGCTGCCACTTACTAAACCACCCATGACGCTGAAGTATCCTCCGACTCTGCCTCTTGCCCACAGCGGGTTTGGCATTTGCGCCTGCAGAACGGCAGCGGCACCAATTTCCAGGATATTGACATGGATTGTCTCCGATGAAAAGAGGTAATTGAGGGTTATTTTGATGCCGATTTCACCCTGCATATAAGCATACATTTGCCCACTGCCGTACCATCCATTGATACCTGGCGTCGGGGCATTCGGGTCGTTGGCGTCGCCACTGCATACCCCTCCTTCATAATGTCTTAGCATCACATCAAAACCTGCCCCGGCATTGAATGAGGCATAGAACATCAGAAACTCTAGACCAGGCATATCAAAATCCAGGCTTGCCCCAAAGAGTACGCCTTGTGCATTGGCGAATCTAGTATCATTCCGATCCACGATATCCAGTTGTCCTAAGATTTCCTGTACTTGTGGCGGAAGTGGCGGAAAGGCCGGTATTACAGTTCCCATGTCGAAATATCCGCCCATACTGATGTCCAGCGGTTCGATATGGTCCAGCCCCTCCACATTCATGCTTAGCAACATCGGCGATTCCGGTACGCCCAAATAGATGTACCAATCCAATGAATCAAAATGGAGAACGCCGGTTCCGGCATAATTGTCATCGTATCCGCCTGTTATGGGGTAGTGATTGACGTAGACGCCCAGGGTAGCATGCAGGGAACTATTGATATGGTCATAGACAATGGCTAACTCACAGGTCAAAGCAGCATTTTCGCTGTCCGGTGACAGGAACCGACCAGTACCATCCAAGGTCACGGACACCAGGCCACCGGAATTATTAATATTGACACTAAGGGTTACATCCCCCATAAAGGTGTTGCGTTGCACCGTACCAATAACCACCATCGCCTTTATTCCGATGCTTCTACTGGCATCGGGCACATAAGTGGAACCGCTGATCGACGCGCCTAATTCACTGACAATTTCGATCATGTCCGGCGCAGAATTCGGGTCAGAAGGATCTGGTAGAACAATCTGGTTAAAACCTTCCTGCCGCATCTTATAGTACGCACCACCACCGAATCCGTATAGTGCTAAACCGGTGTTACCAATGGGTACACCAGGATCTCTTGCTACCAGGGCATCGACAAAGAAGTAGCGCATGTCTTCTATTCGCCCGAACTGGGCAACAGCAGCAACAGAGACCCCCGGAGTGAAGGTGGCCGCTACCTCCCCACGATAGCCTCGCCCGTAGGTGTCGTCTTCTTCATAGAACATGATCGCTCCATGGAAGGCCATACCTCCGGTACTCACATCGACCGACAGGGCATCCACTCTTACCGTTTTGAAATTCCATAAATCTCTATCGATGACCTCATTGTAAACCATCTCTCCCACAATCCTCAGCATACCACGTCCGGAAAACTCTCCTCCTCCGGAACCCGTGAGGTTCACGGAAACATCCAGGCCTAAAATCACTTCGTTGGCTGAAGTGTCCTGAATAAGGGCAATTTCATGAATCACAATAGGGAATCCGGCCATTTGATCTCCTGCACCGGAAGTTAAGGCCCATGAACCCACATTTTGGATAAATCGCCCTCTGGAGGAAATGGTGAAGTCCTGAAATTCCACTCCCGCGACTTCTACTCGGTCCGCATTCGGATCATTACTATTGCCCACAGTTGGTTGAAGGCTGGCAGAGCCGTGCAGAACTGCCGTTGCTCCAAAGGAATCATCGGCTTCCAGGTAATCCAGTGATATGCTCGAATTTTCGGCTAAGGTCAGATTTGCTGACCAAATGTCCAGACTTAACTCTTCCAGTATTTCCACGGTCAATACATAACCGGAGTCTGGGACGATTAAGGCGGCGACGCCCAGGGTATCCACCGGGAAAGGTGGGGCCACGATTTTGCCATAAAAATCGGCCTGCATGAATTGGTTGGACTGGATGCCGATTCCAAGGGTGTCAATGGAAAAGGCCCAGGTTCCAATTTGCCCTTCTTCCAGGCTTACCACATCGTAACCGAATATATAACCAGAGAAGCCTGTATGGTCGATGATAACATCGTTTGCACCAATAGTAATGGTCGCAGGCTCTTCCATACCTCTGCGTTGAGAGAACTTCTTTGGAAGCTGTACGCTTATTTCTTGCAGGTAAAAACCTTTCCATACCGCCAAAGAATCGATAGGTTCGCCTTCTTCGCCTTCTTCGCCTTCTTCGCCTTCATCATCTCCGGGCAGATCAGGATGCTCATAACCGTCTGGAAAATTGACAGAATCCGGGGTATATATATCGCTCAAGTCAAGTACTGCCGATTGCACTTCCCAAGTCCAATCCGGCAACTGCTTTAAGGCGAATGGTGTAATGCTGATGTCTGCAACAAAATCCCCCCATTCCGGCATGACCGTCAGAAAACTACCAGTCACCGTTTGAGTAGTGTCAGGTGTGTTGGTTTCCGGATCGACGGCAAGAACAAGGTCTTTACAAAACTCAATTTGGCCTTCTATGCTAACAGCGCTGACGCCCTGGCAATCCCATTCTACATAGGTATTGTCACCAGCGAAGAGTTGGAGCATCGCCTTTTCCATGACCATGAAACTGGCATCATGGGCCAGGTAGATTTTGGGTTGTTCTATAAAGCCATTTGTATGAAAATCGATATCAGAACGGAAGGAGAGGTAAGCCATTCCTCCACTGGTGCTCAAATCCAAGGATGCAAAGGCAGATAGATTGGCTCCTTCAGGCGTAAATTCCATCGCATCAATAGCGATCAAGTTGTTTCCACTTCCCAAAGAAAAAGGCAAGTCAATGGCGCCGAGGCCTAATACAGGTGGAATGCGATTGTGTTCGGCTATATAACTACCGATAAAGCCTTCTCCGTTAAATGGTATGTATTGCTCTTCTTCCTCTGGTTCTTCTATATCGTCATTGATCTCCGTCATCGGTACGCCGCAAAAACTGGTCTCAGCGTCTAATTGCAGCTGGTTATCGTAGACTTCCTGCGGACTAATAAAGCCATCAATGGATTCTAAACCCTGACTCGGGGCAATGACAGTCCCATCGTAGATCTGTCGGTCAGCATTTACGAAGATGTCCTCAAAGTAAACATTCACCCAAATTTGTAGCCAATGGACCTTAACCCGACCTGCTCCGTTCCAAGCGCCTGGAGTTGTAACGGATGCTTCACTGGCAACTACTAGCAAGTCAAAACCTCCAATATTCAATAGATCACCAATACTGATGTCTGCGGGTTCATTACTGGTGATCTGTGGAGGTGTGTAATCATAAGTACATTCCACTGGTGCGGAAATGGTATCCGTTCGAACGGTATCTACCGGTGAAAACTCTCCATCGACCGTACCCCCGCAAAGCGTAAAAACCTGATATTCATAAACGGTATTGTCAATCAGATTTTCCAAAGTGGCAGTAGGATTAGTCACTTGGTCTTCATACCAAATAGCTTCCTCCAGACCGGACTGGCGGTAACGCACGACATATTCATTGTTGAATCCGACAACGGGACTCCAGGATATAGCAACAGATTCATGGTTGATAGTCTCCGCCTGGATGCCGTCCGGGTAGGGGCAACTCTCACCGTATTGAAAAATAGCAAGATCACTCCAACCATTATTCTTGAAACTATTCATCATAGTCAGGTCCTGCGCACGAACCCTTATGATGTATTGCTGTCCTAATGCTAAGGGAGGATCAGCAGAAGTAAAGTAATGTGTAGTAACACTAATTACCGTTTGTTCGTAAAAGGGCTGCTCATATTCAATGATCACGTTGGGAGCAATACCTTGTGATTCATCGTATTCGTAAATCTCGATTGTGTATTCGGTAGGAAATCCACCCGTATGCCGGGCCTGCCACTGGAGGGTCAAATACTGCGGATAGGTTACCTCTTGTTCGTCAATTGGTGATAGTACAACTGGGGTGTCATGCAGGATAGCAAAGATGCTTGTACAACTCTCTAAAGACACTGCACCTTCATTAGCGCGATCATAATCAAAGACCTCAAAACACACGTTGTACTGACCATCCGGCAGGCCGCCATTTTGTAAGTATGCTTCTAATGTATAGCCACTAAAATCAAGATTATTGGGATCAAAATACGTCGCTAGATCAGTTCCGGTCAATAATACCGGCACGCCAAAACTTAGGGTAATGGGTGGTGGATTGATATTGTTTTTGGTTGTCAACACAATACCTGCACCTTCGATTCTCACCCTCAAACGTACTTGGTAACTAATCTCATCTGCATCCCTTAATATCAAGTTGACACCAATTCGATTGCTGCCAGGAGAAGCCAGCTCCTCCAAATTACCACTATGTGGTGGTGCAGACTGTGCAATCGCCGATACCGGATAGATAACCTGAGCAGATAAAGGCGCAGCAGTGATCAGTAAAAGGAGTACCGCAATAGCAAGTGACATTCTCATCGTGAAGTAGTTGGGCACAGGCATACACAAGGTGTTGGAGTTAAATTTTAATTCTATTTCTTTTGACTACTAAAGCGATAGCCATACAGTAAGCGTCCGTACAACTCTGAAAAGGCAGATAACTCGCCTAGTCTGGTAGCACGATGAATAAAGGAAGTAGTCAGCCCCAAGCTATGATCATTAAGGAACCGATAGTCTGTTCCAAAACTGATATTCCAAACGGTATTGTTTGCTGCACCGTCTATGTAGATACTATTGAAGGTGAGTCGAAGATCAGTGCTTAATTGCCGATTTAAGTATTGCTTCCTAGCACCAATAGTTGGTGAGAATGTGACCGTTTGTAAGTTGGTAAATGATGCATTGTTCACATTCAATGAGGTGATCAATTGAAGGTCTCGTTCTTTGACCTGCTGTGTATAGATTAGACTGGCATTGAAAAAATCGGACTCGCTATCAGACTGTACTACGTCATTAATCACGCTATTCGCACTCTGTTGAGAGAGCACAAGGCTTAGGGTCGACGGACGCAGTTTCGTTCCAAGAAGATAGGTCGCACTCAGGCTTGCCGTGCGAGTCAACTGCGCCAAGAAAATGGAGTCAACCGGTGTTAGCAGGTTATTGAAGGAACGTAATTTGGTGGAGTTTCTAAAATTTGAGTAAGCGGCGCTGATATTCAGTTTTTCAGTAGGGCTGTAATTCAGATTCCCGGATCCGATCCATCGATTGCTGCTAATTTGCTCCTCATCATTCAAATTAGTGCGCTCAAGACCTCCTTTGACAAACAGGGTGAGTTTGTTCTCGACCAAAGCCTTGGAAATACTTAAAGTTGAATAGTCTTGATCATTGTTAAAGAATATTGCACCGAGCGTGCGGTAGCCCCGGTCAATACGCTCATAACCGGCCCTAATGCTAAAGCCATTGGTGTAATAGCCGATGCCCGTATTGATTGCGTTGCCCACCGAACCGGAGCTATTGGGTTCGAATAAACCAAACAGCGTATAGCTTCTTCCAAGTTCACTGTCGTCAAACAATGGGGCACGACGATCTCTGTTGAAGGCACTACGAGCTACTTCAGCGTCTAAGTTGATCCTTTTCGTAATCTTATGTCGCCCAACCAGACTAAGGATTTTGTTTTCTGATGGCAGTACGTCTATTGTTACTGGAGTTAGTATTGAATTTTTATCGTCCCAGGCAGAGAAGTAAATCAACTGGTATTCATATTGGGCGGTAGCAATGCCTGTCTTGAATCACCACCCCCATCGTTCATACGCTGGATCAAGGCTTTGCAGGTTATTGAGATCTTCGGCAACTGCCCTACTTAAGCGGCCATACATCGCCGAGAAATTAAACTTGCCAGGCTTTAACTCTGTCCCAACACCTCGAAAGGTGAGTCCATTTAGGGTATACTTCGAGAAATTAAGGTTTCGATCACCGAGATGTAGCGTAGCCCATTTGTATTTGGGACTGATCCCTAGAAAGGTATAGGAAGGAAGATTGAACTGCTGATTACCGTCGGAAAACGTTAAGCTAAAAGGTGCATTTGCACCCAACAAACTAAAATTTAGTCGCGCTTGTAAACGCCATTGAGAGGGGTCACGTCGTGGGTCAATTCCATTGTTCCAATAGAAGGTATTGGAAAAAGAAAGGCCTCCATTAATTTTTAGGTCATTTGCACTTAGGTTTCGAATCTGCTGACCTAAGTCAGTTACATCTTGTGCTAGTAAAGACACGGAAGACATCAAGAGCAACAAAAGCACTAGAAACCGTGCAAATTCATTATTAAATGGGTCGTGTTTATACATCGTCAGCTGGTTTATAGCCACATGAATACCCGCCTCTTATCTGCATTAGATAGAAGTCTAAAGGGATCAACTAATTAGGGGAAGAAGTCAATATCTGTTTTCAGCGACAAAGTTTCGTTGCAATTATCACAACGACTTGTGGCAATTTAAGACTTAGCATTCCGGTCTTTGACTTTGACAAGGCTTCTGCTTTGCTGCCTTCTATTGCCAACTTCTCGACTGGCCTGTACCACAATATGTGTTCTAATATATCTCAGAATACCGCAAGAATAAAGTTTTGGCAGAAATGGGGCTACCATTGGCAGAAATGGAGCCATTACGCTCATTGAACGTAGCAAACCAAAACGGAACAGGAAGGAAGGCAAATTGAAATTTAGCGAAAATAAGAGGATGGTGTCCGGCCAAATTCTGTCTGGTATAATCGACTGAAATACGAAGCTTTTTGAAACCCGACCGCTTTGCAAGCCTCATTAACGTTAACTACGGCCTTAGCTTCCAGCAACTCTTTGGCCTTATTTAAACGTACCACACGGATATAGTTATTCGGCGTCAATCCAGTAAGCTGTTTTATTTGGCGATATAATTGTCGTTCACTAAGTCGCAACTCGCTGGCCAAAAAACTAAGAGCGTGTTGGGAAATTTTATAATGCCG